>DASZPQ010000018.1:0-1759 GCA_035550275.1 Gaiellaceae bacterium | reverse complement strand
GCTCTCGATGACCTCCTTTCGAGGCGAGCGTTGATGGGATGTGGGAAGAATGGCGAGTGAAGTGTTTTTCATGGACGGTCCCTACGGCAACGTCCGTGCCAGGCCTTTCGGCGCCGGAATCCCCGCCATTCTGGGCATCGCAGGCCCCGTGCCACCGATAGACCTGTCGGCGAGGGCGACGGATCGGAGCTGGACCGACAGATCGGGCCGGCAGATCAAGACCGCGGGCGCCTGCCCAGCGCCAGCTTCAGGAGAGCGGCCAGCCTCTTGCGCGACACGCGAAGGTCGGCCGCCATCGCCGCCAGTTTGCCCGAGTGACGGCGGTGACTCTCCAAGATCTCGGCGTCCGTCAGGGTCGAAGCGTCCCGGGCGATCGATGGGTTCTTGCGCAGGCGGTCGTAGAGCGTCCCCCGGTGGATCCCGAGCTGCTTGGCCGCGGCGGCGAAGTTGAAATCGTTGCGGACGAGCGCGGCCTCGATCTCGGCGTCGCTCACGGTGCCGGGCTGGCGCGACCAGGACGACGCCGGGGTGTAAGGCGGGCTCGACTCCTCCGCGACGATCGTTTGCCGAGGGATGTCGTCGACGCGGGCGTGTCGCGAGCCGCGGCTCGAGATGACCAGCTGCTTGGCCAGGTTCCGGATCGCGCGAACGTTGCCACGGAGCTCGCCGAGCGCGATGGTCGCGACCGCCGGCGCCTCCAGCCAGGGGCGTTCGCCGAGATCGCGCGGCGCGAGCTGATCGCTGGCGCCGACAGCGGCGAGTTCGTGCTGGAGGAAGTGGAGAAGCAGGGGTCCGATGTCCTCTCGGCGCTCCCGGAGCGGTGGCAGCCGGACTTCGTAGCCGCTCAAACGATACTGCAGAGGTTCCGAAAACCTCCGCTCCGCGACCGCCGCCTCCAGCTTCTCGTCCGTCGCCGCGATCACCCTCACGTCGACCTTCCGATCTCGGCTGCTGCCGAGCGTGTGCACCTCGCCCGTCTCCAGCACCCGCAACAGCATGTTCTGCACCTCGGGTGCCGCGAGCGCGACCTCGTCGAGGAACAGCGTGCCGCCGTCCGCCTGGACGAAGAGGCCGGGGTGCGCCTGCGCCGCGCCGGTGAACGAACCCCGCTCGTGGCCGAAGAGCGCGGACGCCGCGGTTTGCCCCGGAACGTCAGCCAGGCTGATCTTCACGAACGGCCCGTTGGCGCGCTTGCTCCGGGACCGAACGGCCAGCGCCACCAGCTCCTTTCCGGTGCCCGTCGCGCCGCGCACCAGAACCGTGGTGTCCAGATCGGCGACGCTCAGGATTTGCCGTCTGACCCGCTCCATCGCGTCGCTGTCCCCGACGAAGCCGAGTGTGGGCCCTCGCTGGACCGGGGTCTCGATCCGGTGGAGGCAGACGACGATCTCGTGAGCAAGCAGGATGATGACGCCGGCGGAGACCTCCCGCTCGGAGAAGGTCAGCGGCTGGACGAAGGGCCTGCCGTTGACCTCGATCGGCATCCTCGTCACAAGCGGTCGGAGCTCCACCGGCCCTCCCCGGTCGACCACCGTCAAGAACGGAGCGCGAGACAGGACGACGTCCTTCGCTGGATCGAATGGCTCCGACATTCGAGAGATCTCGGAGGGCGCGAGCGTCGGGAGAGCTGCGACCTGGCCGATGCGTCGGACGTCGCGATGCCACTCGATCCGCAGCGCAGGGTGAGTCTGTCGCTCTCCCGATCTCTGCGCGGGGTCCCGCCGGACATTGAGTACGGTCGACGGTTCGTCCATCTCCC
>DASZPQ010000017.1:0-12950 GCA_035550275.1 Gaiellaceae bacterium | reverse complement strand
ACTGCGTCCCGACGGCGATGTTCTCCTTGTAGGTCACTTGGACCTTCGAGCCGAGCGCCTTCTGCACGTAGTTCATGCCGTCGTAATGCGCCTGCGACCAGCCACCGTCGTTGTGGGGGCCAACGAGGATCCAGGCCACCTTGTACGGGGAGTCGGTCCGCTTCGCCGAGCTCACCGCTGCCACGACCAATGCCGTCGCTGCGACCGCCATGGTCGCCAAGGTCAATCCGGCGAGCGCAACCTTTCTGCTCCTGTTCACTCGATCCCTCCGATCTCGTGTGCTTGTGAAACGAAAAAGGCCCCGGCAACGCAAACGAGCGTCACCGAGGCCACATTGCCTCCGAACCGGCGATCGAGCCGCTCCGAGCCGCTGACCCTATCGCAGTCACGCCGTTGTCACAATCGAACCGTCAGACCTGTTCCGCGAGCCGATCGCCGACCGGAGCCTGCGCGCTCCAGGGGAAGACGATCCAGTTGTCGGTGCGCCGCCAGACGTACTCGCACTGGACGCTCGAGCGCGACTTCTCGTACATCACCGCACAGCGGACCTCAGCGACCTTGCCGGCGCAAAAGTCCTGCACGAGCGCGAGCGTCGCGCCTGTGTCGGCGACGTCGTCTGCAATCAGGACGTTCGTCTCCGCGAAATCGATCAGATCCGGGACCGGTGGCAGCAGCATCGGCAGCTCGAGCCGCTGGTCGACGCCCGTGTAGAACTCGACGTTCATCGTGAACGTGTTCTTCACACCGAGCGCATAGGCGAGGGCTCCTGCGACCGGCAGCCCGCCACGGGCGATCGCGAGGACGATGTCCGGTCGATAGCCGTCACGATGGACCAGCTCGGCGAGCTCGCGAGCGCCATCACCCAGGTCTTGCCAGGTCATGATCTCGCGCTCGTCCGTCATCCGGCGATCCTAACGACCGCGCGCTCGAGCGCATCGAGCGCGAGCGCAATGTCTTCCGGGGACGAAAGCTCGTCGGGCGAGTGGCTGATCCCGCCGTTACGGCTGCGGACGAACAACATCCCGCTCGGCACGCCGGCCGCGGCGAGAACCCCAGCGTCGTGACCGGCGCCCGACGCAAGCTCGGGAGCGCCTGGGACGACGGCTCGAAGCGCGTCGAGCGGCGCGCCGTGCATCTCGACCGGCTCGATCCGCCAAACAGGGTCGAAGCCGATCTCGGCGATCACCGCATCGAAGTCGGCCGCCGTCGCGGCCCGCGCATCGACCGAAACGGTCACACGCGCCGGCACGACGTTCGCAGCGCCAGGCTCCACTTCGAGGCGCCCGACCGTTGCGACCGTACGGGGCCGTTTGATCGCACTGAGGCGGAGGACGAACTGCGCGGCCTCGACGAGCGCGTCGGCGCGCGCATCCATCGGAGTCGTGCCCGCGTGATCGGCGCGGCCCGAGAAGACGACCTCGCCGCGAGCCTGGCCCGCGATCGCCGTCACGATCCCGAGCGGCGCGTCCATGCGATCGAGCACCGGCCCTTGCTCGATGTGGAGTTCGAGGAACGCGCGCGGCAACTCACCGAACTCGACCCGGGCAAGACTGCCGCCGTACCCACGCTCCTCGTCGCGAAACGCAACCACGGTCAGGGGAACATCGACGCGCTCCGCGATCTCGATCGCGCCGACAACCCCCAGCGCGCCGTCGTAGCGACCGCCGTTCGGGACCGAGTCGAGATGCGAGCCGAGCCAGAGCTCGCCGTTCCCCCGTCGGCCGAAGAGATTGCCGGCGCCGTCGGTCTCGACCTCGAGGCCCGCCTCCGCCATCCAGCGAGCCGCGAGCTCGTGCGCCGCATCCTCTTCCGCCGAGCCGCCAATCCTGGTCGCACTGATCGCGTAGATGGCTTCGAGGCGTTCGGCGACCCTGTCCATCTGCGCATTCTCTACGGGTTAGCCGGGCACCGTGGCAAGCATGCGCCAGCCCAGCAGCGGAAAGAGCGCAACGACCGCGAACCCTGCGCGCCACGACGTGGCGGCGACCAGGACTCCGAAGGCGACCGGAAAGACCGCGCCCGAGATCGCGAGAGCTGTCTGCTGCAAGCCGATCGAGGTCCCGCTTCTCGCATGACCGGCGGCCTCCGCCGCCGCCGCGAACGAGAGGCCGTTCCAGCTGATCGTCACGCACCCCATCAGCACGAGGGCAGGCACGAGCAGGCCGATCGGCCCGGAGATCAGCGCCGTGCAGCAGAGAACCAGGGTGGCCGAGAGCAGCGCGATCCGCCGCAGCGGCCGGACCCGGCTCCGGGCGATGTCCGACCAGCGCCCGGCTCCGATCCGCGTCGCGATCCCGAGCACGTTCAACGCCGCGAGCACGATCCCGGCGCTCGTCGTCGAGAGCCCGCGGTGCTCGTGCAGGAAGAGGACGAGAAACCCGACCAGACACGACTGAGGAGCGAGCAACAACGAGCTCGCGCCCGCAAGGCGCCACAGGCTCCGATCCTGGAGCACGCGCTCGACTCTGGGTTGAACTTCTTCTCGCTCGGCTTCGGGGCCCTCGCGGAGAGCGACCCACCCGATCGCTCCGCCAAGAAAACAGCCGACCGCAAGCGCCAGAATGCCCGCTCGAACTCCGCCTGCCGACAGGAAGAGCGGCATCGCCAGCGCGACCCAGGCGCCGCCGATCGGCACGGCGGTCTGCCGGATCCCGAGCGCAAATCCTCTCTGGCTCGCCTTGAACCAATGCATGACCGCCCGGCCGCTGGCCGAGTTGACGCTCGCCCCGAGCGCGCCGGCCAGAAAGAGCAGCGCGGTCAGCGCGGCAAACGAGCTCGCAAACGCGGCGGCGGCGAGACAGGCCGATGCCGCGCAAAGCCCCGCACCGATCACGGTTCGCTCTCCCCAGCGGTCGGTCGCGATGCCCCAGGCATAGAGCGTCGGAATCGAGCCGAGGTTCGAGGCAGCGAGCAGGACACCGATCTCGGTCAGGCTCAGCCCATAGCGGGCACGCAAGGCCGGGGCGAGCACCGCAGGACCGAGGAAGCTCGCAGCGTAGGTCGATTGCGCGAAGGTTCCGGCGGCGAGAACGACCCAGCGGTAGCGCACTCGACGTTACGCGTCGGTTCGGCGAGGGCGGCGCACCAGCTCACCGCCGCAGTTCGGGCAAACGTGCTCGAGAGCCGTCGCGCACGCGGCGCAGAACGTGCACTCGAAGCTGCAGATGAAGGCCTCGCCGCCGGGCGGCGTCGCGCCGCCACAGCGCTCGCACTCGGCTCGAAGCTCGAGGGCCATCAGGCGTATTCGGCGACGACGTCGCTGCCGGCCCGGCGCAGCAGCTCGTCGACAGCCTGCCGGCCCACGTCGCCGTAATCGCGCGTGAGCTCGTTCACGTACATGGCGACGAATCTGTCGGCGGTCTCGGCGTCGATTCCGCGGCCGAACTGCTGCGCGTACTCCATCGCCTCTTCGCGATTGTCGAGGCCCACGGAGATCGCCTCTCCGAGCACGGCCGAGACATCTCCGAGGCGATCGCCGAGATCACGCCGCGCGGCGTTCACGCCAAGCGGCAGCGGCAGCCCCGTCTGGCCGAACCACCACTCGCCGACATCGAGCACCTTGTGCAGTCCGGCCCCACTGTAGGTCAGCTGCCCCTCGTGGATCAGCAGGCCGGCGTCGGCCCGGCCCGAGACGACCTCGTCGAGAATCTCGTCGAACGGAAGCTCGCGCACGCGAACATCGGGGCCCGCGGCGAGCTTCAGCGTCAGATACGCCGTCGTCATCCGGCCGGGGATCACCACCTCGGTCTCCTTCAAGCCGTCGACGTCCATCGGCTCGCGCGACACGACGATCGGCCCGTAACCGAACCCCATCGAAGCCCCGTGCGGCAGGAGCACATACTTGTCGGCCACGTATGGATAGGCGCCCATCGAGATCGCCGTCACCTCGAGCCGCCCCTCCGTCGCCCATTCGTTCAGCGTCTGGATGTCGGAGACGACCTGCTCGAACTCGAGCCCGCGCGTATCGACGCGCCCCGCCTCGAGCGCCCAGAACATGAACGCGTCGTCCGGGTCAGCGCTGTGTCCGACGCGGATCCGCATGGGCCGCACGCTAGCGCAGGCTACGCTCGTGGGGTGACGAAGGCGCCCCTTTCAGAGGCGATCCAGGACTACCTGAAGGCGATCTACAAGCTTCAGGACGCCAACGGACGCGCCACGATCACGGCGCTGGCCCAGGAACAGAACGTTTCGGCGGCATCTGCGTCGGCGATGGTGAAGAAGCTGGACGCCCTCGCGTTGCTCGAGCACGAGCCCTATCGGGGCGCCCGTCTGACCGACGCCGGCGAACGGGTCGCAATCGAGGTGATCCGCCATCACCGTCTGCTCGAGCTCTACCTGGCGCAAACGCTCGGCCTGCACATCGACGACGTCCACGACGAGGCCGACCGGCTCGAGCACGTGATCTCCGAAGAGCTCGAAGCGCGGATCGACAGCGCGCTCGGCTACCCGATGCGCGACCCCCACGGGGAGCCGATTCCCGACGCGAACCTGGAATGGCCGCGCCTTCCCGCCGACGATCCCTCGGCGAACAAATAGGATTCAGCCATGCCGAGCTTCCGTCCGTTCTCGTTCCTCTTCGGGGGAAAGCAAAAAGCAGAGGTGATCGCGGAGTACGTGATCCGGGAGCACCATCGCGGCCGGTCGCTCGAAGAGATCCTCAAGGATCCCCACGTCACGAACAGCCTCTCCCCGGAAGAGATTCCCCAGCTGCTCGACCGGCCCGAGCTGATTCACGCGATCGGCGAAGACATGATCGCCGCGCAACGCCAGAGCCTCTAAAGCTCCCGGCCGGCTCCCCGCTCGCGCGCGAGCTCGACGACTCGAGCCCCGACTGCGAGGTCCCAGGCCGCGATCCCGTTCGACTTGAAGAGGACGATGTCGTCGTTCGACGCGCGACCCGAGACCTCGCCCGCGACGACCTCCTGCAGCTCGTGCACCTCCAGCCAGTCGAGCACGCCGCGCTCCACCGGCTCGATCAGGTCTCCCGACTCGAGCCGCGACTGCTCGCGCGAGTCGCAGCAGACGAAGGCGGCGCGATCGAGCACGACGTTGTCAAGCTCGCGCCGCGACGGGTCGTTCGCGCCGACCGCGCAGACGAGCGCCCCCTCTTGCAGCCACTCGCCGCGCAAGACCGGGTCCTTCGATGTCGTCACCGTCACCACGATGTCCTGTTCGGCCACGTCTCGATGCGATTCGCCCGCTTCGCAGCCGTTCGCCTTGCAGAACGCGGCGAGCCGCTTCGGATCGCGCCCGTAGGCGATCACACGCTCGATCGCCGGCACGGCAGCCCGGATGCACGCGACCTGCGACGCGGCCTGCCAGCCCGTCCCGATCACACCTAATGTCGTCGCATCCTCCTTGGCGAGATAGCGAGCGGCCACGGCCGACGCCGAGCCGGTGCGCAACTGCCCGAGCTTGTCGGCCTCGATCACCGCCTCGAGCCGCGCCTCTGCGATGGAGAAAAGCAGGACGACGAACGGCGTCCCGCCCGGCAGCCAGGCGTAGCTCTTCAGTCCTGCGTATCCGAGCTCGGAGTCGACGCAGGCCATGACGGCGAAGACACCGTCCTCCAATGGGAGGCGGGCTCGCGGCAGGTTGTCGACGACGCCGCGCGCCAGCCGGTGAAAGCTCGCCTCGACAGCTTCGACGGCGTCTTTCGGCGTCAGCAGCCCGGCCACGTCGGCCTCGGTCAGATACAGCGGCATCGCATGAGAATGCACGCAGGACGGGCAATCCGTTGCTTCGAGCGTGAGTTTCGTGTATTCCCCACTTCGTGGCCGGCGCCGATTTCGATTATCAGCAAGCTGCGCGCGACCATCTCTGGCTGCATTTCACCCGCATGGGCGGCTACCGCGATGCAGATGTTCCGGTGATCGTCAGAGGCGACGGCTGCTACCTCGAGGACTCGAAGGGGAAGCGCTATCTCGACGCGCTCGCAGGCCTCTTTGCCGTGCAGATCGGCTACTCCTACGGGGAGGAAGTCGGCCAGGCGGCGCTCGAGCAGATGCGCGAGCTGCCCTTCTACACGAACTGGTCCTATGCCCATCCGCGCGCGATCGAGCTCGCCGCCGAGGTCGCGGCGCTTGCGCCTGGCGACCTGAACCGCGTCTTCTTCGTCTCGGGCGGGTCGGAGGCAGTCGAGACGGCCTGGAAGCTCGCGCGCCAGTACCACGCAGCGCGCGGGGAGCGCCGCTGGAAGGTAGTGGCGCGGCGGCTCGCCTACCACGGCACCACGATGGGCGCGCTCTCGATCAACGGCATCGCCGCCCTGAAGAACCCGTTCGAACCGCTGGTGCCGGACACGATCCACGTGCGCAACACGAACCGCTACCACCGTCCACCCGAAGAGACCGAGGAGGCCTTTACCGCCTTCCTGCTCGAGGATCTGGCGAGCTCAATCGAGCAAGCCGGGCCGGGGACGGTCGCGATGGTGATCATGGAGCCGGTCCAGAACGCAGGCGGGGCGTTCACGCCGCCGAAGGGGTACTTCGAAGGAGTCCGCGCGATCTGCGACGAGCACGGGATCCTGCTCTGCGCGGACGAGGTGATCACGGGCTTCGGCCGGCTCGGGAACTGGTTCGGCTCGGAGAAGTACAACATCCAGCCCGATCTGATCACCTCGGCGAAAGGGCTTTCGTCGGCGTACGCGGCGATCGGCGCGGTGATCGCCTCCGCCCGCCTGATGGAGCCGTTCCTCGAAGGCAAGGCGAGCTTCACGCACGGCATCACCTTCGGCGGCCATCCCGTCGGCGCCGCAATTGCGCTGAAGAACATCGAGATCATGAAGCGCGAGCGCATCGTCGAGGGCGTCGCCGAGCAAGGCCCGGCCTTCCGAAAGACGCTCGAGCAGCTGCTCGACCTGCCGATCGCCGGCGACCTGCGCGGCACCGGCTACTTCTACGCCCTCGAGCTGGTGAAGGACAAGGAAACGCGCGAGACCTTCGACGACGCCGAATGCGAGTCGCTGCTGCGCGGCTTCCTCTCGGGCCGGATGTTCGAGCGCGGGCTGATCTGCCGCGCCGACGACCGAGGCGATCCGGTGATCCAGATCTCGCCGCCGCTGATCGCCGGTCAAAAGGAATTCGACGAGCTCACGGGAATCCTGGGTGACGTTCTCACCGAGGCCTGGCAACGAGTGACAGGAGGCTGACATGACGACCTATCCGGTCGAGCTCGAGCAAACGACGTCGTTCGCCCTCGCAGAGAAAAACAAGCTGATCAAGTCGTTGCGGCGCTTCGACATGGTCTTCTTCACCGTCTGCGCCTTCGTCGGCCTCGACACGCTCGGAACGGTCGCCTCGAACGGGCCGCAGGGCTTCGTCTGGCTCGTCATCCTCGCCGTGGTCTTCGTCCTCCCCTACGCGCTGCTGATGGCCGAGGTCGGCTCGAGCTTCTGCGAGGAAGGCGGGCCGTATGAGTGGATGAAGCTCGCCTGGGGCCGCCTCGTCGGCGGCATCGGCGCCGTCCTCTACTGGGTGACGAACCCGCTCTGGGTCGGCGGCTCGCTCGCGTTCATCTCGACGGATGCCTGGCGCACGAACGTCTCGGGCATCGGCCACGGCACGTTCGGCGACTACCTCTTCAAGCTCGTGTTCATCTGGATCTCGATCGGCGTCGCGATCGCCTCGCTGCGCTATGGCAAGTGGATTCCGAACGCGGGCGCCTTCCTCCGCTTCTTCACGCTCGGCTTCTTCTCCCTGACGGTGATCGTCTACGGCGCGAAGCATGGCTTCCACGGCTTCTCGGCCCACGACGCCTCGCCGTCGCGCGCGGTCTTCATCGGCCTCGTGCCGATCCTGCTCTTCAACTACGTCGGCTTCGAGCTCCAGAACGGCGCAGCCGAGGAGATGGAGAACCCGAGCCGCGACGTGCCGATCTCGGTCTTCCAGAGCGCCGTGCTCGGTGTCTTCAGCTACGTGATCCCGATCCTCGGGATCCTGCTCGTGCTCCCGCTGAACCAGGTGACCGGGATCGGCGGCTTCATCGACGCCGTGACGAAGGTGTTCAGCGTCTACGGCGGCGCCGCGCACACGCTGCTCGTGATCATGACGCTCGGCTTCATCGGGAGCCTCGTCACCTCGGGCGCGGTGTGGATGATCGGCTCCGACCGCGTTCAGGCCGTCGCCGCCTACGACGGCGCGTTCTTCAGCTTCTTCGGCGTCTTCAACCGCAGGCTCGGGACGCCGGTTCGCGTGAACGTCCTGTCCGGGATCGTCGCGACCGCCTTCTGCGTCTCGGCGGTCGCGTTCTTCGACAGCGGCGCGAACGCGACGTTCCAGGTCGTGCTCGACATCGCGATCTCGACCACGCTGCTCTCGTACATCCTGATCTTCCCGGCGATCCTGAAGCTCCGCTCCAGCCATCCTCACGTCGCGCGCCCCTACGTCTTCCCGTTCGGCAAGGCAGGTGTCTGGATCGGCACCGTCGTGGTCACGTTCTTCGTCCTGCTCGGCTCGTGGGTCGCGGTCTTCCCCGACACGATCGAAAAAGTGACGGGCGTCGACTACGGCTCGTTCAAGGACGCCTGGGGCGTCTCCCGCCTGAAGTTCGAGGCCTACACCCTCGGCACGCTCGGGATCATCGTGCTGATCGGGATCCTCGGCTACATCGGCGGCGCCTCGACTCGGCGAGAAGCCGCGACAACGCCGATCGGCGAGGCCGCCTAGGCCATCGGAACGACGGAGCCCTCGACGCGAACCCGGACGCGCTCTCCCGGCTCGGGCGCGCGGCCGGTCGTTCGAATCTCGAGCAGCTGAGGATCCGCGCCGTCTTCGAGCTCGACCATGACAAGCGCGTCGTGGCCGAAGAACATCGTCGAGACGACGCGGCCGGCGGCGGTGCTCGCACCTTCGTCCCACGGCTCGAGCAACAGCTGCTCGGGACGCACGAGCACGGTCGTCGCCTCTCCCGCCTCGCTCGCGAGCGTCAAGGTGCCGAGCGCGCTGCGCGCAGAGGTGCCCTCGATCTGCACCGGCACGAGATTTGCCTCGCCGACGAAGCTGGCAACGTCCCGGCTTGCCGGATTGGCATAGAGCTCCTTCGGCGGATCCACCTGCGCGACCTTGCCGTCGACGATCACCGCAACGAGGTCGGCGATCGAGAGCGCCTCGGCCTGATCGTGGGTGACGAGGATCACCGTGGTTCCGATGCTGCGCAGAACGGCGGCGATCTCCGCCCGCATCGCAGTCCGGGTCGCCGGGTCGAGCGCCGCGAACGGCTCGTCGAGCAGGATCGCCTGAGGCTTCGGCGCAAGCGCGCGAGCAAGCGCAACCCGCTGCTGCTGACCGCCTGAGAGTTGGTTTGGCCGCCGCTGCTCGAAGCCGCCGAGACCGACCAGGTCGAGCGCCTCGGCGACGGTCCGGTCCCGGTCAGAGTCGGTCCGCGAGAGCCCGAAGCCGACGTTCTGCCCGACGCTCAGATGCGGGAAGAGCGCGCCTTCCTGCGGGACGTAGCCGACCCGGCGCGCCTCGGCACGCAGCTGACGGCGGCCGTCGTCGACAACGACACCGCCGATCTCGACCCGCCCCGAGTCCGCTGCCTCGAAGCCGCCGATCACGCGCAGCAAGGTCGTCTTGCCGCAGCCCGACGGCCCCAGCACGGCAGCGACGGCGTGGTCGGGAACGACCAGATCGAGGCCCTGCAGAACCTGGTGGCGGCCGAACGCCTTCTCCAGGCCCGCGATCCTGATCTCGCTCATGTCGCCGAGGTCACCCGGCCCGAACCGAGGTACCGGGAGAGAACGACGGCAGGGATTGCCGAGAGCGCGACCATCACTGCTGCATATGGTGCCGCAGCACCGTAGGAGAGGCCCGTCGTGTACGACCAGAAGCCCGTTGCGAGCGTCGTGGTGCCGGTCGGGCTGAGAATCAGGGTCGCGGTCAGCTCCGTCGCCGTCGAGAGGAAGACGAGCGCGGCTGCGGCAAGCAGCCCCGGGCCGATCAGCGGGAGCGTCACTTTCCAGAGCACCGTGAGTCGCCCCTTGCCGAGCGAGTGCCCGACCTCCTCGAGCGACGCCGGCGCCTGCGCCAGCGCTGCCTCGACGGCAATCAGCGCCAGCGGCAGGAACAGCACCACGTACGCCGCGATCAACAGGAAGGTCGACTGGTAGACGGCAGCGGCATACCGCGTCGCGAAGAAGACGAATGCGAGCGCCACCACGATCCCCGGCAGCGCCCGCGCCACATACGTGCTGCGCTCGATCAGGGCCGAGAACGTGCTGCGATGGCGGACGGCCAGGAAGGCGACGGGCAGCGCGAGCGCGGTCGTGACAAGCGCGGCGGACCCCGCGAGAACGAGTGTCGTCCGGGTCGCGGCGAGCAGCGATCCCGAAGGAAGCGTGGAGGAGTTCCCCTGCACGAGCCAGTAGACGATCGACGAGAGCGGGACGCCGATCGAGAGCGCGACGAGCACGAGCAGACCGCCAAATGCAGCGAACCGCGCCTTCCCGAGGCGAACCAGCGTGTAGGTGCGGGCGGGGGCGCCGCTGACGCTTGCGTATGACGCGCGGCCGCGCAGCCGCTGGTCGCCGCCGAGCAGCACGACGCAGATCACGAGCAGCACGAGCGAGAGCAGCGACGCGCTCGCTCCGTCGAAGCCGAGGTTGTACTCGGCGAAGATCTCCGTCGTGAAGGTCCGGTAGCGGAGGATCGAAAACGCTCCGTACTCCGCGAGCAGATGCAGCGCGATCACGATGCAGCCGCCGAGAATCGCGAGCCGCAACTGCGGGAGGACGAGCCGGCGGAAGACCTGGATCCGGCTCAGCCCGAGGCTGCGGCCGACCTCCTCGAGCGCCGGGTCGAGCCTCGAGAGCGTCGCGACCGCGGGCAGGTAGACGAAGGGGTAATAGGCGAACGTGGTCACGAGCACGGCTCCCGAGAAGCCATGGATCCCGGGATCGAGCGAAACCCAGGCGTAGCCGGCAACGAAGTCGGGGATCGCAAGCGGCAGCACGAGCAGCATTCCGAAGACGCGGCGAAACGGGACGTCGGAGCGACAGACGAGCCACGCCGCTGCGACGCCGAGCACGATCGAGAAGAGCGTCGCGGTGATGGTCAGCTTCAGCGTGTTCGAGATCAGCTCGAAGACCCGGTGGCGCCAGAGGAGCGTTCCGGCCTCGTGCAGCCCCAGGTGGCTCGCTTGCAGGAGCACGAACACGATCGGCAAGAGCGCGAGGACGCCGACGGCGATTGCCGCCACAGCGAGCGCCCGTGGGTAGCTCGTTCGGCGCCTGCCGATGCCTGCGCCCAGCTGGGTCAGGCGAACGCTCAGAGCAGCCCGAGTTTTTCGAGCAGCTGGAGCGACTTGGCGCCGTCACCGAGATCGGCCACGCTCACCGGCGCCGCGTGCAGGGATGCGAGCGAGCGCTGCAGCCGCTGATCGTCGACGCCTGCCCGGAGCGGGTACTCGTAGCTGTGACTCGTCGCAATGATCTTCTGGGCCGGCTCGCTCACGAGATAGGCCAGGAACCGCTGCGCGAGCTCGGGATGGTGACTCGCCTTCAGCGCCGCCGCCCCCGAGACGTCGACCAGGTCGCCGGGATCGCCGGCCGCAAAGTAGGCCAGCTCCGAGTGCATGTGCGATACGCCGAGCTCGTCTCTCAACCGGTACCAGTAATAGTGATCGATCAGCCCGACGGCGACATCCCCTCGATTGACCGCCGCGACGAGCGACTCGTTGTCGTCGTAGGTCTTGCCGTTCTGCTTCAGCGCCTTCAGCCAGTCCACGGCCGCGGCTTCGCCCTTCAGCTTCACGATCGCCGTCACGAGCGGCTGGAAGTCGGTCTCGCCGGGGGCGTAGCCGATCTTCCCTTTCCAGAAGGGCGACTCGAAGTCGAGCAGATGCGCCGGGAGCTGGGACGCTGAGATCTCGTTCGTGTTGTAGACCATCACCGACGCGCGAGCCGAGACCGCGACCCAGTCGCCGGCCGGAGAGTTGTCGGCACTCGGCGGGACGGCCAGCGTCGACGAGTCGACTCGTGCGAGGAGGCCGCGTTCGGCGAGGGCTGTCAGCGCGGGTGAGTTCTCGGTGTAGAAGATGTCGGCGACGGAGTGCTTGCCCTCCTGGATGATCTGGTTTGCAAGCTCGGCCTCGTCACCGGGCCGAACGAGCGCCTTGATCCCGGTCCGGCGCTCGAAGTCGGCAACGAGCAACGCCGTCGTCTGCTGATGCTGGCCGCTGTAGATCGTGATCGTCTTCCCGTTCGCGGACCCCCCGCAGCCAGTGAGTACTGCGGCGACGAGGCCCGTGCAGGCAATCGCCGCCAGCGCGCGCGCCGTACGCAAACCGCTCGTCAGGACCGCCTCGACCTTCATGTAAGGCACACCTTACACCGTGCCTCGAAAAACCGCCGTGCCCTCGCTGGCGTACCCCTATCGACTATCCCGAGGCAAAGGAGATTCTCTTGGGGACTCGCATCATGCGGCGGCTCCTGCCGTTGCTTGTTTTCTCGATCATCGGCGTCGTAGGGGCGTTCGGGGCCTATGCCGCGACAACGACATCGCCGAAGAAGACACCTGTCTGCAAGGCCGGCCAGAAGAGCACGAAGGCCAAGCCCTGCACGAAGGCCAAGGTCGCCGCGAAGGTGACGACCACCACGAAGAAGGTCACGACCACCACGACAACCGCGAAAGCGTCAACGGGTGGAAGCACGAGCAGCGGTAGCACCGCCAGCAGCGGCGGCGGCGCCCCATCGAACCTGGATGCCGACGGCTGCGTCCTCGGCACAGGCGGCATCGCCGCAGGTGGCGATGGCGACGGCGACAACTCCGGCGGCGCCAGCGACGGAGACGGCTGCGTCTAGCTGAAACGGCTTGGACTTGCAGGCGGCAATCACGCGACGCGTGGTTGCCGCCGGCAGGTCTGGCTTCGGTGGAGCCGACACCACATGCGGGGCGTGCTGTGACGTCGTCAGCCAAGGACGCAGGGAGCGCCGATAGCGGAAGCTATCGGCG
>DASZPQ010000016.1:0-18079 GCA_035550275.1 Gaiellaceae bacterium | reverse complement strand
TACCGCGCGATCGAGCCCGCCTACGGGACGCTCGCCGAGGCGGAGCAGCTGATCGCGGAGGCGCGGGCGCTCGGCATCCGCACGATCGTCGACATCGTCCCGAACCACGTCTCGAACGAGCACCCGTGGTTCGTCGAGGCGTTCGCCGCCGAGCCGGGCTCGCCCGAGCGCGAGCGGTTCTGGTTCCGCCCCGGGCTCGGCGAGAACGGCGAGCTGCCCCCGAATGGATGGCAGTCGATGTTCGGCGGCTCCGCCTGGACGCGCACGCCAGGCGAGGGAGAGTGGTACCTCCATTTGTTTGCGCCCGAGCAGCCGGACCTGAACTGGGAGCACCCGGATGTCTGGGCCGAGCACGAGGAGATCATTCGCTTCTGGTTCGATCGCGGCGCGGCGGGCGTCCGGATCGACTCGGCGGCGCTCCTGATCAAGGAGCCCGGCCTGGTCGAAGAGCGCTCCGACAGCGGCCCGGGCGAGCATCCTTACATCGATCGCGACGAGCTGCACGAGGTCTACCGCCGCTGGCGCGGGATCGCCGACAGCTATCCGGAGCCACGGGTCCTGATCGGCGAGATCTGGCTCCCCGACGCCGAGCGCTTCGCGCGCTATCTCCGCCCGGACGAGCTCCATACCGCGTTCAACTTCGACTTCCTGGCCTGCCCGTGGGAGCCCGGCCCGATGCGCGCCTCGATCGTCTCGGCGCTCGCCGCGCATGCGCCGGTGGACGCGCCGGCGACCTGGGTGCTCTCGAACCACGACGTCACCCGTCCCGTCACCCGCTACGGCCGCGCCGACACGGCGTTCTCCTTCGAAACGAAGCGGGAAGGGACGCCGACCGATCTCGAGCGCGGCAGGCGGCGGGCGCGAGCCGCAGCGCTGCTCGCGATGGCGCTTCCCGGCTCGATGTACGTCTATCAGGGCGAAGAGCTCGGGCTACCCGAGGTCGAGGACATCCCGTCCGCCCGGCGCCAGGACCCGATGTGGCTGCGCTCGGGCGGAGTCGATCCCGGCCGGGACGGCTGCCGGGTTCCGCTGCCCTGGTCGGACTCGAAGCAGCCCTACGGCTTCAGTCGCGACGACGCGAGCCGTCTCTGGCTCGACCAGCCCGACGATTGGGCTCCGCTCACGGTCGAGGCGCAGGAGGCTGATCCCGAATCGATGCTCAGCCTCTATCGTGACGGGCTGCGCTTGCGCCGGCTTGCCCCGTGGGGCGACGACGCCTCGCTGCGCTGGCTGCCCTCCGAGGACAGCGTGCTCGCGTTCGCGCGCGGCGAGCGGTTCAGCTGCATCGTCAATTTCGGCCCGCAACCGGTTGCGCTTCCGGCCGGTGCCGAAGTCCTGATCGCCAGCGACCACCTCGAAGGAGGTGAGCTGCCGCAGGACACATCGGTCTGGCTCCACCAGGCCGAAGGTCAGGCACCGTTCGGCGCGGAATCGAATCGAACGGAACACAGCATCGGATGAGGTCAACGAAAGGGAGGACCATGAAGTCCAAAGGAAAGGCGATGAAGGTCATTCGCCTCGGCATGACGGTCGCCGCTGTGAGCCTGCTGGCTGTGGCTACGGGTTCGATCTCGACTGCCGCCACGCATTCGTCACAGACGGTCACGATCAGCGTCGCATCGCTGATTCCGGGAAGCACGAAGGCCGCAACCCAACAGTTCAACAATCAGGTCGCAGAGTTCGAGAAGGCCAATCCGTCGATCAAGGTGAAGCCGGTCGAGTACCAGTGGACCGGCCCGACGTTCGCCGCGAAGCTCGCCGCCGGCACGCTGCCGACGGTCTTCGAGGTGCCGTTCACCGACGCCCGGGCACTTGGAGACAACGGCCAGTTGGCCGACCTGACGGCAGAGGCGAAGGCGCTGCCGTACTTCTCGAAGTACAACAAGGCGGTCATCGCCGAGGGCACGGACTCGAAGGGCCAGATCGTGGCGCTTCCGAAGGGTGCGTATGCGCAGGCGCTGCACTACAACCGCAAGCTGTTCACGCAGGCGGGTCTCGACCCGAACAAGCCGCCGACGACGTGGGCGCAGGTCGAGGCTGACGCGAAGCAGATCGCCCAGAAGACCGGCCAGGCCGGTTACGCCGAGATGGGCAAGGACGACAACACGGCCGGCTGGATCCTGACCACCCTCGTCTACGCGCTCGGCGGGCGGATGGAGACCGGGACGGGCACCAATGCGACCGCCACGCTCGACAACCCGCAGACGGTCACCGCGCTGAACATGTTGAAGAAGATGCGCTGGACCGACAACTCGATGGGCTCCAACTTCGATTACGGCTGGAGTGACATCAACCAGGCGTTCGCGGCTGGACAGGTTGGCATGTACGTCAGCGGGTCGGACGTCTACACGAACCTCGTGCAGGCGAGCAACATCAATCCGAGCATCTACGGCCTGGCGCCGATCCCGCTCGCGAAGAACAAGAACGCGGGCGTCCTCGGAGGCGGCACGCTTGCCGCGGTCCGTCCTGATGCGAACGCGGCCACTCGCGCCGCGGCGATGAAGTGGATCGACTTCTTCTACGAGCAGCCGCTGATCAACAAGGCACAGGCAATTCGCAACGCGAAGACGCTGGTTGCATCGAAGCAGCCGGTCGGCGTTCCGGCGCTGCCCGTGTTCGACAAGGCGCAGTACGACCTCGCGAACACGTGGATCAAGCCGTACATCAACGTGCCGCTGGGGCAGATGAAGCCCTTCACTACCGGGATCTTCTCCCAGACGCTCGTTCCCGAGCCTGAAGCGTCGACCCAGAGCATCTACCACTCGCTCGACGCGGTGGTGGAGGCGGTGCTCACCGATCAGAACACGGACATCGCAAGCATGCTGAAGTCGGCGAACAGCGCCGCCCAAAGCGCGATCAAGCAGGGCACCTAGTCAGAAGCTCGATTGTCGGGTCGTGCTCACCTCCGCAGAGCACGGCCCGGCAGCTCGGGCCCGGCGATTCCGGAGGCTCGATGTCGACGATCGATCCCGTGGCAGCACCAGTGGAAAAGGCGCAACATGCGCAGATGAGCAAGGCCCGAGCCGAGGCGCCGCGTCTTCGGGCGCGACGAACACCGGTCACCTGGGCCAGGAATGGAGGGCTTTCGACGCTGCTCTTCCTCCTGCCGATGCTGGTCATCTTCGGGGCGTTCTCGTGGTACCCGATCGTGCGCACGGTGATCATGTCGCTGCAGGACACGAATCTCGTGCAGCCGGCGACCTGGGTCGGCTTCGCCAACTTCTCGCAGGTGATCCACGACCCGCAGTTCCCGATCGCCGTCAAGAACACCGCCGAGTTCGCGCTGCTGGCACTCGTCTTCGGCTATCCGATCCCGCTCGTCGCGGCGGTCGTGATGAGCGAGGTACGCAAGCGGCGAGGGCTCTACAGCGCGCTTGCCTATGTGCCGGTCGTGATTCCGCCGGTGGTGGCCGTGCTGCTCTGGAAGACGTTCTACGACGCGAGCCCGACAGGCGTCTTCAACACGATTCTCGGGTGGGTCGGCCTTGGGCCCTATCCCTGGCTCCAGTCCCAGCAGACCGCGTTGCCGTCGCTCGTCCTCGAGTCGACGTGGGCGAATGCCGGCGGCACCGTGATCATCTATCTGGCGGCCCTCACCGGGGTGAATCATGAGCTCTACGAGGCAGCCGCGGTCGATGGCGCAGGCCTCTGGCACAAGGTCTGGCACGTCACGCTGCCGCAGCTTCGCGGGGTGCTGCTCGTGACCATGATCCTGCAGATCATTGGCACGGCTCAAGTCTTTCTGGAGCCGTATCTCTTCACCTCGGGCGGCCCCGCAAACGCCACGCTGACCGTGCTGTTGCTGATCTACAACTACGCGTTCGGCAACTCGCTGGGCGGCAATTACGGCGACGCGACCGCGCTCAGCCTGATGCTGGCCGGCTTCCTCGCCGTCTTCTCGCTCGTCTATTTGCGGGCAACCCGTTCCTGGAGCTCGGGATGATCGCGTTCTCGTTCCGCCGGCGCATCGTCCGTTCGGGCGGGGAGGCGCAGGGCCTTGTCTCGCCGGCCGACTGGCGGCGACCGCGCGTCAAGTGGGGCCTTGGCTTCGCGCAGACGCTCTTGCTCGTCTGGCTGGTCGTGATCGGGCTCGGCCCGATCCTCTGGCTCGCGAAGTCGGCGATCACCCCGACGCAGGACACGATCACCCATCCGATGGCGTTCTTCCCGCACGGGTTCGCGTGGAGCAACGTGACCCAGGCCTGGACCGACGTCGATGTCGGCCGCTACTTCTGGAACACGATCGTGATCGCGATCGGCTCCTGGCTCTCGCAGATCCTGGTTGCCACGACCGCGGGCTTCGCCCTCTCGGTGCTCCGGCCGAAGTACGCGAAGGTGATCACGGGCCTGCTGCTCACGACCCTGTTCGTTCCTGCGGTCGTGCTGCTCGTGCCGCTCTACGTCGAGATCGTGCACCCGCCGCTCGTGCATCACTCGTTCATCGACAGCTACTGGGCGATCTGGCTCCCGGCCGGCGCGAGCGCCTTCAACGTCGTGCTAATCACGCGCTTCTTCGACAACCTGCCTCGCGAGATCTTCGAGGCAGCGCGGATCGACGGCTGCGGCCCGTTCCGGCTCTTCGTCTCGATCGTGCTGCCGATGTCCCGGCCGATCCTCGGCGTCGTCTCCGTCTTCGCGCTGCTCGCCTCGTGGAAGGACTTTCTCTGGCCGCTCCTCGTGCTCACCGATCCGAACAAGCAGCCGCTCTCGGTGCGACTGCCGACGATCCAGTCGCAGACCGAGCTTGGAGTCTTTCTCGCCGCGATGTTCATCTCGTGTCTCGTGCCGATCGTGGGCTTCCTGATCTTCCAGCGCTCGTTCCTGCGCGGCGGCGGCCTCGGCGGGGCAATCAAGGGCTGATGGAGGGTCATGGCTGAGATCCGGTTCGAGGGCGTTTCGAAGGTCTATTCCGACGGGACGCGCGCTGTCGAGTCGCTCGAGCTGACGATCGGCGAGGGGGAGTTCATGGTCTTCGTCGGCCCCTCCGGCTGCGGGAAGACCACGGCGCTGAGGATGGTCGCCGGGCTCGAGGAGATCAGCGGCGGAGCGATTCTGATCGGCGACCGCGTCGTGAACGAGATCTCGCCGAAGCACCGGGACGTGGCGATGGTCTTCCAGAACTACGCGCTCTATCCGCACATGACGGTGGCCGAGAATCTCGCGTTCGGTCTGAAGCTCCGCAAGCACAACAAGGGCGAGATCGACGAGCGGGTTCGCGCGGCTGCGGCCGCGCTCGACCTCGAGGACCACCTCGAGCGCAAGCCGCGCGCGCTTTCGGGCGGGCAGCGCCAGCGAGTCGCGCTCGGCCGGGCGATCGTGCGCGAACCGGCCGCGTTCCTGATGGACGAGCCGCTTTCGAATCTCGACGCAGCCCTTCGCGTCCAGACCAGGGCGGAGATCCTCAAGCTTCAGAAGCGGCTCGCGACGACCACGATCTACGTCACCCACGACCAGGTCGAGGCGATGACGATGGGCGATCGGATTGCCGTGATGAAGAAGGGCATCCTGCAGCAGATCGGAACGCCCGAGGAGCTGTATTGCCGTCCGGCGAATGTCTTCGTCGCCACGTTCATCGGCTCTCCGTCGATGAGCATCGTGCCCGGGCCGATGATCGGCGTCGGCCGCGAAGGGCAGCTCGCGGGCTTCAGGCCGGAGCACATCGAGCTTGGAGCGAGTGACGTGCCGTCCGTCCGGTTCGACGCGGTGGTCGAAGTCGTCGAATACCTCGGCGACGAGCAGCTCGTCCACCTTCGCCTGGGCGACCAGGCGCTCGTGGCGAAGCTTCCGGTCTCGGCGACCGTGCAGGCGGGAGCAAGCGAGTCGTTCGCCGTTCCGCTCGCGAGCATCGCGCTCTTCGATTCGGCGAGCGGTGAGGCGACCGCGTGGAGCGCCGCGGCCTGAATTCAGTGCTGCAGGCGGGCGCGTAGCCGTCGCAGCGCCCAGGCGAGCGCGACGAGCCCCATCGTCACGAGATAGACGACCGGGATCAGGAGCCCGGGGCCGACGTGGCCGAGCGCCGGCTGCCGCAGGAGCTCGATCGACTGGTAGAGCGGCAGGCATTCGACGACGATCTGGACTGCCCGCGGGTAGACGTCCAGCGGATAGAAGGTCGTCGCGAAGAGGAACATCGGCAGCATCACGAGCTGGACGTTCTGGAAGTCGGCCCAGTGGCGGATGTAGGTGACGACGACCAACCCCGCCGCGGCGAAGGCGAAGCCGATGATCGCCGCCCCGGGAACGACGAGGAGCGCCCACGGCGAGCCGATCAGGCCCAGGGCCGTGACGATCACGAGGAAGGACGTCGACACCAAGAGGCCGCGCAGCACCGCCCACGCAGCCTCGCCGAGACCGACCTGGCGTACGGTCATCGGCGTGGCCAGGATCGGCTCGTACACGCGGTCGACCGTCAAGCGGGAATACATCAGGAACGCCGTCTCGTTCATCGCGCCGTTCATCGCCGCGGTGGCAAGCAGGGCCGGCGCTACGAACTCCGGGTAGCGCACGCTCGTCCCGCCGAGCCCGGGGATGTGCCCGACCAGGGCCCCGATCCCGAGCCCGATCGAGCCGAGGTAGAGAACCGGCTCGAGGATCTCGGCAACGAGCAGCAGCCACGTGTGCCGGTAGATCATCAGGTTGCGCTCGACCATCAGCCGGACGCCGCCGGTGAGGCTGAGACGTGGCCGCTCGACCGCCGTCATGTGGCCAGCACCCGTCGATAGGAGACGCAGCCGGCGACGGCGCCCAAGGCGATCAGCACGACGAGATAGCCGACGTGCTCGACGATCGCGCCCGTCGTCGCCGTTTGCAGGCTCAACGAGCGGCAGAGCTGGACGCCGTGGTAGAGCGGGGTCGCAGCGACGATCGAGCGCAGCCAGCCTGGCAGCTGCGAGGGAGAAAAGAACGTTCCCGAGAACATGTAGAGCGGCATCACGACGAACCGGAACAGGCCCATCAGGAGCGCGGTTCTGCGAACGGACACCGCCCAGGCGGCGACGGGTGCCGCAAAGGCGAGCCCGGTCAGCACGGCGGCCCCGATCACGGCGGGCAGGCGAGCGCCGGGGACGGCGCCGAAGCTCCACGCGACGAGACCGAACGCGATCGCGCTCGATCCAAGCCGGAACGCGATGAAGAGCAGGTGGCCCAGGTAGAGCTCGCGCGGCTCGACCGGCGTAGTGAGAGCGGCGCGATAGGCGCCGCCGGCCCGAGCCGAGGTTGCCACCGGCCCGGCGGCCTCGACGAAGGCGGTCTGCATCATCGATGCCGCCAGCAAGCCCGGGGCGAGGAAGGCGATGTAGGCGATGCCGTGCAGATACGAGCTCTGATGCCGGTCGACGATCGGCCCGAGCCCGGCTCCCAGTGCTGTCAGGAAGAGGGCCGGGTTGGCGACGCTGATCACGACGGTTCCCCGCCAGGTCCGCCGGTAGCGGAGCAGCCAGTACCGCGTCTCGCTGAGCACCCCCTGCACACGCATCTCGCTACTCGATCAGTGAACGGCCGGTGAGCGTCAGGAAGACGTCCTCGAGGCTCGACCGGCGCACGAGCGACGTGATCGGGCGCAAGCCGCGCTCATGAACGGCAGCCAGCACTTGCTCGCCGTCGCTCGCGAAGCAGAGCACCCGGTCGGGAAGGACGTCCGTGCGCTCGGCGATCCCGTCCAGCTTGGTGACCGCAACTGCCTGCTCGCCGGGGGCGAACCGAAGCTCCAGCACCTCACGGGTCACGTGACGCTCGATCAGATCGCGTGGCGATCCCTCGGCGACGATCTTGCCGCCGTCCATGATCACGAGGCGGTCGCAGAGCTGTTCGGCCTCGTCCATGTAGTGCGTGGTCAGGATCAGCGTCACGCCGTCCTGCTTCAGCTGGAACAGCCGCTCCCAGAGGAGATGCCGCGCCTGTGGATCGAGGCCCGTGGTCGGCTCGTCGAGCAGCAGCAGGTCGGGCGAGTTGATCAATGAGCGGGCGATCGTGAGCCGCCGGCGCATGCCTCCCGAGAGCTCGATCACCCGAGCCTCGGCCTTGTCCGTGAGGCGCGCGAACTCGAGCAGCGCATCCGCGCGCTCGCGCACGACGTGCCGGGACAGGCCGAAGAACCGGCCGTAGACGATCAGGTTCTCGCGCACCGTCAGCTCGTTGTCGAGCGCGTCGTCCTGCGGCACCGAGCCGATGCGAGCCCGGATCTCGGCGCCCTGCGCAGAGGCGTCCATGCCGAGGATCTGCAGCGTGCCGCCGCTCGAGGGCGAAACGCACCCGACCATGCGCATCGTCGAGGACTTGCCGGCTCCATTCGGGCCGAGGAAGCCGAACGTCTCACCGCTTCGCACCTCGAAATCGATCCCGTGAACCGCTGTGAACGCAGTGTCGCCTCGCCGTGCCGGATAGGTCTTGGCCAGACCGCGTGCCCGCACGACCGCCCTTCGGTCTGACGTCAAATCAACCAAGTCGTGCAAGAATAGAACTTCTGACCGACAAAAGCCGACTTAGGTCGGTTTCCGGGCCGGCGTCTCGCTTACGAGAAGACTGACGCCAGGGTGCCCGACTCGATCGGCTTCCCGTCGCGGATCAGGCCGCGCGCGACCTCGACGCTGTCCCAGGTGTTCCAGAGCAGGAAACCGCGTGGGCGACCGTTCTCGTCGACAGACGCGACGACTCCCTTGCGGTTCGGCTCCACCCAGTGCTCGACACGCGGCTGGCGCGAGTCGACCTCGCCAACGGCCTCGTAGCCAAGGTCGAACAGGTCGGAGTAGAAGAAGGGCAGATGGTCGTAGGGCACGTTCGCGCCCGCCATGTTGGCGCCAACGGCACGGCCATGCGAACGCGCGTGGTCCTCGTGCTCGATTCGGAGGCGCTTGCCAAGCGCGGACACCGGGAAGTTCGCGACGTCGCCGGCGGCGAAGATGTCCGTCTGGCCTTCCACGTGGCCGTACTCGTCGACGACGAAGCCGTTGTCGACCGCGAGGCCTGCCTCGGCGCCGAGGGCAGTTGTGGGCTCGACCCCGACGCCCGCGATCACGACGTTCGCGTCGAGTGTGGTTCCACTTCCGAGCGTGACGGAGAACTCGTCTGCTGCGCTGACCGTTTCGTCGTGCCTGACATCCACGCCTCGCTCTTCGTAATAGCGGCTCACGAACTGCGCGAGCTCGGCCGGGAACAATCGCCAGCCGATTGCGGGCTCGGGAAAGACCATCGTCACCTCGCACCCGGCGCCGACGAGCGCGGCGGCGATCTCGGAGCCGATGAAGCCGCCGCCGATCACGACGACGCGTTCGCCCGGGACGGCGCGTTCGCGGACGAAACGGTAGTCGGCCAGGGTACGGAAGTAGACGATGCTCTTCGTATTGGGAATCTCCCGGGGAGTCGCTCCGGTTGCGAGCAGCAACTGCTCGTAGCGATACGTCTCGCCCGCGTCGTCGACGGCTGCGTGCTCGGACGGATCGATCGAGACAACGCTCCGGCCGGTGATCAGCTCGACGCCCGCGACCTCCCCGGTGCGCAACCAGACCTTCGACTCGTCGTCTCCGCTCCAGAGCCCTTTGGTGAGCAGCGGCCGCTTGTACGGCGGATCGCTCTCCGCTCCGATCACCGCGATCGAGCCGTCACGATCGTGCTCACGGATGCCGGCGACGGCCGCATCGGCCGTCATGCCGCCGCCGGCGATCAGGTAGCGCACCCCGCGCGCGGACATCAGATGACTCCGGTCTGCTCTCCGTTCGAGCTGGAAGCTGCCGACTCGATCTGTCTCGCGAGCAGCTCCCAGTCGCGCTCGAACCGATACGAGTGCTGGTCTGGCGGCCCGGGGGCCGAGGTCTCGAGCCAGAGCACCTTGTTCCCGACGACCTCGTAGAAGGCGTGAATGCAGCCGACGCCCGTCCAGAAGACGTCCCCTGGCTTCAGCGTGTAGCGCTCACCGTCTGCGACGACGTCGACCACGCCTTCGAGCATGAGATACGACTCCTCGAACGGATGGTCGTGCGGATGGGCCACCGCACCAGGCTGGTAGGCGACCATGAACATCGTCTGGAGCTGCGCGCCAAGACGCTTGTCGACGAGCATCTTCACGGTGATGCCGCTGTAGGCGAGCGCCGCCGTCGCCATGCTCGCAGAGACCGCGGGGGCATCGACTGACGCGCCCTGCTTGAGGCGGTCGATGTCCAGATCGCTGTCGCGGAGCAAGAAGAGGTGCCGGTTCAGCGGGTCGCGCAGGTCGAGGCGTGCCGGCTCGGTGTCCGGCGCCGGGCCGAGGAAGAAGGTGTCGGGCGGCTCGTCCTGGCCGCGGGGACGGGGGGAGGCCATCTCGATCCAGCGCGCGGCGCCGTCGGAGCGCCACGCATGCGCGAGGCCGACCGGGATCGCGCCGCAGGCGCCGGGCTCGAGCCGTACGCCTGCGCCCTCGAGGTAGAGCACCGGCTCGCCCTCGAGCACATAGAACGTCGTCTCGAACGAATGGACGTGGCTTTCGACGTAGCCGTCCTCGAGTGCGATCAGCGTGAGTCCCGTGTGGGTCGAGCCCGTCTGCCCGCCCACGAGCACTGCGCGCGTCAGCCCTGAGCTGTGCCCGGGCAGGCCCGGCAGAAGCTCGATCTCTTCGCGTCGGACGAGACGATGTCTCACGTCAAGAGCCATCCACCGTCGAGCTCGAGATTGACGCCGTTCACGGCCCCGTTCTCGAGCAGGAAGAACGCAGCATCCACGACCTCTCCCATCGTGACGAGCCGGCCGATCGGGGTGCGCGCCCAGAGGGCCTCGAGGACGGCAGGAGGCTTGGCGGCCCAGTACGGGCTGTCGCCGACGACTCCCGGATGCAGGCCGTTCACGCGGATCGGGGCCAACTCGACGGCAAGGGTGTGCACGATTCCCGTGACCCCGCCGTTCACCGTGGTCACCGTCGTCGAGCCGGGATACGGGCGGCGAAGCGCCAGCCCGCCGAAGACGAGGATCGACGATTGGTCGTGGAGACGTCCAAGGAGCGTGTGCACGACCTCTGTGTATCCGATCAGCTTCAGCGTGATCAACCGGAGCGCCCGCGCGAGGTCGTAGTTGGCAACCGAGTTCTCGTCGCGTTCGATTGCGCCGAGCACGAGGCGGTCAACGGTGCCGACTCCGGCGAGGCAGGCGCCGATCGTCTCGGGAGCGGCCAGGTCGAACGCGCAGGCCGAGACCGATCCAGGCCCGGGCACGGCCGCGGCGATCTCCGCCGCACGTTCGAGCTCCCGTCCGGAGATCACGACCGTGCGTCCGCGCGCCGCGTAGGCCTCGGCGAGAGCTAGGCCGATTCCGGAGGTGCCGCCGACGATCACTACGGCTCCGTCGCTCATAGGGTGGCACGATAGAGGCGCCGTGCAGTGTGTGGTGGCGGCCGCCGTGATCGTGCTCGGATGTACGACGGGCGACGGCGCCGTCTGGCGGTCGGTTGTCGGAGCCTGCTCGGGCTCGACCCGCTCTACGAGCAGATCACGATGGGCGTCATTCTGATCGGCGCTCTGGCCCTCGGCTCGTGGACGAGAAAGCACTAGGACGCCTTCTGCTCCGGCCTTCGACTTCGGCCCGGACGCGCGTCACCTCGTCGATCGAGCCGAGGAAGAGGTCGACGAGGTGCCGGTCGAGATGGCTGCCGGCGCTCTGCCGCAGCTCGGCGATCACCTGATCCATCGGGAGGGCGCGCCGGTACGGCCGGTCGCTGAGGAGCGCGTCGAAGACATCGGCGACGGCGGCGATGCGGCCTTCGATCGGGATCGCGTCGCCGGCGAGCCCGTGCGGGCCACCCGTTCCGTCGACGCGCTCGTGGTGGGTGAGGGCGACCGTCGCCGCAAGCTCGAGCAGCGGCGAGGTCGAGCCGGCGAGCATTCGGTGGCCGATCAACGTGTGCTCGTCGATCACGCGCCGCTCCTCGCCGGTCAGCGGCCCGGGCTTCAGCAGGATCGAGGTCGGGATGGCGATCTTGCCGATGTCGTGCAGCGTGCTCGCGAGCCGGATCAGCTCAGCCCGCTCGTCGTCGATTCCTGCGAGGCGCGCAAGCAGGCCGCAGTAGGCGCCCATCCGCTCGATGTGGAACCCGGTGATCTCGTCGTGGAGCTCGGCGGCGCCGGAGAGACGAACGATCGTCTCTTCTTCGGAGACCTTCAGGCGGGCAACCGCGTGCTCGAGATCGAAGGTCCGCTCGGCGACGGCGAGCTCGAGGCCCTTCCGCTCGGTGATGTCGATGAAGAAGCCCTGGATGAAGAGGAAGGTGCCGTCGGGCCCTGCGACAGGCTGGGATTCGTCGCGGATCCAGACGGTGCGCCCGTCGCGCGCGATCAGCCGGTAGTCGCCGCTGAAGCGCTCGCCGCTCACGTGCGCTTCCCTCACGCGTGCAAGCACGTCGTCCCGGTCGCCGGGGTGGAGGATCGACTCGAAGAAGCCGGGGTTCCCGCACCACTCGTCGGGGCGGTATCCGAGCACCTCTTCGACCTGGGGGCTCATATAGACGGTCTCGACGCTCTCCTGATACGCGTTCGTGTAGGTGACGAGCGGAAGCTGCTCGACCAGCGAGCGGTACTTCGCCTCGGTCTCCGCGTGCTGGGCCGCGACGATCTTCCGGTCGGTGATGTCGAGGAGGTATCCCTGCACGAGCTCGTGCGGCGCCTGGCCGAACTTGATCGCTCCGTGCTCGACCCAGATCGTGTGGCCGTCGCGATGAACGAGCCGGTGCTCCTCGCGCAAGACGCCGGTCGTGTGGGCGGTCAGGATCGATTCATGGACGCGTTCGCTGTCGTCGGGGTGCAGCAGCCGGTCGAAGAGGTTGCCGTCCTCGAGCCATTCCGCGACGGGATAGCCGAGCATCGACTCGATGCGCGGGCTGATGTACAGCGGCGGCTCGTCGGTGTCGAAGTCCTCGAGATAGATCGCCATCGGCAGCTGCTCGACGAGCAGCTTGTATCGAAGCTCGGACTCGCTGTGCGAGAGCTCGGCTTCCTTCCGCGCCGTGACATCGAGGATGTAGCCGTGGAGGATGGCGCCGCGCTCGTCCTTGACCATGACTGCGTGGTCCTCGACCCAGATCGTGCGACCATCGGCAGTGCGGAGCCGGAACTCCTCGTGGAAGGGAACGCCTTCTTCGCGTGTGGCGGCGAGCGCCGACAAGACGCGCGGCAAGTCGTCGATCGCGATCAGGCTGTCGTAGAAATACGGGTTGTCCGTCCAGCGCTCGGGCGGGAAGCCGGCAATCGCCTCGACCTGCGGGCTCGCATACGTGGTCGCGAAATCGTCCTCGACTGATTCGCGGTAGACCGCGAGCGGGAGCGTCTCGACGAGCGTTCGAAACCGTGCTTCGGCCTCACGCTCGGGAGTCAGGTCGTGGAAGAACGAGACCAGGATCGGATCCCCGTCGATCGTCGTCCGCGCTGCCGTCGCGACCACGGGAAGCGGTGCGCCGCTCCTGTGGCTGAGCGTGAGCTCGACGGGCGCGGGCGTCGTCTCCCCATCCGGGAGCGCGAGCAGCGTGTGAAACCGCTCGTCCCGCCCGCGCAAAGCCGGCGGCACGAGGATCGTGTCGAGAGGCTGGCCGAGCGCATCGGTGCTCGACCAGCCGAAGAGGCGCTCCGCGGCGGCGTTGTACTCGACGATGCGCCCCTCGGCATCTGAGGTCACGACAGCGTCGAGCGCCGTGTCGAGGATCACCTTCCTGCACTCGCTCGCGGTCACGCCGTGCCCTTCGGATCCGCGGTCGGACGATCGACGAGACGCCAGCAGTCCTCGAAGATCTCGGCGAGATCGCCCCCGGCCTCGTGCCAGAGCCGAAGCCCGGTGAAGACGGCGCTGACGGTGACGGAGGCAAGCATCTCGAGCTCGATCACCGGGCGCTCCGGCGATTCGGCGCGCAGCGCCTTTGCGACGATCTCTCGCCCCGAGTCGAAGACGCGTGAGCGCTCCCCGGCGATCTGCGCGTGGCCGTCTGCAAGCTCCTGCTGCGCATGGAACACGTCCGGATCGGTGACGATCCCGTCCACCTGGGAGAGCCAGAAATCGTGGGTCACCTCGAGCACCGAGACGTTCGCTGGGCGCGCTTCGAGAGCTGCGCTCAGATCTGCGATCCGCTGCCGGGCGAGGCCGAAAACGGCGCCGGCCTTCGAGTCGAAGTAGCGAAAAAACGTGCTCGGCGAGACGTTGGCCTCGGCTGAGATGTCCTCGACGGTCACCCCGTCGAAGCCGCGCTCGGCAAAGAGCCGAATCGCGGCGTACACGAGGTGTTGCCGCGTCTCTGTTTTCTTGCGCTCTCTGAGCCCGGTCATGCCCGGAGTTTACATAAATTGGAAGTGAGTGTCAAAAGACATTCAGTACCGATTGGTAATCTCTTTCACAGAGAGCTGTGCTCAGTTCGAGATCACGACTGGCGTCCCAAGCGGCAGGAGTCGAGCGAGCTTGGTGATGGCCTGGTTGCTGATGCGGATACAACCGTGGCTGACGTTGGTGCCGAGGGCAGCTGGTTCATCTGTTCCATGGAAGCCGATTTGGCCGGGCCCTCCGCCGAAGCTCGAGAGAACGTCAGAGAACGCCGAGAGTCCGAATGCGTAGGGGCCGTAGACGCCGTGTGGGTCCGTCTGTACGAGGAGCTCGACGAGGTAAAAGCGCCCTTTCGGGGTCGGTGTAGCAGCGGCGCCGACACCAGCTCGCTCCCGTTCGACGACGCGACCGTTCTTCCAGACCGTGAGCATGTGGGTGCTGAGAGTGACACCGACCCGGTAGGAGTCGACCGTGAGATTGACCTGGGCATTCCTGACCCAGCCGGTTCGGTGGTTTGGCCTGAGAGGAAGATAGATCTGCTCCCAACCCGGTCGGCGGCTTTTCACCAGAAACACGGCGGGTTCGCCTGTCGCGGTCGGGTTCAGGAGCCGGAGCAACGGCTTCCCGGCGTTTGGCGCTGGATAGACCGTGACGGTTCGCCCGATTGCTGTCGCGACAATGCTTGTTCCCGGCGACGCGGTCGCGCAGACAGGCATGAGGCCCGCAAGCGCCAGGCCCGGGAGCCATACCCCGAGCCCGACGCAAACGGCGGATTTGACTAACCCGTGAATGTTGCCGGCGCTACCTTTGCGATTGCGGGCTTCGCGGGCTTTGTGACTGGCTTCACGCCGGCCTTCTTCGAGGTGCCTGCGATCAGGGTCTTTTGCGCTCCAAGCACGGCTGTGACGACCGGGAACCGAGTAATCGACCGGCTGTTCACTGGCCCTGCGGTTGCTCCCGTGGCCGATATCCCGCTGACGGTCGCACGGTTCACGTATGTCGGCCCGTCGGCGGAAACGAGGACATGGGAGCACGTGTACTCCGTCGTAGCGCCTGGAGCCAGAATCCTCGATCCGTGAGCGACCAGTGTGCCGGCGTCGCAGCGTGGGTCCTGAAACGTCAGCGTCATCGTCGTGTCACCGGTGTTCGTCACGACCATTCGGTAGTGGACCGTCTGGCCGGGCAACGCGTTGACCTCGACGAGATACGGCGCCGAATCGCCCACCCGCTCGGTCTTCCTCAACGCGAGGCCAGGATGCTCGACGGGAGTCGCCGCAGTGCTGGACGTCGTCGTTGTCGGTGGAGGTGCGACCGGCGTGGTTGTTGTTGTCGCCGGGACAGTCGTTGTGGTCGGCGGCGTAGTGGTTGTCGCCGGAACGGTCGTCGTCGGCGTCGTTTGGGTGGTCGTTGTGTGCGACGTCGTTGTTGGTGTCGTGTGTGTTGTGGTCGTCGTCGTCGTCGTCGTGGGTGTCGACTGGGTATTCGCGCAGTTGCCAGAACGCGAGACCTGGACAGAAGTCTTGGTGGTTTCGTTCACCGGTGACTTGCCCTTGTCGTACCACTGGCCGAGGCCGCTCGCGGTGATCGTCACCTGTCCCGACGATGAAGCCTGGTAGGTGCCCGTGAACGAATAGCCGTTCGACGAGTTGAACGCTCCACTTGCCAACTGCGTCCCGTTGGCTTGAACGCTGACATTGTCGTTCGACCGGGGACTGCCGTTCCAGGCGGTCACGGTGTAGCTGACCAGTCCCGAGCAGTTCTCGGACGCGGTGACGACCGGGTGACAGGCGCTGGCCGCCACAGCGATCACTCCGACAACGGCGGCGACGAGCCCAAGCGCGGCTATCCGTCCCCAGAACGTGCTTCCGGCCGTTCGGCCGTGTCCAAACATGTGTTTTTGCCAACGTTGAGTCAGCACTAGGCGTGCTCGAGTCACGAGTCCTCCACAGGATCGATTGGTGTACACCGACCATTTGCTGGCGTCGGCCGCAGAACTCATTCCAGCCCGCATCGATGCGGGAGGACGCCTTTAACCGAGTTGTAGGCTCAGGCCCGGCTCCTTCACGAACCCGATGGTTCCGGGCCGTCCATAGGACCGTAGCAAGCGCTCATCCGCTCGCCGGTTGGAATTCGGAACGTACGAGAGTTGCCAAAAGACGGCGAATGGCGAAATTGGGTGCTACGGTCCGCTCGTCGTCTGGCCGATCGTCCCTACGGTGCGGGGGTGCGTCCTGTTTCGCCTTCTTTTCATCTGCTGTCTTGGTGCCGCGCTCAGCGTGCCAGTCGCTGATGCCGCGGGTCGGCGCGCGAGCGCCAGTCTCAGCTCACTCGATCTCGGCGTCCTCGCGCAATTGAACATCGTCCGCGTCGAGCATCGGCTCGCTCCGTTCCAGGCCAACGGTGGTCTCAACGGAGCCGCGACCCAGCACTCGACAGAAATGGCTACTGACGGATACTTCGCACACAGCTCGGCGGATGGGTCGCTGTTCTGGAGACGCCTGCTGCAGTACTTCCCGCGGACGGGCACGGCCTCGTGGTCGGTCGGCGAGAACCTCTTCTGGACCTCAGGTGCCGTCGACCCGCGCCGGGTCGTAGCGCGCTGGATGGCAAGCCCTGATCACAGGTCCAACATCCTGAACCCGAACTGGCGCGAGATTGGCATCTCGTCAATTAGCGAATCTGCAGCCCCTGGTGCCTTCGACAACCTGGACGTGGTCATCATCACCACCGACTTCGGCGGGCGGGACTCAAACACCTAGGCCTGAGGAACATGCGCCGACGACGCCTGATCCCGGCGGTCGGCAATGAAGGCGAGCAGCCGTGGATCGTCGAGGCCGTTCACCTCGATGTCGGCGTCGGCCGGCTGGCCGTCTGACGGGACATAGGACGGCAGTCAACCGGAGCCGGGGCTGACTCTGGATCGCGCCCAGTCGGCATGACCGGAAAAAGTGGCCAGGACATGGTTTTTCGCACCTGGAGACCAAGCGAAAACCACTCACGTGCACTTGTTCTGAGTCGCGTGCTCGAATTCGTTAGATTGCCACTCGGTCCGAGGCGTTGTCTTGGACAGTTCGGGTGAGTGCCTCGGAGCTCGCTCGTTGCATCGATCCAGGGGGCAGGCGCAGGTGTCGAAGAGCGGTCTCAGCGACCGGCAACGGAGGGTATTGCCAGGGGCTGCGTGCGCCCTGGCGGCCGTCGTTGTCGTGCTTTCGTTCCTGATCGCCGGGGCGAGCCCACGCTCGGCATATGCCGATTTGTGCGGCACGGATTCGGCGACGTTCACGTATACCGGCGCGGAGCAGTGCTACACCGTCCCGTCGGGGATCACGTCGCTCACGATCACGGCGCATGGCGCAGCGGGCGGTAGCACGTCGAGCGCGAACGGCGGGACCGGGGCTGTTGCCAAGTCGGTCGTGTCTGTCACCGCCGGTCAGACGCTCTACGTCGAGGTCGGCCAGGCGGGGACGAGCGGATCAGGGAGTACCTCAGCGACGTTTGGCGGTGGCGGTGCGGGCGGGTCGGCCGGCATCCAGAACGCGGCGAGCGGCGGCGGTGCCTCGGATGTGCGCACGACCTCGTGCGCTTCGAACTGCAACGGCGCTTCGACGTTGAACTCGCGTCTCATCGTGGGCGGCGGGGGTGGCGGCGCCGGCGGTGACGCAACTGGCGGCGTCGGCACCCAGGACACGGGCGGCACGGGCGGCAATGCCGGGACCAATGCGTCCGGAGGCGCCGCGGCGGGCGGCGCCGGCACCGGGGGCTCCGGCGGGAGCGCCGGAACGGGGAGCGCCGGGGGTAGCGGAGGCGCCGGCACAGCGGGAGG
>DASZPQ010000015.1:0-44930 GCA_035550275.1 Gaiellaceae bacterium | reverse complement strand
AGCAGCGGGCGATCTGGTAGTAGCGCTCGAAGCCGGAGATCACGAGCAGCTGCTTGTAGATCTGCGGGCTCTGCGGCAGGGCGAAGAAACGCCCCGGCTGCAGGCGTGTCGGGACGAGGAAGTCACGCGCGCCTTCTGGCGTGGGCTTCGCCATGATCGGCGTCTGGATGTCGATGAACCCCTCTGCCTCCATCTCGCCGCGGATGATCCCGACGACCTGCGCGCGGACTCGGATGTTCCGCTGCATCCTGTCGCGACGCAGATCGAGCCAGCGGTAACGGAGGCGAAGCGTCTCATCGACGCCGTCCTCGTCGAGCTGGAACGGCAGCGGCGTCGAGCGCGAGACGATCTCGAGCTCGTGCGCCTGAACCTCGACCTCTCCGGTTGCCATCGCGGGATTGACCGTCGAGGGCGCTCTGAGGGTGACTACTCCGGTGGTGCGAATCACAAACTCGTTCCGCAGCTCGTGAGCCGCGGCTGCGGCTTCGGCTGCGTGCTCCGGGTTGAGGACGATCTGGACGAGGCCGCCTTCGTCACGGAGATCGACGAAGATCAGCCCGCCGTGGTCGCGCCGGCGCGCGACCCAGCCGGCGAGCGTGACCGTCTGGCCCTCGTTCTCGGGGCGGAGCGTGCTGCCTCTGGCGTCGCGCCACTTCACTGACTCAATGCCTCCACAAGCTTGGACGGGTCGATCTGGATGTCACGCTCGCCGGCGCGCCGAAACGTCCAGCCGCCGGTGCCGACGATCACGATCGCGCGTGCAACCTTCTGAGCGTAGGTCAACTGCCCTTTCGCCGATCGACCACCGTAATCCATGTCAGCCGCGAAACCTGCAGCACGGACGCCGGCGAGAACGCCGCGCACAGGCTCGGCCGGTGCGGACGGCTCGACGACGAAGAACACGTCGAGCAGCTCGCGCTCGGCTTTGATTCCCGCTTCCTCGATCGCGGCGACGATCCGCTCGAGTCCGGCGCCAAAGCCGATTCCCGGCGTTGGTGGACCGCCGATCTGCTCGATCAGCCCGTCGTAGCGGCCGCCTCCAGAAAGCGTCGACTGCGCCCCACCCTCGGGCCCGACGAACTCCCAGGTCGTGCGCGAGTAGTAGTCGAGGCCGCGCACCAGGGTCGGGTCGATTGTGTACGGCACACCGTAGGCGTCCAGGAACCCGCGCACGGCGGCGAAATGCTCCCGGCAGGCGTCGCAGAGCGAATCGCCGATCTTCGGGGCATCCTCGAGCGCAGCCCGGACGGCCGGATTCTTCACGTCGAAGACGCGCAACGGGCTCGTGGCGCGCTTCTCGCGCGCGTCGTCATCGAGCACGTCGGCATGCGCATCGAGCCATTCGTTCAGCGCGGCGAGGTAGGCCGGCCGGCAGGCAGCGTCGCCGATCGAGTTCAGCTGCAGCTCGAACTCGGTCACCCCGAGCTTCCCGAGCAGTGTCCAGTAGAGCTGGATCACCTCGGCGTCGAGGGCGGGATCCGACGAGCCGATCGCCTCGACCGAGAGCTGCCAGTGCTCGCGATAGCGGCCTTTTTGCGGCGCGGCGTACCGATACATCGGAGCGATCGTGTAGAGCTTGACCGGCTGTGGCTCGCGCTGCATGCCGTGCTCGAGATAGGCGCGGCAGATCGGCGCCGTGCCCTCGGGGCGGAGTGTCAACGAGCGGTCGCCGCGATCCGTGAAGGTGTACATCTCCTTCGAGACCACGTCGGAGCCGGCACCTGCCGTGCGCTGGAAGAGCTCGGTGTCCTCGAAGACAGGAGTCTGGATCCGCCGGTAGCCGTACAGCGCCGTCAGCTCCTCCATCGTGCGGACGACCGTGTCGAACCAGACAGGCTGCTCTGCGGGGAGCACGTCGTGCGTCCCGCGCGGCGCTTGGAACTTGCCGCTCACTGAGCTGCGGAGCGGAGCTCGCCGAGAAACGGATTCGTGTCGAGCTCCTGTCCCAGAGTCGTCTTCGGGCCGTGGCCGGGATACACGACCGCGTCGCGCCCGAAGTGCGCGATCAGGCGATTGACAGAGTCGAGCAAGGTGGCCCAGTCGCCGCCCGGCAAGTCGACGCGGCCAACGGAGCCTGCGAAGAGCAGATCGCCCGAGAAGATCGTGCCGCCGACCGCAAAAGCGACGTGCCCACTGGAATGGCCGGGAATATCAACCACCTCGAACGCCACCCCGGCGACCACGATCTCGTCGCCTGCAGTGACGGTGTGCTCGGGCTCATGAGCCGTAAACGGCGTCCCGGTCCTGGTTCGACCGCTGCGCAGGGCCTCGATCTCGCCCGCCGGCGCCCAAACCTCAGCGCCTGAGGCGGCTGCGAGAGCAGCAACGCCTTCGACGTGGTCGATGTCCGTGTGCGTGACGAGGATTCCGGAAACCTCCACCCCGCGCTGCGCGAGCGCGGCGAGCAATGCCCGCGGATCACCACCGGGATCGATCACCGCGGCTTCGGACGCCGCATCGTCGGTCCGAACGACGTAACAGTTCGACTGATAGTCGCTCAGCGTGAAATGCTCGACCGACAGCGGCATCTAGCTCTTTTCCTGCTTCCGCAGGTAGTTGCGATAGGCAAACCGGTCGATCCAGTACGTCATCGGGATCATTGCGAGCCCGTAGATCCCGCCCAGCAGCAGCGGCGATTTGAGAAAGAGCACCATCACGATCAGCAGGAACCCGCCCATCAGCCCGCCGCGCTTGAGAGCGCGCTCCCAGGACGGCGGAGCGACCTCGCGGGTCGCACGGCTGCTCCGTCCCTTCGACTGCGGCTTCTTCCCTTTCGGCTTGTCCTTCTCCTTGCTCACGCGCAGCTCCGCCGCGTCCACGACGACCTCGTTCCCTTCCTCGTCGGTGGTCACGAAATCGAACTCGTGACGGAACGTCTTCGCCTTGCGGCGCCGCTGCTTGCGTGTGGGCATCTGCGTTCAGCCTAGCGGCGCCGCAGGCAAACTCGGCGCGTGTCCGATCCCGTTTTTGACCTTCCGCGCGAGCTGGCGACAACCCCGGTCCCGCGCGAAAGCGCATTTCGCCTTCTGCGGCGACGGGACTTTCGGACGCTCTTCCTCGCGGTTTCCGTCAGCGAGCTCGGAGACGCAGTGCAGTACATCGCGCTGATGTGGTTCGCGCTGCAGAAAGCAGGCCCGCTCGGTGTCGTCGCGGTCCGCCTCGCCGACAGCCTGCCGGCGTTCTTCTTCGGGCTCCACGGCGGGCTCGCAGCCGATCGGTGGAGCCGTAAGAAGCTGATGATCGGCTCGGATCTCGTGCGCGCGGCAGTGCTCGTCCCGGTCGCGGTCGCGGGCCTCTCGGGATCGCTGCCGCTCTGGGGGCTCGTTGTCGCAGCCTTCCTGCTCGAGGCCGCAACGAGCTATTTCGCGCCGGCGTACGGGGCGACGATCCCGACCCTCGTCGACCGTGAGAACGTCCAGAGCGCGAATGCGCTCGTGCAGGCGACAACGCAGGCCCTGTCGGTGGGCGGCTGGGCGCTTGCAGCCGTGCTGCTCACCTTCATGCCGGTGAGCACGTTCTTCGCCGTCGACGCCTCCTCGTTCTTCATCTCGGCACTTCTGATCATGCGGCTCCCTGCGCGGGCAGCGCGATCCGCCGAAGCCGTTGCCCCTCGGGTTCGGGAGGGGATCGCCGCGTTGAAGCCGTTTCCGGCGCTCAGCATCGGCGTCTTCGCGATGGGCATCGCCATGACGATCACCACCGGCACCTGGATCGGCGGCGTCCCCACCTTCATCCAGAAGACGCTTCACCATGGAGCCTCGGGCTTCTCGCTCGTGATGATCGGCTTCGCGATCGGATCGATCGTGGTCGGCGCCGTGCTCGCGCGGGTGCCGGTGAAGAACAAGGCGCGCGCGAGCCTCTGGGCGTGGGCGATCTACCTGCCTGCGTACGGCTTGATCGCGTTCGCGACGTCGCTGCCGATGGCCTTCGCCGGCGCGGTCGGCAGCGGTCTTGGGGAGAGCGCGTCGCTCGTTCTCCTCGATTCCGCCGCGCAGGAGGATGCGCCCGACCACGTTCTTGGACGGGTGCTCGGGTTGATCTCACTCGTGCACCGCGGCGCGCACGCGACGGGCCTCTTGCTCGTCTCGCCGCTCTTCGCCGTCTTGCCAGCGCGGGAAGTCTTCGCGGCGGCCGCGATCGCCGTGCCGCTGGTCGGGCTCGGCGGCGTCGTGCTCGCAAGCCGCGCGACGCGTACCGCTGCACTCGGAACGCCCTGAACTGAACCGGTCTTACTTCTCTGGTGGGAACCCCTAACCCCGCCCCTCATGCGATCGAGCCTATGCGAGAACTCCGCGCGTGTCTGTGACGGAAGTGCGCCAAAGTGTCAATTCTCGAGCAGGCGCAGCTCGAGGATCTTCGACGCGTCGAGGCCGTCGATCCGCAACGCCGCGCCCTCGGCGGCCATCGCGGCGCCGGCCGGCATCAGCCCCACGAGCTCCGTGCCGGCGACCTCTCCCCCGCGCTGCTCGGCCTCCTGCCCAATCCGATCGACGATCTCGGCCAACGGAGCTGCCGCCCAATCCTCGACGTTCATCGAAACCTGAACGAGCCCGGCGCTTGGCAGATCCAATCCCAGGGCGCGCAGGCCGGGAAAGCCACCGCCGCTCTCACGAATGACCGCTGCGATCTCACGCGCGACCTCGAGCGGTGCACGAAGATTGACGTTGAACGCGATCAGTGGCGGCCGGGCGCCGACGATCACGGCGCCGACGCCCAGATCGAGCGCGGCCGGCCCGAAGTCCACCGCGACGTCGCCTGCCGCCAGCCGCCGCTCGAGCTCCGCGAGCCCCCCACGCCGGTAGAACGCAGGCCCGCGAGCGGGTGGCGCGTAGAGAAACACCGGCAAACCGAGCCCGCCCAGCCGCTCCCCGACCACAAGCGCGGTCGAGGCCGCTCGCTCCATATCCTCAGGCTGGATCGGCACGATCGGCACCACGTCGGCCACGCCGATCCTCGGATGGGCGCCGTCGTGAGCGCGAAGATCGATCCGCTCGCGCGCGACCGAGACGCCGGCGACAAGCGCCTCGACGAGCTCGGCCTCGGAACCGACGAGCGTGAAGACCGAGCGGTTGTGGTCGGCATCGGCATGCACGTCGAGTAGCCGTGCATGACGCGCGAGCGCTGCACCGATCGCATCGATCGTCCCTCGATCGCGACCCTCGGAGAAATTTGGCACCGACTCGAGCAGGAGCACGATCCGTACTCTAGGGCGGTGCCCCCCGTGACGAACAACGCCCTCATCCAGGAGGCTCCGCTCTACCGAAAGACCTTCTGGCGGCTGCTCGGCTTCCTCTGGCCGTACCGGATCTCGCTGACCGTTTCGGTCGTGCTTGCCGTGGGAGCGCAGTTCCTCTCGCTCGCGATGATCTGGCTCTCGGGCAGCATCATCGGGACGATCGACGACGGCAATCGTCATCGTCTGAAGCTCCTCGTCGGCCTCGTGCTCGTGATCGGAGTAACCCGTGCCGCGATGATGATGGGGCGTCGTCTGATCTCGGGCCGGCAAGCCCTGGGCGTCGAGCTCGATCTCCGCAACACGCTCTACGCGAAGCTGCTCCGCCTCTCGTTCGGCTACTACGACCGCCACCAGACCGGCCAGCTGATGTCACGGGCAACCGTCGACCTGCAGAGCGTCCGCTTCTTTCTCGGCTACGGGCTGATCTTCTTCTTCCAGCACACGTTCACGATCCTCGGCGTTGGGATCTTCGTCTTCCTGATCTCGTGGAAGCTCTCGCTGATCACGATTGCGATGTCACCCGTGCTGATCGCAGTCGCCTACCGCTACAGCCAGGTCTCGCACCCCGTGCTCCGCGATGTTCAGCAGCGGATGGCCGACGTCGCGACCGTCGCCGAGGAGAACATCGTCGGCGTCCACGTCGTGAAGTCGTTCGCCCAGGAGCAGGCCGAGCAGGACAAGTTCGAGCAGCGCTCAGAAGCCGTCTTCAAGCAGAGCGTGGTCGCGAACCGCCAGCGCGCCTTCTACGTGCCGGTGCTCTCGTTCACGCCGTTGCTCGGCCAGGCTGCGGTCCTGCTCGTCGGCGGCGGCATGGTCGTTCACCACACGCTCTCGGCCCCGGATTTCATCCGCTTCAACCTCTTCCTGACGCTGCTGATCTTCCCCCTCCGCATGCTCGGGATGTGGATCGGAGAAGGGCAGCGCGCCACCGCCTCCGGCGAGCGCATCTTCCAGGTGATCGACGAGGCGGAGGACATCCGCGACAAGCCGGACGCATTCGAGCTGCCCGCCGGACCGGGCCGCGTCCGCTTCGAAGGCGTCACCTTCGGCTACTCAGCCGAGCGGCCCGTCCTGCACGACCTGGACCTCGAGCTCGCGCCCGGCAGGACCGTCGCCCTGATCGGGCATACCGGGTCGGGGAAGACGACGCTGGCGTCGCTCGTGCCGCGGTTCTACGACGTCCAGCAGGGACGTGTCACCGTCGACGGCGCCGATGTTCGCGATCTGAACGTCGCCTCGCTCCGCGGCGCAATCGGCGCGATCTCGCAGGATCCATTCCTCTTCTCGGCAACCGTGCGCGAGAACATCTCCTTCGGGCGGCCGGCGGCGACAGACGAGGAGATCGAGGACGCTGCGCGGCTCGCCCAGGCGCACGAGTTCATCTCAGAGCTGCCCGACGGCTACGACACGGTGATCGGCGAGCGCGGGATCACGCTCTCGGGCGGCCAGCGTCAGCGCGTCGCGATCGCGCGAGCGCTCGTCGTCGACCCGCGGATCCTGATCCTCGACGACGCAACCGCATCCGTCGACGCCACCACCGAGTCGAAGATCCGCGACGGGCTCCAGGAGGCGATGCGAGGCCGGACGACGATCATCATCGCCCACCGCCTCTCGACGATCGCCCTCGCCGACGAGATCGTCGTGCTCGAAGACGGCAGGGTCGCGGGCCGCGGCACGCACGCCGACCTGATCGACGCGAACGAGGTCTACCGCGAGATCTACGAGCACGGCCGAGTCGAAGGCTTGGCACCGGAACGGGAAGTGGCCTAGTGACTCGACCTCCTGACGACGGAGGCGCGAGCTTGGCCCGCGTCTTCGCCGCTGTGACGCGAGCCTCGCGGCGCCCGTCGGTATCGACGCGTCCGCAACTCGCCCTCAACAAGAAGAACATGGGCAGCGCATGAAGGTCTGGCAGCCCGGCACCCATCTCACGAGCCATCGCGCCGTGCAGGTCGAGGACTGGTCGTGGGCCCAGACGAAGCGCCGGCTCTCGACGCTCTACCGGCTCGCGCGTCCCTACAAGGCGCGCACCGCGCTCGCGATCCTGACGCTGCTCGCAGCGACGGCCGTGTCGCTGGCGCCGCCGTACCTCGTCGGTCACGCCGTCAACGACGTCAAGAACAGCGATACGCACTCGCTCCGGTGGGTGGTCGTCGCCTTCGTCGCGGCCGGCCTGCTCGGCATCGTCTGCTCGTACGCGCAGACCTATTTCACCGGCTGGACCGGCGAGCGGATGCTGGCCGACCTGCGCAACCATCTATTCCGCCACCTGCAGCGGCTCTCGCTCGGCTTCTTCGAGCGCAACCGCGCCGGCGTTCTGATCAGCCGGCTCACGAACGACGTCGAGGCTCTGGATCAACTGGTCACCGATGGAGTGACCTCCCTGATCCAGAACACGCTCGTGCTCGGGGGCACAGCCGTGATCCTCTTCTTCCTGAACTGGAAGCTCGCGCTCGCGACGATGACCGTGATGCCGGCGCTGACGATCGCAACGGCGATCTTCCGCAAGAAGTCGTCTCGCTCCTACCGGAAGGTGCGCGAGACGCTCGGGTCGGTCACCGCGACCCTCGCCGAGGACATCTCCGGGATGCGCGTGCTCCAGGGTTTCATCCGTGAACGGGCCGCCGAGCAGAACTTCCACCGAGTCGGCGAGACCTACCGCGCGGCGAACCAGGAGACCGTCGTCCAGAACGGCCTCTACTTCCCCGCGATCGACCTGCTCTCGTCGATCGCGACCGCGATCGTGCTCGGGTACGGCGGCTATCTCGCCCTGCACGGCGAGATCTCGGCCGGGTTCCTGGTCGCGTTCCTCGGCTATGTGACGAACTTCTTCGACCCGGTGCAGCAGCTCTCGCAGCTCTACAGCACCTTCCTCTCGGCCGTCGCCGCGCTGGACAAGATCATGGACGTGCTCGAGACCGAGGCCGACGTCAGCGACGCGGACGACGCAATCGAGCTCGATCGGATCACGGGCCACGTCCGGTTCGACGACGTCCATTTCACCTATGCAAGTGGCCCCGAGGTACTGCACGGGATCAGCCTCGACGTTCCGCCGGGAACAACGGTCGCGCTCGTCGGTCACACCGGCGCGGGGAAATCGACGATCGCGAAGCTGATCGCGCGCTTCTACGACCCGACCGGCGGCGCGATCACGATCGACGGCATCGACCTGCGGACGGTGAAGCAGGAATCGCTGCGGCGCCAGCTCGGGATCGTCCCGCAAGAGGGCTTCCTCTTCGCCGGAACGGTCGCCGAGAACCTCGCCTTCGGCCGGCCCGACGCGACACATGAGGAGATCGTTGCCGCGGCCCGCGCGATCGGGGCCGACGAGTTCATCACCCATCTCGAGGACGGCTACGAGACGCAGCTCGGCGAGCGCGGGTTCCGGCTCTCACTCGGCCAGCGCCAGCTGATCGCGTTCGCCCGGGCGCTGCTCGCCGACCCGCGGATCCTGATCCTCGACGAGGCGACGAGCTCGGTGGATATCGGCACGGAACGGCGGATCGAGCACGCCCTCCGGCGCCTGCTCCACGGGCGCACGGCGTTCATCATCGCGCACCGACTGTCCACGATCCGGGATGCGGATGTGATCGTCGTGCTCGAGCACGGCCTGGTGGTCGAGCAGGGCACGCACGACGAGCTGATCGCCCGTCCTGGGCGCTACGCGGCGCTCTACGGCAGCTGGGCCGAGGACGCGGCCTGAGCTACGGCTGAACCGGATAGGACGAGACCGGAACGACCACCGTCGTCGCGATCTTGTCGTGCCAGGTCTGCTTCTCCTTGTCCCAGAGCATCCAGAAGTAGCCGAGCAGGCACGGGATCGTCGAGACGATCCGCCCGAGATAGCGCAGCACACCTCGCCCGTACCCGATCGGCCCTCCCTGCGCGAAGTCGTAGACCCGGATTCCGACGATGCGCTTGCCGATCGTCTGGCCGGTCGGCCCGCCCTCGAAATAGGTGAAGTACGCGAGCCCGACGAGGATCCCGAGATAGCCAAGACTCGGGCTGATCGCCTTCAGGACGAAGTCGATCACGGCAAGCATGACGCCGTCGATCAAGATCGCGCCGACGCGCTGCCAGAACGTTGCGCGGGGGCCGGATGGCCCGGAGACAGGTTGCGAAGCGTGCGGAAGAGGCGGAGCAGGCGGAAATGACACAGGTGTCCTTTCGCTAGAAGAATCCGAAGCGGTTGAGCTCGAACAGCCACATCGCGGCCAGCGTGCCCGCCATTGCAAGACGTGACACTACGACGTTTGCCGGACGCAGCGCAATCAACGCCGCGGCAACGCCGACAGCGACGATCCCCATCGGGTTTGCCGAGAAGGCAGCTCCGAGGTGCGCGTGCATCGTGTCCTCGACGCTCGTCGTCATCCCGCAGAGCGGGCATGGAATGCCGGTCAGCGTGCGTAGCGGGCACGGAATCCCGGGGTGGCCAGGAAGCGCCGGCAGGATCAGCGCCGCAGGCAGCATCAATGCTCCGGCAGCCCGTAGGTCGCGCAGCTCGACGACCGTGGCCCCACCAGGGATCGTGCGGCCGATTGCGGTCACGAGCCCGCCTCAGGAGGCTTCCAGCCGGGAGGCGGCGGCCAGAACGGCGGCTGTGCAGGGTCCGCTGACGGCGGGGCCGGAGGGATCCCGCCGCTTGGATTCCAGCCGGGCGGTGGCGGCCAGAACGGCGCCGTGCCGCGCTGCGGAGGATCGGGAGCGGCTTGAAGCCCAACTGGCGCGTCGACACCGAGCCTGTCCGCAAGGGGCTGGACATCCACCCCCTCCCTTCGAATCCTGAGATCGAAGTAGAGGACGACGAGGAACGCGGCGACGATCGGGGTGGTGATTGCCGCGGTGATCGTGCCGGTGCAGATCTTCTCGAGCCCGAGCACGAGGCTGTTCGTCTCCGGGCCGATCGACGTCAGCGAGGTGATCACGTAGACCACCCCGAGGAACGCCCCGGTCACGATCGACGTCACGAAGGTGCCGGCGATGATCACGCCGAGCACGCGCCACCACGATCCTTTGACCAGCTCGCGTGAACGGCCCAACGCTCGCGACCCGCGAACCTCTTCGCCGAGCAAGACCGGGATGGCGACGGCAAACCCGACAGCCAGATAGACGCCGGGGATCACACAGAGAACCAGGCCGACGCAGATCAGCAGGAAGCTCAAGAACGACAGCCAGAGGAGCGACCCGAAGCGGCGCGCCGCAAACTGCAACGACGCTTGCCACCCGGTCGGCTCGCCGAGATACGCGGTGGCAACGATCCGGAAGCAGGCGGCCGAGGCAAGCACGCCGGCGACCAGCGTCAACAACGTCGCAACGCTGAAGCCGGCAAAGAACGTGACTGCCTGCGACCCCGTGAGCCGTACGCCATCCTCCGAACGCGAGATGCGAAAGCTGTCAGTTGGAAAGCCCGACGGGCTGCCACCCATCGACCAGCCGTCGGGGAGCGACGACAAGGTGAGGATCGTCGCGACGATCTGAACCGGCAAGACGACGCAGACCACGACCCGGACCAGCTTCCCGAGGTTCTCCCAGACGATCGTCGTGCCGGCATTGAGGATCTCGCCGATGCTGAGCGGACGGAGTGGCGTCGCGGCCATTCGCGTAGCTGTACAAGGTTCGTGGGGACGCTGCAATAGCCGTCCCGGCCGCGCGGCCGTAAGCTTGCGTGATGGAGATCGACCCGGAGACCGAAGCCCCGATCGACCTGCCTGCAGCGGACGAGGCGAAGCGCGAGACGCAGCTCTCGCCCGCCGAGGCAGTCGCAAGGATGCGGATCAAGGTTCCCGTGCGCGGGAACCAGAAGCTCCGCAAGGTGATCGACCGCGTGAACCGCGACGACCAGGTCAAGGCCTGGTGGCACGTCGCGAACGTGAACGCGGTCGCCCGGATGCAGATCAACGACCACTCCTGGGTGCACATTCAGATCGTCACCAACATCGCCCTGAAGATGCTCCGCCAGCTCGAGAAACACGACATCGAGCCGGCGATGGTGAAGGACTACTGGATGACTCAGGACGACGCCGAAGTCGTGGTGGCGCTGACCGCCCTCACACACTGCATCGGCATGTCAGTGCATCGCCACGGGCACGAGGACTTCAGCCTCTTCCTCGCCGAGCCGAAGTTGCGCGAGCTGCTCGCGGGGATCTATGACGAGCCGAACCTGACCGTCGTCGTCTCGGAGGTGCTCCAGGGGATCATCAGCCACCGCTCCGACGGCGAGCCACTCACGCTCGAGGCCGGCATCCTCCGCGTCGCCGACGCGCTCGACATGGAGCAGGGCCGCTCCCGAATCCCGTTCGAGCGCGGCCATGTCGGCATCCATTCGCTCTCAGCCGCAGCGATCGAGGACGTCGCAATCGGCGACGGCGAGACAAAGCCGATCAAGATCGAGATCACGATGAACAACTCCTCCGGCATCTATCAGGTCGACGGCCTGCTGAAGGCAAAGCTGCGCGGATCCGGGCTGGAGCCGTACGTCGAGGTGTTCGCGCATATCGACACCGAGGCCGAGAAGCGCCTGGTGCCGCTGTACAAGCTCGAAATCTGACGTGGAGCGATCCGATAACCAGGGGTACACTGAAAGTGCCCTGCGGGATCGTCTAATGGTAGGACGCCGGACTCTGAATCCGGTAGTCAAGGTTCGAGTCCTTGTCCCGCAGCCTTATGAAAGCCCCGCTCAGGCGGGGTTTTCTGTTTGGAACTAGAAACGGTTTACGAGATCTCCTCGGCGTTGTGCAGTCGCAGATTCCGGGTGACATCGTGCATTCCTCGGCCTCGTCGACTGTGCTCACAGCCAAGTCGCGACGCCGCCGTGCCCTGAGCAGGTGCCGCTTCGGTTCTGTGAAAAGCTGTAGGTGCCGTCTTTGCACTGGGCGGTCGCGCCGCTTGGCACAGTCGGGCTCGCGGTCGGGCCCTGGATGCAAGCGCCGTTCACATTCAGGTAGGAGCCGGTTGGGCAGCTCGTCGCGACCGTCGTTGTCGTCGCGGCCGCCGTTGTAATCGCAGGCAGTGATGCTGACGGAAGCGCCGGAGAGCTCGGCGTCGTCGTGGGAGTGGTCGCGCTCGTGCCCCCGAGGAGCGGAATCGTTGTCGTCGTACCGGGCATCGTGATGTGGTCTGTGAGACCGGGGTTCAAGGTCGTCGTCGTCTTTGCGGGCGGGGCGACGTAGCGCTTCAGGTGGCCTGTCGCTGGGCAGGTGAACCCGTAGGGGTGGTACTCGGCGTTGCCGACCTTGCAGGACTCCCCGGCACGGAGACATTTCACGCCCCAAGTGAGACTCGCGCGAACGTAACCGGACGTGCAGCTTGCCGACGCGATCACAACGGTTTCCCGTCCAGCGGAGCCAACGCCCGGAAGGACATACCCGGCCGCCGCCACCACGAGCGCTGCAAGCCCGATCGAGATCCTCCTCATACCGGCGCACGTTCTCAGATCTGCTCAACGGAGTCCAACGATCTGAAATTGCCCGTCATGATGGGAGCTGTTTGCTACGGCGAGCCTAAGGTAGGTTCGGTGTTCATGGACGCCAGCGAAGACACGTCCGCATCTTCCGCAGATGCCAGGTCAACGGCATACGACAATCTCTGCGCCTATAACCGCTCGATCGTGAGCTTTCGTTTTCAGACCCTGGGGTTCTTTCTGGCCGCCGTTGGCCTGATCGCTGGTCACGGGACACGCTCACTCTCGGTGCTTCTCTTGGGCCTCGCGTTAGGCCTCTGGGGAGTCGAGCTGCGAAACCGCACCTTGCTCGACGAGCTAGGCGCCCGTGGGCGTGAACTTGAAGATGAGCTCGGTCACCCAGGCTATTTTCACGCGGTCTACGACAAGCATTCCCGTCCCACGGTCTTCTTCGGAACTCGCCTGCCTGCGCGTCCTCGACTCACACACACCCTTGCCCTGGACGTCATCTACGCCGCCGTCGTCGTGTACGCGCTCTACGGAATCATTGTCGCGTGACGGACGCGTAGGTCGGTCTACTTCCAACCCGGAGTTCGGCCTGCCTGCTCGATCCAGCGCTGCAGCTCTGGTTGCTGGGTCTCGGCAAGGGTGGTCACCTTGACGTACCGCGTTCGGTCCGTGCTTCCGAGCGGCGGTGGAGGATCGAAGTCGGCGCCGCCGTGAAAGACGACGTTCGCCGAGACGTCGTACGCGGCCAGCTCGATGATCCAGCCGAGCCTGGGGAGCCCGTAATAGGCCCGCTTCCACTTCACTGCGTACTGGAGACCGGCGAGCGTGGCTCGGATCGCCTCGTCCAATCCCCGGACGATCTCCTGGAGATCCGGCATCTGGCGCCGCAGCCACTCGTCGATCGCAACGTGACTCGGCGACGGCTCGGGCGGCTTTCGCCCTGCGTTTCCCTTGATTGCCTTCGGCATCGCGAGTTCTCGTCCCGCAGCCGCTCATCGTTCCTCGCGCCAAGACGCGAGTCGAGCGGAAGAAAACAACGAAGGGTGGCCTCTGGCATCGAGGCCACCCTTCGTCGACGTCTTTCTAGACGCAGCCGTCCATGTCGCTCTGACCGCCGCTGTCGTCGACGTCGCCGTCGCCGCCGGTGGTGATCAGGTTCGCCTGGATCGACGTGCCGCCCGGGCACCCATCAGGGCCGCTAGGCGGAGCGTTATTGCCACTCGTCGCGCCGCCCGAGGCGGTCGTGGTGGTGCTCGAGGACCCGCCGCCCGTCAACGCGGCAGTCGTGGTCGTCGACGAGGTCGTCTTCGCAGTCGTTGTCGCCTTCACGGCAACACCGATCCCGAGCAGCCCCTTCATCCCGGCGGACGCATGTCCAGGGACGGTGCAGAGGAACTCATACTTTCCGGTCTTCGTCAACTTGACGGTGAGCGTCGCCGACTGACCGTGCTTCAAGATCTTCGTGACAACGCCGGTGCACGAGTTCTTCGCGGCGGTCGCCACGGGAGTCGTGCAGAGCTTGAAGCTGTGGAAAGCAAGCCCCTGGTTCGTCACCTTGAACGTGACGGTGCCAGCTGGGATGTTCGAGAACTTCGAGAGCTTGAAGCCAAGCTCAGTCGGCTTTCCCGCCGTGACGGTGATGACAGTTGCGGTGGGGCGTTTCGTGGAATGGCTTTGCCCCCACGCGGACACCGCCGCGAACATCGCGATCACAAAGGAAATACCGATCGCGATCGTAAGAAAAGAGAGATGTTTGCGCCTCACAGTTGACCCCTTCCTCCCCTGGGAGCCCACAGGCACGCGAGCTCCAGACTGTGTTGGTAACGAACCCAGACGAACGATCTTTGGCCGAACGCCTCGACCTATGGTATCCGACGCGTACCTGGAAGTGACGTACCGCGACCAGGACCTGTGGCGATCAGTGCGGGACGCACCCCGCTTGCTGCCGGATGTTCGTGCCAACCGGGATCGTCAGATGAAGCACTCGTGTTTTCGCGCCAAGGGTCACCGTGACCTTCTCCGCCCCGACGGTCGTCCCGTTGAACGACGTGAACGCCGTTCCGTTCTTGCGGACGACGAAGTGCGTCGTCACGTTCGCTGCGACTCCCTTGAGCACGAAGGATCCCTTGAAGCCGGCCGCGCCGGTCTCCAGCACCTTGATGTTCTCGGTCGGTGTGGAATCGTTGACGGTGACGTAGGCGCAGACCTTCAAGGGCCCGATCGCCTTTGCCGGATGCGCTTTGGCTGTGGGCACCGACGTGCTGAGCAGCGCGACCGCCAATACCGCCAACGCGCCCCAGCTGAGCTTCAGGCTTGGCGGTTGTTGAGGTTGAACCGTGTGTGAGGACATACCAAAGCTGTCCCCGATTCTCGGCCGCTCAAACCCGGCCGTCCGGTCACGTGGAGTCGCCGAGCGGGATTCCCCGGTCGAAACGCTCCTGTTCCTCTGCCGTTCGCTCGGCGGTCGGAACGGCTTCGAGACGCGCGTCGGGAATCACCTCGCCGCTCTCGATCGATTTGCCGTAGGTGCCGGCCTTCAACCGCTCCTCGGCGCGCAAGAGCGCTGAGATCTTGTCGCGGAGATCGCCCGACTGGGTTTCGTCAAATTCGGCCTGGTACAGATCTGCCGCACCGTCGGCACTGAGCGAATCGGTGTCCTGCTCGTCGCCGGGCGAGGCCGCGGCGGCGGTGAGAGCCTCTTCGAGCCGTTGCCGTTCCTGCAGGAGGAGCTCCTGTGCGCGTTCTGGGTTCATGAGCACATGGCTACCCAGCCACGGTGCTCTCTAACCGAGACTCGACCCGAAACCGGCTTCTAGACGGTCGAAGCAGTCCGTCCAGCCACGCCTTCGAGGGCGACATTGAGCGCGTTTTCGAGCGCGTAGAGCGGGAAGGGCTTCACGAGGTAAGCAGACGGCTTCAACTCCAGCACGTCGAGCTCCGGCGGGAAGATGCTGATGAACACGACCTCGACGCCCTGAGGGCGGAGTTGGCGCGCGACAGCAATCCCCGGCCCTTCGCCAGGCTCAATCACTGCCGCATCGACATTCAACGCCTCTTCGCTGGCGCCGTTGTAGACAACCGGCTCGTGTCCGAGGCGGTTGATCACGAGCTCCAGCAGCGATCGAATGTCTGCATGCGGCTCGACGATGAGAATCCGCGCCACGACCGTAGAGTTCACCGGTCAAGCAGGTATCTGGACGGCCTGTCAGTATGAAAGCCGTATGAATGAGCGAACGCGCATCCTGATCGTCGACGACGACGCAGACATACGCGAGCTGCTGCGTGAGCTCTTGACTCGCGCAGGATACGACGTCGACGAGGCGCCGGACGGGCGCACGGCGCTCCGAAGCCTCTTCGAGTCGCCGCCGTCGCTCGTGATCCTCGACGTGACGATGCCCGAGATGGACGGGTATCAGACGCTCGAGCGAGTCCGCGATCTCTCGGAGGTGCCGGTGATCATGCTGACCGCTCGCACCCAGGAGCTCGAGCGAGTGCGCGGTCTCACCTCCGGCGCCGACGACTACGTCGTCAAGCCGTTCGGCCGCCAGGAGCTGCTCGCCCGTGTCCAGGCGCTGCTGCGCCGAACCGGCGGCCGAGCCGAGGTGACCGAGTCCTACAGCGACGATTTCGTGCAGATCGACTACGGCCAGCGCAAGGTCGTCGTCGAAGAACGGGAGGTGCAGCTGACCCCGCTCGAGTTCAAGCTGCTCTCGGCGTTCGTGAACCACCCGAACCAGGTGCTCTCACGCGACCAGCTCCTCGACCTCGTCTGGGGAGACCCCTACGGCGTCTCCGGCGACCAGGTGAAGCTCTACGTCGGCTACCTGCGCAAGAAGCTGATGCCCGACACGCCCGACGCGCCGCCGATCGAAACGGTTCGCGGCTTCGGGTACCGCTACCGCAAGGGCTAGCTCGGTTCCGCGAGGAGCTTCTGGACGAGCGCGACGAGCTCTGGCGCTCTGAACGGCTTCGCGAGATAGGCGTCGGCCCCGGCATCGAGACCGTGGCCGATGTCCGACTCTTGAACGCGGGCCGAGAGCAGGATCGTCCGCAGGCCTTGTGTGGCCGGATCCGCCCGAAGCTCTCGAATCACTTCGATCCCGGTCAGCCGCGGCATCATCACGTCGAGCACCGCGACAGAGGGCCGGCGCTCGCGCGCGAGCGAGAGCGCGCTCTCCCCGTTCGTCGCCCGCACGACGCGGAAACCCGCCCGCTCAAGACGAAGCGCGACGAGGGCGAGAATGTCCTCGTCGTCGTCTGCGCAGAGAATGAGCGGCGAATCAGTCATGCGTGGCGACCACCGACGGTAGCTCGACGACGAACGTGGTGCCCTTTCCTTCGACGCTGCGGACGGCGATCTGACCGCCATGAGCCTCGACGATCGCCTTCGAGATGTAGAGGCCGAGCCCGGTCCCGGGGATCTGCCGGTCGAGCACGACCTGCGTGCGGAAGAACCGCTCGAAGAGATGGGACCGCTCCTCGTCCGAGATTCCGATCCCGGTGTCAGTGACCTCGATCACGGCCTTCCCGTTCGTCCCGCCGAGGGAGATGTCCACCTGGCCTCCGCGCGGCGTGAACTTGATCGCGTTCGAGAGAAGGTTGTCGAACAGCTGAGCGAGGCGATCGCGCTCTCCGTTGATCTCCGGAATCACACCCGCCTCGTGCACGCGCAAATCGACGTCGGCAGCTTCAGCCTCGGGGCGAATCGAGTCGACGATCTGCCCCACGATCAGGCGCAGGTCGACGGGCTCGGTGCGCAGGTCGAACTGGCCGCTCTGCATGCGTGCCGCGAACAGCATGTCGCTGACGAGACCGAGCAGCCGCGTCGCATTGCGATCGACGATGTCGAGGTACTCGCTCTTCTCCGTGTCCTTCTCGTCTTCCATGAGCAACTCGACGTACCCGCTGATCGAGGTCAGCGGCGTCCGCAGCTCGTGCGAGATGCTCGAGACGAACTCGTCCTTCAGCCGGTCGACCTCGCGTAACCGGTCGTTTTGCTCTTCGAGCTGGCGCTGCGACTGCTCGGCGTCCTGCAACGCGATCCGCTCGCTCGCGCGGGCTCCCTCCACGGCACGCACGAGATCGACGAGGCGGAAGAGCACGAGCACGCCGATTCCCGCGCCGCCGGCCGCGGCGATCAACGCGTGGATGTGGTGGTGCTCGGTGCGCTCGATCAAGAGCACACTCGGCATCGTCAGAAGCGCTGCGGCCAGCAACGTGAGCCGCGCGGGTGTCAGGCGCGGAATCGTCCGGCGGTCGCGGAACTCGAACGGCAGCGGCGACGGCTCGAGCGCTGCCGCGCCCCACACGACGTACGACCCGAGCCAGAAGGTGTCGAGCCAGCCGCCGGCGACGTAGGTGCTCGAGCTCAGCCCGTACACCTCGTCACCGATCAGCCAGAGCGCAACGCTGATCACGAGCAGCCTGTAGGCAGCGGCGCGGCCCGACGGCCCGACGAGCAGCTGCGAGAACGCCACGAGCAAGAGCACGTCCATCGAGGGATAGGCGATGTCGGCGATCCGGGCGCCGAGCGGCAAGGCCTCGCGGATGTAGGCCTCGACGAAGAAGATCCACTGCACGGTGGCGACCGCGACGGCGACGATGATCGTGTCGAGGAGCGCCGCGCGACCCGCCTGCCCGCCGAGCCGGCGCACGAGCACCACGATCCCGAGCACGAGGAGCGGGTAGCCGCTGAGGTAGAACGCATCTGCCGCCGACGGCAGCGGCGGCTCTCTGTTCAGGTGGATCTCGTAGTAGCCGCTGATCGCATCCGCGACCACCTGGCAGAGGATCCCGGCCGAGAACAGGTGCCACGGGAGGCGCGCAATCCTCGGCTTGCGGGCGGCCCCGATCACGATCGCGGTCACGGCCGACAGGCCGATCCCGACGAAGAGCACCGACTGGGCATGCGGTGCCAGCGTGAAATAGACCGCGATCGCAGCCCAGCCTCCGACCAGGTATCCGACCGTCGCCCGTGACTGCGGGAGCCGTTGAAACTGGCCCGGAATACGCTGTGTGAGAGAGGTGGACACCACGATGATCTCTTTCGTCGCCGAGCCTACCGCCAGTTCAACGCACTCTTAACAAAGTGTTATGCCAGGATGCGACGTGGAGCAGGGCTTTCTTAATTCGCGGCCTGCCTTTATGCTCTTTCACTTTCCGCAGAACAAATCGTCAGGTTTCCACCATGTACTCAAACAGGAGGGCGAGTTGAAGAACCGAATCGTTCTTGGGTCCGCGATCGGCACCGTGCTCGGTCTCGTCGCACTTGCGGCGACCGTCACCGGTGCTTTCGCGCACTCCAATGGGGCCACGCCGCTTCCGGCGTCGTCTTGCACGGCGATCCAGAATCCCAGCGGGAATCTCTTGATCGCCTCTGACCTGCCGCTCCAGGGCGCCGGTCGTACGCAGACGATCCAGATGGCGAAGATGATCTCGTTCGTCTTCGGACAAGCGGGTTGGAAGGCCGGCAATTACACAATCGCCTATCAGAGCTGCGACGACTCGACCGCTCAGGCAGGCAAGTGGGACTCGGGCAAGGTTTCGGCCAACGCAAATGCCTACGCGAGTGACCCAAGCGTTGCCGGAGTGATCGGTACGTTCAACTCGGGTGCGGCTGAGATCGAAGTCCCGGTCCTCAACCGAGCACCGAATGGACCCATTGCAATGGTCAGCCCGGCGAACACCTATGTCGGGCTCACCACGTCGGGGCCGGGTACTGCTGCTGGCGAGCCGGGTAAGTACTACCCGACAGGCAAGCGGAACTATGCGCGCGTCGTCGCGGCGGACAGCTACCAGGGAGCCGCAGATGCGATGCTCGCGAAGAGCCTCGGAATCAAGAAGGTGTTCGTGCTGAACGACAAGGAGGCGTATGGGGCCGGAGTTGCCGGCAACTTCTCTGCGGCGGCACGGAGCCTCGGTATCACCGTCGCGTCGAACACGGCGTGGGACGGTAAGGCAACGTCCTATGAGGCACTCGCCGTCAAGATCAAGGCGTCGGGCGCCACTGGCGTCTTCCTCGGCGGCCTGATCTGCGAGAACGGAACGAAGCTGATCAAGGACATCGCGGCCGGTGATCCGGGCATCAAGATCCTCGCCCCGGACGGGTTCACCCCGGTCTCGGCAGTGGTTCAGGGTGCAGGTACCGCGGCCAACAACATGACGGTCTCGGTTGCAGGTGTCCCGAACAACAAGCTCCCGGCGAGTGGACAGGCCTTCTTGAAGGCCTTCTCCAAGACGATCGGCGGGACGTCAGTCGACCCGTATTCCGTCTACGCGGCTCAGGCCGCCCAGCTGATGCTGGCGGCGATCGCGTCATCGGACGGGACCCGCGCAGGCGTCACGAAGGCCCTCTTCAAGGCGAGGGTCGCGGATGGCGTGCTCGGAAAGAACTTCGGCGTCAAGCCGAACGGCGACGTTGCCACGGGCGCGGTCACGATCTACAAGGTCGTCGGAGGAAAGCAGACGACCTTCAAGATCATCACACCGCCCTCGTCGCTGGTTGCAATCGCATAGCGATGTGACAAGGGCTCTGCAAAGGGAGGGCTTCGGCCCTCCCTTTGTGTTTAAGCGACCGGCTCGCTCGGTGTGAGCGAGGTGGCAGGGATCGAGGTCGCGTGATCCGTGATCCAGGAGGTCGCGGCCTTCTGGCCCGGGACGCCGACGAACGGGCCGAAGAGGATCCGGGCATAGCCGCTCGTCTTGGCCGTCTCGAGCTGGCCGGAGCCACCGATCACACCGGCCCACGTCGCGCCGGGCTTCAGCGCCGTCGGGCGCTTCGGAGCGAACGTCGTTGCCTGCGCGAGCGCCGAGGCGTTGATCGGGTTCGTCGTCTTCGAATTGGCAAAGAACGCGATCCCGAACTCGTTGCCGACCTGAATCGTCTGCTTGGAGAGGTTCGCGAACGAGACCTTCGCGCTCCAGCCGGTCTGGGTGACGGTCAGGCTCGTGACCTTGAAGTTGAGCACCTTCCCGTCAGCGTTCTTGAAGGTCTCGTTCCAGTTGAGCGCCTTCGCCGCGAACGCCGGAGCGACCAGCAGCCCGGCCGCGACGGCCGTGGCGACGAAGCAGGCGAGGTGACGTTTCAGCGCCATACGAGATGGACAGCATAGGGCCGGGAGGCGCGAGTCGAGGTCAGGCGACGATCTGCGGCCCGCTCGGAACAACCGGCGTGCTGTTGCCGACCGGCGCGAGAACCTTCGCGTGATCGGTGATCCACGAGACCGCGCTCGTTTGCCCTGCGACGCCGGTGAGCGGCCCGAAGACGACCCGCGCGTAGAGCTTCGGCCGGCTCGCCGACAGCGACCCGGTGCCGCTGATCACACCGGTCCAGGTCGCGCCAGGCTTCAACGCCACCGGTCGTGCGGGAGCGAAGCTCGTGGCCGGCGCGAGTGCCGCCGCCTTCGAAAGATCCTCGCTCGTCGCGTTCTCGAAGAAGGCGACGCCGAACTGATTGCCGACCTTGACCGTCTTCTTCGAGAGGTTCCCGAACGAGACGTGCGCGCTCCAGCCGGTCTTCCCGATCGTCAGGCTCGTGACGTGGAAGCTCAGCACGGGCACCTTGCCGTCCTTCGCAGTCTCGTTCCAGTTCACCCCGAGCGCGGAGAACGCGGGCACGGCAAGAAAGGCGGTTGCGGCGAGGGAGGCGCCGAGCGCCACCACGATCCTGCGTGTCCGGGTCCGAACGAGGAACATGAAACAAGGGAACCACAGGAACCTGAAACCAGCCTAAGAATCAGCCGTTGCCACGGGTATCGCCGGCCAAGGAGGTGTGGCCGCACGCCGGCGCGATCAGCATCCCGCCCGTGCTCTGGAGCACCCCGAAGCTGTGCATCTGCGGCCCGTCGGGATACGTATGAGAGACGACCGACAGGATGCGGTCGACGTGCATGCGCTTCGCGAACGCGAGCAGCTCGGCCGGGTCTGGCCGGTCGGCGGGATTTGCGAACAGGTAGGTGAGCTTGTAGGCCGTCGGGTCGGCGAGATAGCTCGCAGGCGGTGTGTAGCGGAGGTACCCCTCGGCCATCCGGAACCGGAAGCCGGTCTCGGCCTGCCAGAGCATCGAGTCTCCCCAGAACCCGTACGGGAAGATCGCGAGAGTCTCGTTCGGCGGGATGCACTTGTAGGACCCGTCCGTGAAGAAGGCCCACCGTTCGGGGTGCGAGTAGTAGTAGGGATGCCAGACCGCGGGCACGAGCGCCGCGACCGCGATCAGCGGCAGGAGATACGGCCGTGGGTAGATCCAGCCTTTGGTCGACGCGATCCACAGCGCTGCGATCACGGCCGCGACGAGCGAGACGAAGAGGGCGAAGCGATCAGGGAGAGCGTCGTCGAGCCCGGGCACATGGGACGACAGCGCCCAGGGAAGCGCGACGATCCGCCGGCCTTCGACTCGAAGGGCCGTGCCGAGCGCGAACAGCGCCGAGAGCAGCAGCGAGACGACGAGGAACCAAGTCTTCGGCGCCCGCCGCTGCCGGACCGCATACGCGCCGACGATCAGGAGCAGCGGCAGCCCGAGATAGGCGCCGCGCTCGTCGTTGTTCCCGGGGAACTTGAACGTCAGCTTCGCGAAATGCTCGCCGGCCACGCCGGTTGCCTGCGTCGGGATCACGAAGTTCAGAAGATCGGTGCTGAAGAACGGTGGATCTCCGAACGACTGGGGAACGAACCCGCGCACCGTGTAGTAGACGAGCGGAGCGGCGAAGATCGCGCCGAGCCCATATCCGGCGAGGATCGGACGCAGCGACGAGAGCAAGCGCGGCCGCTCAGCTCGCAGGAATCCGTACGCGAGCACGAGACCGAATGCCATGAAGACGGTCAGCGTCGTTGCGACCTCGGTGGAGATCGAGAGCTGCAACGCCAGTAGGACGCCGAGCCGGATCGCGAGCCCCCGGTTGTCGAGCTCGCCTTCCAGATAGCGAATCACGGCCAGGGCGACGAGCGGCACGAGGAAGACCCCGGTCAGGTTCAGGTGCCCTCCGACCTGGTGACCGAGGATGTAGCTCGAGAATCCGAACAGGTAGCCGCCGAAGATCGACGCCCAGACCGAGCGCGTCAGGTGCCGGCAGAGCAGATACGCCGTCCACGCCGTGAGAGCCGGCATGAGCAGCGCGGCGACGTTTAACGAGACGTCGGGCCCGAACAGGATCGTCAGCGGCGAGAATGCGAGCGCGAGACCCGGGACGGACGTCGTCCAGGCCAGGTCGATCCCGGCTGGGGCGTAAACCGCGTGCGAGACGAATGGGTTCGTCCAGCTTCCGATCGCGTGCGGCCACCACGCGAAGGCCCAGACGAAGAGCTCCGGGTCGCGGCCGGTCCCGATCAGGATCCGCCCGGGATGGTGCAACAGCGGCCGTCCGAAGTAGCCAAGCGAGACTGCGACGTACCCGCAGAGGACGATCAGGTTCGCCGGCGCTCTGACCCTCATTGCCTGGACCATCCCGGCGAGTCTCGCACGCGAGACCGGGAGCTAGTTACAGGTGAAGACGGGATCGGCGAGCGTCACATTGTCCTCGGTGGCGTCGAACTCCCCGTGGAGCGGCGTGTTCGGCATCACGTCTGACTGGTTGTCGACGTACGTCTCGACCACCGCCCCGCGCCGCATCTCGTTGATGTCCATCTCGAAGAAGGAGCACCGCTTGAAGGTGACGATCTCGACGCGCCAGCAGCCGTGATTCCCGAACTCCGAGCAACCGCGATGGGAGAGTTTCGTGTTCAGGAGCTTGTAGCCGGCTGGGTCGCCCGCACGCACCGTGTACCCCTGGGCACGCGCCTTGGCCGCGGCCTTTGCCACCTGCCGAGCGACTGCTGCTGCCGCGACAAGCTGAGCGTGCGTCTGCTTCGGGACCGTCGTCGTCGCGATGTTCACCGACGGAACCGGGGGTTGCGATTTCCCACCGCAGCCGCTCAGCAACGCGACGACTGCCACCGCGACGAGGGCGTTCCGCATCCCTGCAGTCTGCCCTTTTTCCGGGCGGAGCGGACCCTACCGAGCGCGTACCCTCACGAGCTCATCGCGCCGGAAATACAGCGCGGCCCGTGCTTCTCTGAGCTGGGCTTCTTTCGCGATCAGCTCGTGACCGTTCGTGACCAAACAGCGCGCGACTCGCTCGAAGTGCTCGCGGGCCCGCAGGAAGGCGTTCACTGCGGCACGCTCGGTTTCGGAAAAGGGATTCATGCCGCACGTAGTTGCCCGCAACCGCATTGCCCAAACCGGCCTGGGCAGTTTCGAGTCACCACCCCACCGCTCCGGCCCCCGAGCGTGCCTTCCGCGGCGAGGCGAAAAAAGGCCTTCGCGATGCGAACGATCCTGTTCATGACGACAGAGCTATGACGTCAGACCACGGAGAAACGTGCGGCAGGTCTCCTAGGCGTTCGCAAATCGATCGAGAATCGCGGCGAGCTCGCTCGTCTTCGAGAGGAACGGCGAGTGATCGGCCTCGAGCTCGGCGACCTCGACGCACGGGCTCTCGGTCGACATCCGCCGCTGCAACGGCGGGGGGATCGCCTTGTCCTCGGTGCAGAGCACGTAGTAGCGGTCGATCTCGTCAACGCCTCCATCGAGGTCGACCGGCGTCATGAACGGGGCGATCGGCTGCGGCTGTCGGTGGTCGAGGCCCCACTGCGCCTGCTCCGGAGTGCAGAGCTCGTAGAACGCCTCGCGCGCAGCCTCAGGCGAGAGGGTCGCCACCGGTGGTGCGAGCACGAGATTCGCCTGAACCAGGTCGGCGGCGCCTTCGGGCTTGTCTGCCAGCGACTTGAGGCTCTCTCCATCACGCGGCAGAAACGCGCAGCAGTAGACGAGCCGGTCGACGTGCTCGCGAGCTCTGGCCGCCGTCTGCGTGATCACCACACCGCCCATGCTGTGCCCGACGAGCACCGCAGGCTCTCCAGCGGCAAGCGTCTCGGCGACCCGCTCCGCGTAGAGGTCGAGCGTCACCTCGTCGAGCGGCGTCGTGTCCTCCCCATGCCCGGGCAGGTCGATCGCGTCGACCGAATGCCCGAGCGCTTCGAGCTCGCCGACGAGCGGTTCCCAGCACCACGCGCCACAGAAGGCGCCATGTACGAGCACGAAACGAGACATCTCTCCTCCTCGACCCGATCCTAGATCGGCGAGGGTATGAACGCGACCTGACCACTGAGTGGGCAATAGCTCGCTCCGAACCGATGATGCTGCTGCGAGCGCCAACCCGCGCGTGTCGCTATCGGAAAGGACTCCGTGCAATGAGTGGAATCAATCCAGTCCAGGGAGGACCGGACCGCTCGACGCTTTCGTCGACGGTCCAGCCCAAGAAGGACTCACCGACAGAAAAGGCCGCGACCACGCACGCCGCCGAGGTGAAGAAGGCGAAGCTCGTGCTGGCGAAGCGGCTGAAGCTCGCTGCCGAGGCGAAGCGCGAAGCGAAAGCTGCGGAAGCGAAAGCCGCGGCTGCCAAGACGGTCACCTCGGGTCCGGCCTCGTCCGGGAACGCAGTCGACGTCTACGCCTAGGCGCAGACGCCTGAGCCTCGGGGTCGTTTGATCCCGAGGCTCAGGCGCTCTCGTCCGTAAACTCGGGCGAGATGGCGCGAACCGAACGGGTCACGAGAATCCCTGCCGCCGAGCTCTCGGAGCGGCGCGAGCGGCTGCTCGAGCATGTCCGCGGGGCGGGCCTTTCGGGATACGTCCTCTTCGACGCCTCGTACATCCAGTACTTCACCGGCTTCTGGTTCCTCTCGAACGAGCGGCCGGTGATCTACGCCGAGAGCGTCAACGGCGAGTCGGCGATCTTCGTGCCGGAGTTCGAGGTGGAGCGCACGCTCGCCGAGGCGAGCTTCTCCCGGGTCGAGTCGTATCCCGAGTATCCGGGGATCGAGCACCCGATGTCGATCTTCGCGCGCGTCCTGGCAGACCTCGGGATCAGAGGCGCGATCGGCGCCGACAACGATGGCTACCCGGGGATCCTGGGCTACAAGGGGCCGACGCTCAGTGCTGAGGCCGAAGCTTCGGTCACTGCCCTCGGCGACGTGATCGAGCGCATGATGGCGCGGAAGAGCGCGAACGAGATCGAGTTGATCCGCGAGAGCGGACGCTGGTGCGCGCACGCGCACCGGCTGCTGCAGGAGTACTCGCGCACGGGCGCGACCGAAGCCGAGGCAAGTCTCCGCGCCGGTCACGAGACGACGCTCGCGCTGCTGGAGGCGCTCGGCGACGTCGGCGGGATGTCCTCCTCCTCGGGTGTCTCCGCGGGCTATCGGGGCCAGATCGGGCTGCGCAGCTCGTGGGCGCACGCCGTCGCCCACAACATCGAGTTCCAGGCCGGCGACGTGCTCGTGACGGAGACGAGCGCGCCGATCTGGGGCTACAACGCCGAGCTCGAGCGGGCGATGATCATCGGGCCGCCGACCGACGAGATGCGGCGGCTTTTCGACCACACCGTCGTGGTGCAGGAGATCGCCTTCGCCGCGATCCGGCCAGGCGCGAAGTGCGCCGACGTGGACGCCGCCGTGATGCGCTATTTCGAGCAGCACGACCTGCTGCGCTACTGGCGCCAGCACACCGGCCACGCGATCGGCCTGCGAAACCACGAGGCGCCCTTCCTCGACGTCGGCGACTTCACGGTGCTCGAGCCGGGGATGGTCTTCACGATCGAGCCTGGCCTCTACGACCCGGCGATCGGGGGCTTCCGCCATTCGGACACGGTCGCGGTCACCGAAGGCGGCCTGGACATCCTCACGGACTACCCGCACGACATCGAGAGCCTGACGATCCCGGTCTGAGTCAGTCCTCGACGGCGGGCGCGCGAACGATCCGCGAATCCGTCCAGATGTCGAGGTCGTCACGGCTCGTCGACGAGAACTCGGTCACCACAGCGCCCTCATCCCCGGCCTGGAACCAGTGCAGGGTGTTGGGCGCGATCGTGTACTGGTCGCCCGGTCCGAGTGGGATGCGGTGGCCGGCGACGACGAGATCGACGTGGCCGGTCCGGCAGCGGAAGGTCTCCTCCTTGCCAGGCGTCCCGTCGAAGGGCGGATGCCGGTGTTCCGGGCACATCTGCCCAGGTGAGAGCACGAGCTCCTTCGCGCAATAGCGATCCGTGTTGATGTAGACGAGCACCTGCAGGCCGATCTCCTGCAGCTGGCCCAGACCGAAATCGGCGACCTCGATCGCTCGAGCTTCCTCGTCGCTGATCACGATGCCGGCCGCTCGCAGCTGCTCGACCGCATACGCCTGGGCTTGCTGTTGCTCCTGGTGGCTGATCATCGTCGCTCGTGCGAGAACCTACACTGGCCGAGTAATACGAACGTGCGTTCGTCTAGTCTTCCCTGTCGTGCTCCTCTCGCTGGACTCGCTCGATCGCCTCGTCTCGCTTGTCGTCGATCGTGGCGGTTCGGTCTCCGCAAGTGAAGCGGCCTCCCATCTCCTCGCAATGCCTGCTCCGCTCGAGGATGTGGCAATCGAGATCCTCGGCCCGCTCGTCGAGCACGATGCGCGGCTCGCGTGGCGGCAAACGGCGATCACACTCGACCGCGAGCGGCCCCTCCCACTCGAAGATGCCTGCTTCGTCGTCTTCGATCTCGAGACGACAGGCCTCGCGACTGCCAACGCGGCGATCTGCGAGATCGGCGCCGTGCGCATCCGTCGAGCTGCGATCGAGGAGACATTCGAGACGCTCGTCGCGCCAAGCGGGATCGAGCCACGGCACCGCGGATGCCTGGCCGGGATCTCCGAGGCAAGGCTGCGGGCGGCGCCTCACGTCGAGACGGCACTCCGTTCCCTCTCGACCTTCGCGGAGGGCTCGATCCTCGTCGCCCATAACGCACGGTTCGACGTCGCGTTTGTCAACCGCGAGCTGACCCGGCTCAGCGGGACACGTCTCGCGGGAACGGTGATCGACACATTGCCGCTGGCGCGAAACCTGCTCCGCGGCCGCATCGAGCGAACGAACCTGGCGTCGCTCGCATTCTTCTTCGGCGTCTCCGTCGAGCCGCGCCATCGAGCGCTTCCGGATGCCCAGGCGACCTCAGAGGTGTTTCTCTCGCTCCTCGAGCTGGCGCGCGAACGAGGCGCGACCACCGTCGCAGACCTGGCCGAGCTCGCGACGCCGAAATCGCGTCTCCAAGGTCGCGATCAGACGGTCGTTGCAGGCCGGTAGCGGAGGAAGATTCCTCCAGCTTCCAGCTCGGTGACCTGCACGAGCTCGAGCTTCAGCCGGTCCGGCAGGTTCTTGAACAGCGGCTCGCCGGCCCCGAGCGCGACCGCAGGGACGACGAGCTGGTACTCGTCGATCAGGTTGAGCCTGGTCAGATCCTGAGCGGTGCGCACGCCGCCGTGGAAGACGATGTTCTTGCCTGGTTGCTGCTTGAGCGTGGTGACCGCATGCACCAGGTCCTCGTCGCTCTTGACCAGCAAGAGCTCGGTGTTCGCCCAGGGAAGCGTCTCTTCGGTGTGCGAGATGACCGCCTTGCGCGCGCCGGTCGCCCAGCGTGCGTAGGCGATTCCGCCTTTCGTCAGGTCGGGCTCGCTGGCCTCCGCGTTCAGCCAGTACCCGAGCAGCTCGTCGGCAACGACACGCCCGAGCAGCAAGGTGTCGGCGTCTTCGATCAGGTCGGGGACGACAGTTTCCAACGCACCCGGGTCTTCGCCCGAAGACGTCACGGTTTTATCCCTACCCGTCTCGTCCTTCCCCGCGGCCTTGATGTAGCCGTCGAGCGAGACGTGCATGAAGAGGATCAGCTTCCTCACTTCGTCAACCATCCCCGTCTCGACTCGGATCTATTCCGCGGGAGCCCCAGCCTCGAAATCGCAGACAGCCGCCAACCGATCGAGCTCGGTGGCTTGGTGTCAGGTGTTTGGTCTCTGTGTTCGGTGTCAGACACCACCGGCTGTCAATGGGCAGGTGTGACAAATCTGCAATTTCTTGTCCACAGCTCGAAGTCACCAGCACGGATACTTTTTGGCTCAAAACCTGGGATCTGACTCCCTCAACCAGGTCCGAGGTTGTGGAGCAAATACTCTTGACACACGCTGGCCTTGACAGTCGGCGGAGTCTGACACCACTCGGCTGGTCCGCGACGCGAAGCCAAGCCGGATCATGCGGGTTACGCCGACGCCGCCCGATCGCTTCAGGCCCGGGCGCCAATGCGACCGCGGATCGCGTGCGCGCGGCCGGTGAGCGTCAACGGCTCGCCTCGTTCTGCAACGAGATCGCGAAGCTCGCCGCGGAAACGCTCCGTTGTTTCAGCATCGATCGACGCCAGGAATTCTCCGATCGGCCCCGAGCCGGAGCTGACCGAGTCCCAGAACTCGTCGAAGTCCGCATACTCGACCGAGACAGCGAGGGTTCCCGTCGCGATCTCCTCGAATCCGGCGCCGGTGAAGAGCTCGACCAGCTCGGGCTCACTCCGGTAGCTGCGAACCACGCCGGCGGTGGGGTGATCGGGCGCGACGGCAGCTTGCGCGCGGTGGAGCAGGTCGAGGAACTCCATCCCGTCGCCGAGCGGCCACATGCACATCGCGACGACGCCTCCCTCCTTCGTCACCCGAGCCATCTCGCGAGCGCCGGCGGGCGCGTCCTTCATGAAGGCGACCACGAGCTGAGCAAGCGACGCGTCGAATGCGCCATCGGGAAACGGCAGCTCTTCTGCCCCAGCCCGCGCGACTTGCACCTTTGGAAAGCGTTCACGCATCGCCGCGACAAACGGCTCGGTCGGATCCACGGCGGCCACGTTGGCGTCGCCGAGCCGCCCCACGAGCTCCCGGGTCAGAGCACCGGGCCCGCAGCCAACATCGAGCACCCGCATCGGCGCCTGAACCCCGGCAAAATCGGCAAACAGCGGAGCAAGCGGCCCGGAGTACCGCCCCATGAACCGGTCGTAAGCCTGGTCTGTCCCAGCGAAGCTCATGCGGGAGTTCTAGCTGTCATGCCTTAGCGTGGGCCTTCAACTTGAACCGGGATCCTCGAAAGCACATTGCTAAACGAGACTTTCGTCGCCCTAAATATCACCGATGTAAGGCCGTCCACATGTGTACGCGCGCCGACGACCTTCATGCGGCTTCTTGAAAGTTCACTAGCCGTTTGCGCGGCCCCAAGGCACAAAGCTTGACGAGGAGTGGAAGGGATTCGAAAATGCCCTTGCTCACAAAGGCCTCGGCCGCCCGCGCACCTGTCGCGCTTGGGGAAAAAGAGGCAACGCGTGCGGCCGGTTCAAACAGCGCTCGCAGAGCTAACCGTTTTTGATGAAGTCAGCTGCGGATGCGTAGTAGCGAAGGCACCTCGCATCGAGAAGGCTTATGTACCGCGCCGCAATTGCCGGTTCAGGGTCGATGAGAGATATAGCGGCAGACACCGTACGGTTGAGCTGTGACCGGCGAAGTTGGTTCGAGCTCTCAAAGTCCAGCGGTGGACAGGAATAGCCGAAAATGATTAACTCGTCAGCCTCCTTGAGGGCTTCTTCTGCCTGTCTCCACAGCGGAGCCATGTCTTGGTGTATCACCGCCGATTTGTGACTTACGGGCGGAACGATAACCGGGAGCGTGAACATCTTCCGTTGCTTGCCGGTCAAGGTCATATTGGGATCGATGGTGCGCCGACTTGTGATTCTGATCTTGCGGTTGGCTTTGAACATTGCTGCACGTGTTGGAGTCGCGCTGCTGTGAGTCGAATACCAGTTGAGCGAACCGTGAAGCTTGAGCAACTTAATGCACCCGCTACTGCTTCTTTTCTGGGGAAAGAGCGATTCCTCAGGGGCCCGAGCTGGGAACGTGACCTCTGGAGCGGATGGACCGAGGGAATACAGACCTGGGAAATTGAATATCTCCTCCGCAATTGAGCGCCATCGGTCAACGGTGCTCATGAGGTCAAGAGTCTTTTCAACCTGGATGTCCTGGTTGAAGGTGACAATTGTTAGATCGCTTGGTTTGACTCCGTGCGAGAGATAGGACGCGATTATCCGGTAGAGCAGTCTCTTATTCGTTGCTCGGATGTCATTCGTTGTAGCGGCTAAGCGAGTGTTGAAGAGTTTGATGAGCTGACGAAAAGCATCTAGCGCGGAAGCCTCTAGAAGCGGGTTAAAAAGATCCGTGTAGATCTGACCCATCACTCCCTCTAGAGAATCATGGGCCGAAACCATCACATCGCGGTCGTATGTTTGCTTCATGTATGTGCGGACGTGCTCTACACGCCATTTTTGAGTCGTTAGTGACGCGTCAGAGAAAAATCGCTTATCTAGCGGTGGTCGTTGCTTGCGAGGCTTGGTCGCGACATCCGCCAACGTTGCTCCAGCCCCGAGAAGAATCACCACTTTCGTCATGGATGCTGACTGTACGAGGCACTACGGACGGTTAAGCAGCGCGGTCGTTCAGTCAGGCCGCATTTACGCACTGCTGCTTTTCATACGATCTGAAAAGGCGGTACGAGCCGACGCGAGTGCGGGCTTTGCCCGTGCTCGTCCGCAACCAATTGCAACGTGTCGGAGAGGGGGCCCATGGGGGAGAACCGAAGGTGCTCCCCCATGCTTCTAAAGGCCCATACGGGACTTGCTGACTCGTTCCGCCTGAGAAGTAGGCCTCGAGTGTGCGCAGCCGTCGCTCGATCGCGGCGAGTCGCTCGATCGCGGCGAGTCGCTCGGCGTACCGCGCGTCCTGCGTTGTCGCCGGCGACTTGCTCGGATTGATCGGCGACAACGGCATCTCTTGCTCGTCTATCGCGGCGAGCTCGACCCCTAGGGGCCATCCGATTCCAGCGAAGCGCGTACGACAACCCCTCACCAAGCCCCCGTTCGCGTTGGCCGCGCCGACCAACGTACTCGGTACCCTCACTGCGAGATGGACGTAGACGCTGATCCGATTTTTGAGAGCGAGCAGGAGCTTGCGCGTCTGCTCGAAGGACCCTCTGCCGAGGCTGCGAAACGCGGTCTCGACGACGCCTATGTGAATCGAGAAGAAGGCCCGCTGGGTCCGCGTTCGCTGGGCTTCGGCCACATCATTGAAGAGCCGGGAGACGACTCCGTAGTGCACGTGCTCGCGATCACAGACGGCGAACGCCAGGGAATCATCCGTGCTTGGCTCAGCAATAGCAGTCTCGCCGGAGTTGAGGCAGTTGGTGAATCGGGCGGAGCTCACGCCGTTGCTCGGTTGCAGCAGAGCTCCGGAACGCTACCCAACGACGGAAAGCGCTACGAGAACATGATTCTCCAACCCTCGCCGATCCGACTCTAGGCGATAGGCGGGCCGATGCCCGCGGCCAAGTCGCTCGAAGAGCACGTGAGCGACGGAACATTTCGCTCGCGTCGGCACCGAGGCCTATTGGCCGGGCCGGTCGTGCGTTGGCCGCACCTCGCTGAGCTCCAAGCTCGCTACGCTGCCGCAACCAGCGACGCCGAACGCCGCGCAATCGGCATCGCCTTCGAAAAAGCTGCGCGGGAACTGCCCGGGGCCCACGAGACGACGTACGACGAGCTTGCGCGCGCCCTGCACGAGATCTTCGCCTTCCGGCTGTCCCTGTGTCGATCGCGGAGAACGATCGCGCGACGCGACGCTATTTCCGCGCGATGAAAGCCGCGGACACGGTCGACGCCGGCAAACGGTTGCCCCGGGTCGCCCGCGGCCTGTCGATTTCGGTCACGACGCTTCGACGTGAGCTCCGTTGGCTCGACGGACTCAACTTGCCAAGCTGGCTCAGGCCAGAATCGACACGATAAGAGACGCCAGAGCTATCCCGAGCGACACGAGAGCGGTCGTGATCGCCCATAGATCTCGCCGTCGTTCCTGCCACAGCCCGGCAAGCACAGCCTCGAGAAGAGGAAAGTTCACACAGTCGCGCTCGGAGTCGTTTCCGTCGCCAAGCACGGGTGAGAAAAACGCCTTTCGCGGACCACCGACCTCTGCAGGCTCCTGACCGTACTTCGGCTCTAGGTGGTAGTAGAGACGGCCGAAGATGCTGTCTTTGTCGACCCCGAAGTGATGGGCGATCTCCTCGATGTCGACTGGCATGAAGATCTTGGAGAGGCGGCTGCCAGCAGCACCCTTGACGTAGGTTCCGAATTGATCCCGATTGCGCGCGTAGATCTCCTTCAACAGTTCAAAGTCGGTCGGCGGGCGCTTCATGCCGTTGTCAGTCTGGCAGTCTGACCGGCGCGCGCTCGACGACGACACGATAAGCCTCATATTCGGCGGGCTCACCGCTCGCGCGTTCTGACGGCGCCGGCGGCCTTCGTATCGAACCGCTACCAGGTCACGCGGGCGCGGCGTGCCTTCTGCCGTCTGATCGAACTCGTGCTGCAAGACGTGCCCGAGCAGCCAAAGCGCCCACGCGCGTCCATTGACGGTGCGAATCTCCGCGATCCTCGTTGGACCGTATCCACGGTCTGGCCCGACCACGATTCCCAGAAGCTCGCTGACCAGTGGATTCGGATGTACGAGCTCGGGCTTGTCCGGCCGCCGCGCTTCGGGCCGCGGCCGGCCGCACGTTCCGCGAGCGCAGAAGCCCGTTCCGCTAGATTCCCGACTCTCAAGTTGTACTTGAGACTACGACACCCTCCGGACGGCGGCATCAGCCATCCGAACACCGGGTTAATGTCGGAGCGTTGTTTGCATCTCTCACTCGATCAAGCGAAGTCGCCGCGCTTGTTGCTGGCGCGATCGCGCTATTGGGCTTTCTCTTCGCGGTCGGGCGAGCCACTTTCAGCTGGTGGCGTCGGCCTGAATTGTCGATCGTGGCCGGCAACACACCGGAGTTTCGCCAACGCCTCGTTGCAGAGGAGATTCATCGTGACTCAGCCGCCAATAGAGGCCTCGAACTCGAATCGGTTTACGCGACAGTTCTGAAGATTGAGGAGTTACGCGGCGCTTTTGCTCGGGACGTTCTGGTGCGCATGGTGAGCACAGATCCATCTGCTCCGCCGGGTGGCCGCGGCTTGCCTTATCCGCTTGCGATTCTCCGACCCGGCCGCCCGATCACTGTGGACATTCCACCCAATGGCGTCGAGTACGTACTTCTTGAGGAGAAGTTGTTTTTCCGCGACGGGAGTTGGAGTCTCATTGCGCCGACAAATCATTGGGCTGCAAACAAAGGGATCAAATTCACGGTCGAGGTCTTCTCTGGCAACAGGCGAATGGCGACGCACTCATTCCTGATCATCCGCCACGACGAACACAATTCATGGCCCGACGTCGTCGCGGCCTGATGTCTTCGCTCGAGGTACGCACCGGGGTACGCACACTGGGGCTATTGCGGACCAGCGTGGCTCGCTTGACCCACGGTTTCAAGCCATTTCCGTGGTATCAAGCGAGCCTTTAAGGCCCATACGGGATTCGAACCCGTGCCGCCGCCGTGAGAGGGCAGTGTCCTAGGCCACTAGACGAATGGGCCGTGCCGAACGGGTCGGAGTGTAGCCGACGCCTTCCGAGCGAGGTCGGCTACGCGGTGATCTCAGCGACGAGCGGAGCTGTGTCGAACGGGTCGAAGCCGATGCGCGCTGCGATCTCCTCGCTCGTCGGCTTCGTGCCCTCGGCGAACAGCGCGCGGAGCAGGTCGCCTGTTTCCTTGTTGCACCACCAGTCCTCGCCGATCGTGTCGATCAGGTGGCGGCGGAGCTGGGCGGAGCGGATCCAGGCGCGGAGATAGTCGGCCGAGTAGAAGCCTCCGTCCATGTCGCTCAGGTAGCCCTGGCGGCGGTAGCGGATGCCCGTTGCCTCGGTCAGGTACTCCTCGTAGCCGGCGGATGAGCCGCCCTCGGTAGCGAAGCGCGACCAGAAATCGAGCTCGAAGCGGAGCTTCGCGACGTAGCGGCGATAAAGGAGCGCCTCGAGGAACACCGTTGCCTCGGCGTTCTCGGCTGCCTGCGCATCGCTGAGGTTGAAGTAGCGCGCGTGCCAGCCCGGCTCGCGCGAAACGGCTTCGACGATGTAGGAGTAGATCTCCGTCAGCGCGTGGTCGCGGGCGATGCGGCGGAAGGTGTAAGGCAGGTTCGGGTCGACGCCGCCGTAGTGGAGCGCGTGACCCGCCTCGTGCAGGAACGCCTGATAGTCGTGGAGGCCGCCGGAGGCCCTCGTGATCAGGTGGACGACCTTCGGTGGGTCGCTCGCGATCACGCACGCGCGTGGCGCCTTTTGCGGGCGGTCGTCGAGATCGAGCTTGATGTTCGTCGCCGCCGCGAGGTCGAAGCCGAGCTCGGTGAGCGTCGCGAGGCAGACCTCCGTGGCGCGGTCCTTGGTGTACGTGGACTCGAGCGGTGACAGGCGGCGCATGTACGAGGTGTGGAAGCTCGACGGGATCGGGTCGCGCTCGGGGCCGAGCAGCTTCTCGAACCAGCGGTCGCGGAGCACGCCGTAGGACTCGGTGGACGCGTCGCTCGCTGCCTTCAGGACGACGGCGAGGTCGCGGAGCGAGATCGCCTTCTCCTCTTCGTTTCGCTCGACGGCGTCGGCGATTCCGGAGTAGTCGGCCGAAAGCTCCTCGGCGATGCCCATCAGCTCGAGCGTGTCGTCGTTGAACTGCGCCAGCGAGTCGGCCTGGATCGTCCCGAGCTCTTCGCGGTCGCGGTACTCGGGCAGGACGGCGATCATCGCCTGGGCGTTGCGGAGCGGCATCTCCTCGCCCTTGAAGGTCACTCGCTCGGCGAGCACGCGGTTCTCGAGCTCGTCCTCGCGCTCTGCGATCGCGGCGCCGACCAATCCGCCCTCACAAGTCTTGCGCAGGCGGTAGAGCAGCTCGCGCTCATCACCCGACGCGCCCTGTTCGGCTTCGCGGAGCGCGTCGAGCTGCTCGCGGCTGAACAGATCGCCATAGCGGCGCACGATCTCGGCCTGCTCGGAGGTCTCCTTCTCCCCCACGCGGACTGCACGAGCCTCCTCGGAGCGCTCGTACAGGTACTGCGCGAGGCGCTCTTCGAACTCGGTCGGATTGCGAACGGCGACGGCGCTCACGGCCAGGAACCTTAGCCAACAGCTGGCGCTACGATTGGCGTGTTGGCGCCAGCAGTCGGCACCGGGGAACGGTACGCCACCGAATTGGGTGAGCTCTGGAGCGGCTTGGCCCGAACCCTGAGGCAGCTCGACGACGTGGCGGCCTATCCCTCGGAGCTCGACGATGACGACGCTCTCGACGACCTGCGCCGGCTCCAGCACCATCTCCACCTCTTCGGCGAGCGGATCTTCGGGCTCACACCGCCTGCCGGCGCCGAGGCGTCGCACGCAGAGCTCGCAGACGCATTGGCGGAGGCGCGGGACACGACCGGCGATGTGGCCGCGGCAGTCGACGGTGCCGGAGTTCGCGCCGCCGAGCTGCTCGTGCACGAGTGGCGCGGAGCGCTCTTCCGGGTTCGCCTCGCGCGGCTCCGGCTCACGGCTCCCGATCCCCTGCCGGCCGAGCTCGAGCAGGAGGAGGAGCTGCCGGGTCTGAAGGCGCCGCTGATCGCGCTTTGCCTGGTGATCGCCGGCGCGGCAGCCTTCGTGGCCGGCGCGACGGTCGGGCCATGGCCGGTCTGGGTCGCCGGCATGCTCGCCGTGTGCGGCTCGATGCTCGCGTACAGGCCCTAGCGTCTAGGACGAAGCCGCGAGGCGGGCGAGCGACTCGGGCTTCCCAAGCAGCTCGAGGCTCTCGAAGAGCCCCGGCGAGACCTTGGCGCCCGTGATCGCGAGGCGGATCGGGCCGAACGTCTGGCGCGGCTTCTGGCCGAGGCGCTCGGCGAGGTTGCGAAGCGCGGTCTCGATCGATGCGTGCTCCCACGGGTCGACCGGCGTCAGCGCCTCGACAGCGGCGGCGCAGGTCGCAGGATCCTCCGTCGTCGGCGCAACCGGCTCGAAGAGAAAGCGAACGTAATCGGGGTACTGCGAGAGCTTCTCGAGCTTCTCCTGGATCAGCGGCACTGTCGCACGCACCGTCTCCTCCGGCCAGTCGATCCCCTGCTCGCCGAGCCAGACGAGCAGGAAGCGCGCGTACTCCTGCGGGTCGAGATCTCGTAGGTAGACGCCGTTCAGCCAGTCGAGCTTCGCGTAGTCGAAGGTGGACGGGCTCGCTCCGACCCGGTCGAGGGAGAAGCGCTCGACGAGCTCCTGCGGGCTCATCACGGTCGTGTGGTCGTCGTAGCTCCAGCCGAGCAGCGCCAGGAAGTTCATCAGCGCTGCCGGGTAATAGCCGTCGGCGCGGAAGACGTCGACGGAGACGGCGCCGTGACGCTTCGAGAGCTTCTTGCCGTCGTGGCCGTTGATGTTCGGAACGTGCGCGTAGACGGGAAGCTCGGCGCCGAGCGCGCGCAGGATGTTGATCTGGCTCGGCGTGTTCGAGACGTGATCCTCACCGCGGATGACGTGTGTGATCCCATCGGTGATGTCGTCGACCGGACTGACGAAGTTGTAGGTCGGCCGGCCGTCGCCGCGGACGATCACCAGGTCGGGCAGCAGGTCGTTCTGGAACTCGATGTGTCCGCGCACCGCGTCCTCCCACGAGACGACGCCCTCCTTCGGCTGGCGGAAGCGGATCGCGCCATCGTCCTCGTAGGCGTGGCCGTCTCTGAGCAGCTGCTGGGCAAGCTCACGCGCCGTGTCGGCGGTGTCGAGCTGGAACTTCACCGGGCCGTCCCAGTCGATCCCGAGCCAGCGGAGCGACTCCTGGATCTGCTCGACGGACTCGGCGACCTCGCGGCTCGTGTCCGTGTTCTCGATCCGGAGCAGGCACTCGCCACCCACCTGACGGGCGAAGAGCCAGTTGAAGAGAAACGTCCGCACCCCGCCGATGTGGAGAAAGCCGGTCGGGCTCGGAGCCATGCGTACGCGAACACTCATCTCGTCCCTATCGTACGGCCGTGCAGTTCGGAGGCCACGTTTCCTCGGCAGGTGGGATCGATACCGCCATCGACAGGGTGGAGGCGATCGGTGGCGACTGCGTGCAGGTGTTCACGCAGAGCCCGCGCATGTGGCGGCCGACGAACCACAAGCCCGAGTCGATCGAGCGGTTCAAGTCACGGCGCGCGGAGGCCGGGATTGGCGGCGTTGTCTGCCATGCGCTGTACCTCTGCAACCTGGCGGCACCGGACGACGAGATCTACGAGAAGTCGATCGTGGCGCTCGGCGCCACAGTGGACGCGGCGGTCTCGATCGAAGCGGATGCAGTGATCTTCCACGTCGGCTCTCACCTCGGTGCCGGGTTCGAGGCCGGGCTCGAGCGCGTCGTGCCCGCGCTGGAGCAGATCCTGCCGCGCTGCGTGGGGCCGACGTACCTGCTGATGGAGAACTCGGCGGGCACGGGCGGCACGATCGGGCGCTCGCTCGAGGAGCTCGTGGCGCTGATGAACGGGCTCGACAAGCACCCGCGCCTGGGGATCTGCCTCGACTCATGCCATCTCTATGCCTCCGGGTACGACGTCACGAAGCCCGAGGTGGTCGACCAGTTGGTCGCGCAGATCGACGGGGAGATGGGGATCGACCGGCTACGTGCGCTGCACATCAACGACAGCGCCATGCCGTTCGCATCGAACCGCGACCGGCACGCGAACATCCTCGAAGGCGAGCTCGGCGAGGGGCTCGGCGCGTTCCTCGCGCATCCGGCGTTCCAGGAGCTGTCGGCCTATCTCGAGGTCGAAGGCGCCGGCCAGGGGCCCGACGCCAACGAGCTGCGCAAGGTGCGCGAGCTGCACGCACGCTGGACGACCCCGCCTCCCACCAAGCAGCGCCTCAGACCTGGCAAGTAACACTGTGTTACTTGCGCCTGAAACGGCACGAAGTTGGCACAGACATGGTGAAGCTCGGCTGGAAGAGTTTGGCGAATGGTTCTCGCTGCGCCGCGTATCTCTCCTCGACTTCTGGCTGCTCTCGCCGATCTGGATGACCCGAGGGTGCCAATCGCCGAGGTCTCGCGGCGAGTCGGCGCCGAAGCCGAACGTTTGGGATTGCCGCGCCCGAGCTATCAACGGATCCGGGTACTCGTCCACGAGCTGCGCAATGAACGGCAACCCGAGCCAGGATACGGCGGGGTTCTCCTCGACATCGCGATCCGAGCCCAACCGGCGTCGGCTCTCTACAACGATCCTCGAACACGGGGCGATTAGCGGGCAAGTAACACTGTGTTACTTGCGTTGGGTGTGACGTGAGGGGCGGCGGCGGCGTAGGACCTGAGATGCCGAGTTTCGCGCAAGCTGCCGAGAATCACCTGGACGACGTGTACGGCTATCTCGCCTGGTTCACCGGCGACAGGTTCGTGGCCGAGGATCTGGCCGGAGAGACGTTCGAACGGGCGCTCAGGCTCTGGCCGCGCTTCGATCCGGCTCGTGGCTCGGCAAAGACGTGGCTCTGCCAGGTCGCGCGAACCGTGGCGCTCGACCACTTCCGCTCGGAACGCCGCCGCACGCGCCGCGAGGAGCTTGCGGCGCAGCCTGACCGGTTCGAGGACACTCGCGCCGAAGGCTTTTCGCCGGAGCTCGAGGCCGCACTTGGCCGCCTGAACGCCGGCGAGCGCGAGGTGATCGCGCTGCGCGTCGTGCTCGATCTCGACGCGGCAGGCGCCGCCAGGATGCTCGGGATCTCTGCGACCAACTGCACGACTCGCTTGAACCGCGCCCTGAAGAAACTCGAGGAGGCACTCGATGTCGCAGCCTGAGCTGCTCGATCGCCTGCGCGACGCACGGCCGACGGCGCCGGACGAGCTGCGCGAGCGCGTGCGCCTGATCGCGGTGCAGGCTCCAGCCGCGCCACGGCGGCGCCTGACCTGGCGACGGTCACTCGTCGTGCTCGTCCCCGTCGCGGCGGCAATCGTCGCCGCGGCCATTCTGCTCCCTCAGGGAACGAAGAAAGCCACGTCCTTTACCCCGGAGTCTGCGGCGATCCCACGGGCAGCGAATGCCTTCGACAAGCTCGGGTCGGCAACCGCCGGATCCGCACAGATCGCCGCGGCACCGAGCATTCCCGCGCCGAGCGGCTCACGACTCCAGCGCTACGCGGCGACGCTCGACCTACTGCTCCCGACACCGGCGGCGGTCTCGACCGCGTCCAAGCGCGCCGTCGCGATCGCCGCGTCGCTCTCCGGCTACCAGCAGTCGGTCGATCTGAACGCGGGCGGCAAGACCGGATACGCGAGGATCGTGCTCCGCATCCCGCGCGGAAACGTCAGCGAGGCGCTTCGCCGTCTCTCGGCGCTCGGGCGAATCACCTCCGAGAACGTCTCGACGCAGGATCTGCAGACGCAGGTGAACGCCGGCGACCAGCTGATCGCGCGGCTCCAACGCCAGCTCACAGCACTCCGTGCGAAGCCGCAAACGACCCAGACCGAGCGTCAGATCGCGACGCTGACGACCCGGGTCGAACGCCTCCAGCGCAACCGGGCTGCTGCGGTTCGCACGGCCCACTACGCGACCATCTCCCTGCAGCTCTCGACGCCGCCGCCAGCAACGCCGAAGGCCCACAAGCCCGGCCCGCTGCACGGGCTCGGCACCGCGTTCCACTGGCTCTGGATCGGCGCCGTCTATGCGCTCGCCCTGGGCACGCCGCTTCTGGCGCTGCTCGCCGCGATCTGGTTCGGCGCCCGAGCGATCCGCCGGCGGCGCGAGGACGCGCTGCTCAGGCGGACTTGAGCTGAGCAAAAATGCGGAACGTCGGCTCGCCGACGGGCAGCTCGCCGAACTCCGGATTCACGCAGCCGGTCGTCTCGGAGCGAGAGGCGTAGGTCGACTCGACCTCGGCCTTGCACATCGGGATCGGCTGGCGCATGGCGCGGATCGCACCGAACCCGACCTGCTGCGCCTCGGCCTCCCGGAGCATGTCCAGGTCGATCTCGACGCCGAAGATCTTCTGCATGCACCCGACGTAGGTGTGGCCCCAGCCCTCGTACGAGTAGACGAACGGGCAGCCACGCGAGAGGCAGGCGCCGGGATACACGACCTTGTCGCAGTGGACTTCGCAGCGCCTGCATTCCATCTCGTCCTGAGGCCGGAGAGGCAGCGACGGTGCGAGTTGTTCTTGCTGCATGACGTAATTGTCCCCCCCGTTTCGGACGCTCGCAAGACTTGACTTTCGGCTATTTGAGCGCTAGCGCCCCAGGGTGCGCGCAAAGCCGAGAACGTCCTGCGGCGTAAATGCCATGAAGTCGGGCTCGATTTCTGCCATCGGTGGATCGATGCGAAACCAGAGCGCCTGCGCCGTGAGCATCCCGACTCCCGCGGCTCCCTGGACGTCCTCGACGAGTCGATCTCCGACGTGCAGCGCAGCCGACGCGTCGACGCCGAGCTCCTCGAGCGCTCGTTCGAAGATCGCCGGCGCAGGCTTGCGGACCCCGACTTCGCTCGAGAGCACCACCGCATCGAACTGCGTTTCGATCCCGAACTCCTCGAGCTCGCGGCGCAGGAGACGTGGCGGGTCGGGCCACGTGTTCGCGATCACCCCGACCGCGAGCCCGTCGGCATGAAGCGCATAGAGCAGCTTCGGCATCCCGTCGGCAAGCGCACGCGCCGGCCGCCACACCGCGTGCTCGGCGTCGAAGTAGGCATCGAGCTGCTCGTCGGTGACCGGGTCGAGCAGCTTGCGCAGCTCCGTGCCGTAGTCGAGCCGGTCGGCCGCACCCGGCGCGAGCACCGTCGGCAGGGTCTCCTCGCGGAACCGGGCCGTGAAGGTTTCCGCCTCATCCGCGCGTCCGAGCGCCGTCAGGGCGGCCTGGTGGCCTGCGGCAAGCAACGCGTCGTCCCAGGTGAACTGGGAGAGCGTGCTGCCCCAGTCGAAGAAAACAGCTTCGAGCACAGCGGTAGGCTAGTACGCGTGGCGCGAAAGATTCCGCTCCTGGCGCTCGCGCTCACCCCTGTCGTCCTCGCGGCGCGTTACCTCTTCCACGCGGACGGGACGCTCGTATTCGTGCTTGCCTGCGTGGCGCTCATTCCGCTCGCCTGGCTGATCGGCGAGGCGACCGAGAACGTCTCGGAGCACACCGGGCCCGGAATCGGCGGCTTCCTGAACGCCAGCTTCGGAAACGCGCCGGAGCTGATCATTGCGCTGTTCGCGATCGGCAACGGCCTGCCGGACGTCGTGCGCGGGTCGATCACCGGGTCTGTTGTCTCGTCGAGCCTGCTCGTGCTCGGCTTCGCGATGATCACCGGTGGCGATGGTGACGTCGACCGCCGCTCGCTCAGTCTCCAGCTCGGCTTGCTCGTCCTGGCGGTGCTCCTGTTCCTCGTGCCGTCGGTGCCGGGCTGGCACGGGGATCCCGACCGGCATTCGCTGTACCTCTTGACGCTCCCGGTTGCCGCGGTGCTGCTCGTCGCCTACCTCGCGACGACGACGTACAACCTGCGGCGGCACGCGGCGACTCATGTCGGCATGGCGTCGGAGCATGCGTGGACGCTCAGAACCGGCATCGTGATTCTCGCCGCCGCGACCGTCGCCACAGCCCTCGTCTCGGAGGTGCTCGTCGGCTCCCTCGACGCCTTTGGGCACGCGCTCGGGCTGTCGCAGTTCTTCATCGCGGTCGTGATCGTTGCGATCGTGGGCAATGCAGCCGAGCACGGCGGCGCAGTCGTCGTTGCGCGGCGCGGGAACACGAGCCTTGCGGCCGAGATCGCCATCTCGTCGCCATCGCAGATCGCGGTCTTCGTCGCATCGATCGCGGCCCTCTGCTCGGGACTGATCGGCCGTGGCCTGCCGCTCGCGTTCCGGCCGGTCGAGCTCGCGACGATGGGAATCGCGGCGGTCGTCGTCGCGATCACGATCGCCAACGGGCGCTCCAAGCGCTCGGAGGGCTACCTGCTCGTCGGGATCTACGCGCTCGCCGTGGTCTGGTACGGGTTCGCCGGCGACCGCTAGACGCGAGCGGGAACGCCGAGCGCGGCAGGAGCAAGCTCGATCGCGCGCTCGATCTCATCGTCACCGATGTCGAGATGCGTAACCGCGCGCAGGACCCCTCGCGTCACCGTCGGGCTCAGTCCGACGCCCACCTCGGCAAGCCGCGCCACGCCCTCGGCGCTCTCGAGCCCGATCGCACCGACATCGACCTGAACGAAATTCGTCTCGACGGTCGTGAGATCGACCGGAACGCCGGCGGCGTCCCACCCTTCGGCGAGCCGACGCGCGCGAGCGTGATCGTCTGCCAGCCGCTCGACGTTGTGGTCGAGCGCGTACAGGCCCGCGGCCGCGACGATGCCCGCCTGGCGCATCGCGCCGCCGAACCGGTGCTTCTCGACCCGCGCCTTCGCCATCAGCTCCGGCGAGCCCGCGATCACGGCGCCGAGCGGGCAGCCGAGCCCCTTCGAGAGGCAGAGCGTCACCGTGTCGAACAGGCCGCCGATGCGGGCCGCCGGAACGCCGGAGGCAACCGAGGCATTCGCGATCCGGGCGCCGTCGAGATGCGCACCAAGCCCAAGCTCGCGCGCAGTCGAGGCAAGCGCCTCGAGCTCCTCGAACGGCCACACGGTCCCGCCCGCGCTGTTGTGCGTGTTCTCCACCGCCACCACCGAGGCGCTTGGGATGTGGAACCCGTCGGAGACGCGGGCCGCGGCTCGCACCTGAGCCGATCCGATCCGGCCGCGATACCCCGGCAGGCCGCGCGTCTGGAGCCCTGAATGCATGGCCGCGCCACCGAGCTCGGCAACCATGATGTGAGCCGTCTCTTCGACGATCAGCTCGGTGCCGCGCTCACCGAGGATGGAGAGCGCGATCTGGTTCGCCATCGTGGCGGTCGGGAGATAGACGGCCTCCGCCTGCCCGAGAAACTCCGCCGCGCGCGCTTCGAGCGCGAGCACCGTCGGATCCTCGCGCCGCTGCTCGTCTCCGACCTCGGCGGCGGCCATCGCCTCGCGCATTCCTTGCGACGGCTTCGTCTGTGTATCCGAGCGGAGATCGATCATCCCGCCAGATTAACGGGAGCCGCCCCCACCGCGGCTAAACTGTGGGCGGGATGAGAACTGCGCTTGCGGCAATCGTGCTCGCTCTGGCCCTGGCGCCCGCCGCCGCGGCCAAGTCAGCGCCGCTCGTGCCGCTCCAGCAGCAGACCCAGATGAAGGCGATCCTGGCGTCCTTCGGCTACCAGGATCTCGCATATATCCCCACCAAGGCGCCGGTTCACTACATCTACTCGGCGAATGTCGTCAACTCGACGCAGAACCTGATCACGCTCGCCGATGGCGGGAACTTCGTCTACTTCACGGTGCAGTTCCTGAATAACAAGCTCAGCGCCTGCAGCAAGGGCTCACAGGTGGCGCTGACCGTCGCCGGGGACAAGATGTACTCCAAGTCCGGTGACGTGTGGTTCTGCCTGAAAGCTCCGGGCGGAAAGATCGTGAAGGTCGTCGGTCACGGGCCGGGCCTCTCACGTGAAGACATCGGCGTGATGCTCGCATCCGCCAAGCACGCCTAGTCAGGCCGCGCCCGTTCGACAGCCTCGGCGACCTCGGGCAAACCGTCGTCGATGAGACCGGCAACGACGCCGTCGAGATCCGCCGCGCTGCGGTTCTGACTCAGCTTGAACTTCGCCTCGACGCGGGTGACGTGGAGCTCGATCCCGACGATCGCGCGCAGCTGTCCCTCGTGAAACGCCGGCGGCGCGTCATCGACGCTCCACGGCTTCGCCCGCCGCGATTCGTGTCGCTCCGTCAGCCGGCGAACGAGCCGATCGACCCAGGCCGGGTCGTCGTGGATCTCGAGCTGCCCGTAGACGTGGGCAGTCGTGTAGTCCCAGGTCGGAACGACCCGGCCGTGCTCCTGCTTGGTCGCGTACCAGCTCGGGCTCACGTAGGCATCCTCGCCGTGAGCGATCACGAGCGCCTCGCCGTGGGCAGGCCGCTTCCACTGGTCGTTCTTCCGTGCGACGTGACCGAGCAGCGAGCCTCGTTCGGCATCGAAGATCAGCGGCAGGAACGTGGCGACCAGGCCGTCGTCGGTCGTCGTGACGAGGTCTGCGACCTCGATGCCGGCGAGGAATGCCGCCCTCGTCTCGTCGTCAACCGCGAAGTGAGCTGGTGTGTACACGGCTAGAGCGTCACCGAACCGTCGTCGGCGACCGTCCAGGACGGATTGTGGGCGACCTCCCAGGGATGGCCGTCGGGGTCGACGAACATGCCTGAATAGCCGCCCCAGAACGTCGTTCCCGGCTCGCGCGGAATCTGCGCGCCGGCGCTTCGTGCCTGCTCGATCACCTCGTCGACCTCGGCCTCGGAGCGCGCGTTGTAGGCAAGCGTCACCCCGCCCCACCCGCCAGGATCCTCGACGCCTGAGTCCTCGGCGAGACGCTCTCTGCTCCAGAGCGCGACGATCATCCCGCCGGCCTGGAAGAAGACGACGTCCTCGCCGGGGGCGGCGCCGCTGCGCCAGCCGACCGCTTCGTAGAAGCGCCGGGCG
>DASZPQ010000014.1:0-25101 GCA_035550275.1 Gaiellaceae bacterium | reverse complement strand
CCCCGGCCCCCCGGGACCGGTGCTCGTTTCGCGGCCGGCCTCGGCGGTTGGGCCGGGATCCTGCCCTTCGCGGCGTACATGATCGTGTTCCTCGGGATCCCGCTCTATGTCGTGATCCACGGATCGCTGACGACCGAAAGCAACCAGTTCACGTTCTCGAACTTTCAGACCACGTGGTCATCTCCGGCGTTCAAGCACGCCTTCAAGAACAGCCTGACCCTTTCTCTCTGGACCTCGATTGTCGGCGCGGTCTTCGGGACCTGGCTTGCGGCGGCAGTCGTCACGGCAAAGCCCGGAGGCATGCTGCACCGGATCACCCAGAGCGCCTCCGGCGTGCTCGCCTACTTCGCAGGCGTTCCCCTGGCCTTCGCCTTCATCGCCGCGCTCGGCCAGGTGGGCGTTGTCACCGTCCTGCTCAAGCACCTCGGCATCAATCTGTACGCCGACGGCTTCACGATCTCCTCGATGGTCGGTGTCGGCCTCTGCTACGTCTATTTCCAGGTGCCGTTGATGGTCATCCTGATCACCCCGGCGCTCCAGGGCCTCCGCTCCGAATGGCAGGACGCTGCGCTCAATCTGGGCGCAAGCAAGTTCGGCTACCTGCGCCACGTAGCCGTGCCCGTGGTGCTCCCATCCTTCGTCGGCGCCACGCTGATTCTGTTCGGCAATGCCTTCTCCGCCTATGCCACCGCGCTGGCCCTCGTCGGGAGCACGCTCTCGATCGTCCCGGCGCAGATCGACGATGCTCTCAACGGCAACGTGCTCGTTGGCGCCGACCGTCTCGGCCTCACGCTCGGCACGGAGATGATCATCGTCATCCTGATTGTGATGGTCGGCTACTGGCTCGTGCAGCGCCGTGCCCGGAAGTGGTTGCGATGAGCGCTGTCAATCCGGGGATGGACCCGATCGGCGAGGGGAGCCTCGCCCGCGAGCTGGTCGGAGGCCCAGCGCCGTCGACGGTCGTTGCGCGCCGGCGGCGGCAGCGGCCGCGCATCTGGCGAGTCGTGATCTTCGTGCTCGCCGCGATCTTCTTCATCGTCCCGCTGGTGGCCGCATTCAAGTACAGCCTGCTCGAGGACAGCGGCAGCTATGGATTCGCGAACTACGGCGAGATCATCAACAACAAGGATGTCCGGTCGCCGCTTCTGAGATCGCTCGAGATCGCCGTGATCAGCGCCGTCATCGTGATCGGCCTCGTGCTCCCGACCGTCGTCTGGGTGAGGCTTAAGAAGCCTCAGGCGACGGCCGTGCTGGAGCTCGTCACGCTGCTGCCGATCGTGATCCCGCCGGTCGTGATGGCCGCCGGCCTGGAGGAGCTCGAGCTGAACTCACCGCCGTGGCTGATCAACCTCGTGTTCAACCAGGCGCAAACAGGGTTGATTCCCTTCTACGTAGTGCTGGCGATGCCGTTCACGTACCGCGCGATCGACACCGGCTTGCGGGCGATCGACCTGCACACGCTCGTCGACGCCTCGCGGAACCTCGGCGCCTCATGGCCGGCGACCCTCGCGCGGGTCGTGCTGCCGAACGTTCAGACTGCCGTTCTCGGAGCGCTGTTCCTGACGGTGGCGCTATGTCTCGGCGAGGTTGTGATCGCGACCCTCCTGCTGTACAACACCTTCCCGGTTGAGATGATCAATCTGAGCAAGCAGAGCCAGGTCGGCGTGTCGGTCGCGCTCTCGATGATCACGCTCGTGTTCACGTTCGTGCTCCTCTTCCTCCTGTCGTTCCTCGCCCAGCGCCGGCGTGGCGACGTCGCAACTGGAGTCCTCGCATGATTCGATTCGAAGGCGTGCAACGCATCTTCCCCGGGGTGACCGCGCTCGCGGGCCTCGACCTGGAGATCGAGAATGGCGAATTGATCGCGCTACTCGGCCCTTCGGGCTGCGGCAAGACGACGGCACTGAAGATCCTCGGCGGATTCGACCGCCCAGACGCGGGCCAGGTGCTCGTCGACGGCCGCGACATCACGAACGTCCCGCCGAACAAGCGAGACATGGGGATGGTCTTCCAGGCATACAGCCTGTTCCCGAACATGGATGTGCGCACCAACGTCGCATTCGGCCTGCGGATGCGGCGCCAGGACAAGGCAACGCGCTTCAAGCGCGCCGATGACCTGCTGGCGCTGGTCGGGCTCTCGGAGACCGCCAACCGGTATCCGTACCAGCTCTCCGGCGGACAGCAGCAACGCGTGGCGATCGCCCGTGCGCTCGCGATCGAGCCGACGGTCTTGCTGCTCGATGAGCCGCTCTCGGCGCTCGACGCCCTCGTTCGCGCCCAGCTGCGGACTGAGATCCGCGCCCTTCAGCAGCGACTCGGGATCACGACCCTGTTCGTCACCCACGATCAGTCCGAAGCCCTGTCGATCGCGGATCGGGTCGGCGTCATGCATTCCGGCCGCCTGGAGCAGCTCGACACTCCGGAGAACATCTACCGCCGCCCCGCCACCCCGTTCGTCGCCGAGTTTGTCGGCGCGATGAACCGCCTGCCGGGTCGCATCGGAGACAACCACGAGGTGCAGGTGCTCGGTCAGCGCCTGACGCTCCTGAACCCCAACGGCGAACAGCCCGGCGAGGAGGTTGACGCGCTGCTCCGTCCCGAAGCGCTGCACGTCGCGCCTGATTCCGCTGGGCCCGGAACGGTCACCGAGCGCAGCTTCCTGGGCTCCGCCATACGCCTTGAGGTGACGTTGGAGGACACCGGTCAGAAGGTGCTGGTCGAATCGTCCAGCCTGAGCGCTCACCTGAACCTCGGCGATCGAATCGCCATGCGCATTCTCGCCGATTCGGTGGTCGTCGCGCGGCGAGCCCCGCCGGCGGCAAGCTGAGTCCCGGAACCCCTGGCGAGCGGTCTGTCACGATGGCCCCTGGCAGCCGCGCCGACTCGCTGAGCGCGCTCGCCGAGCGCCAATTCGACCTGCTCGTGATCGGCGGCGGGATCGTCGGAGCCGGGATTGCCTCGCTGGCTGCGCGCCACGGGCTCGCGGTCGCGCTGGTCGACCGAGGCGACTTCGGCGGTGCGACCTCGAGCTCGTCGTCGAAGCTGATCCACGGCGGCCTGCGGTACCTGCGCCTTGGCGATATCAGGCTCGTCCGCGAGGCACACGAGGAGCGCCGGCATCTGATGAGCGTCGTCGCGCCCCATCTCGTGCACCAGATCCCGTTCCTGCTGCCGCTCTACGAAGACGGCCCGCATCGGCCGTACGTCGTCCAGACGGGAATCGCTCTCTACTCGACGCTCGCGCGGGCGAGGCTGAACGGGCTCGTGACGCCGGCGCGTGCCCAGCGCATGGTCCCAGACCTCCGCGACGAAGGCCTGCGGAAGTGCGGTCTCTATGTCGACTGCTGGACGAACGACAGCCGCCTGGCCCTCGCAAATATCCGGGCGGCGGCCGACTCGGGCGCGACGGTCGTCAACTACGCAGAGGTCGTCGCGCTGCGGCTCGAAGGTGGACAGGTCGCGGGCGCCGAGGTCGCCGCCGACGGAGCCACGGTGGGAGTGCGGGCGCGCGCTGTGGTCAACGCCTCGGGCCCCTGGCTCGACGCCGTGCGGAGACTCGAGGATCCGGACGCCGGGAGATCGATCCGGCTCAGCAAAGGAGTCCATGTGCTCGTCGATCCCGACCGAAGCTGGTCGGCCGCGTTGACGATTCCGCACGACAAGGTGCGGGTCAGCTTCGCCGTTCCCTGGCAGGGGATGCTCCTGCTCGGGACGACCGACGCGCTCTACGAAGGGGATCCGGCCGAGGTCGCCGTCGAGGAGGCGGATATCGAGCAGGTGCTCGCCGAGGCGGCGGTCGCGGTCGACCCAGCGCTGATCGGGCGCGACCGCGTGCGGGCGACGTACGCAGGCCTGCGTGTTCTGCCCGGCGGCGACGGCGTCACGACGAACGCGCGTCGCGAGACCGTCTACATGCGTGGGAGCGGGGGAATGCTCAGCGTCGCGGGCGGGAAGTTGACGACGTACCGCAGGATCGCTCTCGACGCGTTGGCGGCGATTCGCTCCGAGCTCGGCCTGCACGCGGTCGATCGCCGCCCGTGGCCGCTCCCCGGCGCCTCAGAGCTCGACCGGATCCAGCTGCCGGTCGAGGTCGATCCGGCACTTCGCTCCCATCTCCGCCACCTGTACGGCTCGCTCTCGGCCGAGGTGCTCGCCCCGGCGCTCGAGGATCCGAGCCTGCTCGAGCCGCTCGTACCCGGAGCCCTCGAGATCGCGGCGCAGGTCCTGTATGCAGCCGGATCGGAGTGGGCGCAGACCGCCGAGGACGTCGCGCGGCGGCGGACGACGCTCGCGTTGCGGGGCCGGGCGGAGCCCGCTGTGATGCGGCGGATCGAGGAGTTGATGGCCCAAAGAAGCCCTGCATAAAGACACATTGCGGCGATCCGGTGGCGATCCGGTGTCGATTGGCAAAAAACGGCAGGGATCGTCTGACGCCGCCAGTACAACGGGAGCGATGGCTCGTTGCGACCTCCACGTCCATTCGATCCACTCCACCGACAGCGGCAACTTCGCGTTGCGGCGGGCGAGGCTCGGGGAGTCCTTCACGGAGCCGGAGCGGGTCTACGAAACCTGCCGCCGCCGGGGCATGACCTTCGTCACGATCTCCGATCACAACACGGTCGAAGGAGCGCTGCGGATCGCGGATAAGCCCGGCACGTTCCTTTCGGTGGAAGTGACGACTCGCTTTCCGGAAGACGATGCGCCGCTGCACGTGCTCGTCTGGAATCTCTCAGAGGAAGACCACCGCGACCTTCAGCCCTACCGGCCGTCGGTCTACGAGCTCGCTGCGTTCCTGCGCGAGCGCGGTCTTCCTCACGCGCTTGCCCATCCGCTCTACCGGATGGGCCCGCCCCTGACCGTCTCCCACATCGAGCGGATGATGCTGCTCTTCGGAACCTGGGAGGGACGGAACGGAGCGAGGCCGGAGAGCTCGAATCACCTCGCGTGCCGCCTCGCGGCCGCAGTCACCCCTGACTATCTGGCAAAGCTCACCGAGCGCCACAACCTGGAGCCGGCGCACGCGGGCCGGATCGGGCTCACCGGCGGCTCCGACGACCACGGTGCGCTCGACATCGCGATGACGTGGACAGAGGCGGAGGGGGAGACGTTCGAGGAGTTTCTCGCGGCGGTGACCGGCGGGCAGGGATCGCCATGCGGCGAGCATGGCTCGACGGTCAAGCTCGCGCACGCCGTCGGCTCTCTCGCGCTGAACGCGTACCGGCAGGAAGGCCGTGAGCTGCCGTCCTTCCTTGCCGATCACGTCGCGCCGCTCTTCGACAACGGCGCCGACTCGCCGGCGAGGCACGAAGAGATCATGGCTGTCAGTTCACTCATCGCAAGCGTCCTGGGAGAGCGGGCGCGGGAGGGAGGTATCGGGCTCGACACATTGCCGTCGATGGGGGGCCGCGTCGGTTCGCTGCTCCTCGCTGGAGCGCTCGAGGTGCCGTTTCTCGCCTCGATGAAGCACCACACCGGCACGCAACGCGACGTCGAGCAGATCGAATCGGCGTTCTTCGGCATTCGCCGCCACGAGCGCGAACCGCGCAGCCTGATCTTCACCGACACCTTTGCCGAGACGAACGGCGTTGCCGGCACGATGCGCTGGCTCGCCGGGGTCGCCGAGACAGCATCGCTCGCGGTCGTGACCGCCCACGCGGGCACCCGCCCGATTCCGGGCGTGATCTCCCTGGACACGAACTGGACGCTGAAGCTTCCCGTCTACGAGAGCATCGAGCTCCGCTTCCCGCTGCTCACGAAGGTCCTCTCCCGGGTCGAAGCGGAGAAGCCGGATGTGATCCATGTCGCCACGCCCGGCCCGATCGGCCTGTGCGGGCTGGCGGCGGCGAAGCTGCTCGGGCTCCCGCTCGTCGGCTCGTACCACACCGAGCTCGGCCCGTACGCGCTGCATCTGACCCGCGACGCGCTCGTCGCAGACAGCTTTGCCGTGTACGTGGACTGGTTCTACCGCCAGTGCGACCTCGTGCTCGCGCCGACGTATGCCGTCGGCGCCGAGCTCGAGCGGCGTGGCCTGCACGGCCGGACGCAGGTGTGGGGGAGGGGCGTCGATTCGACCCAGTTCAACCCGGCCCGCCGCAAGGCCGAGCTTCGCAAGGAGATTCTGTCCGGCGGGGACGTCTTGCTGCTCTCGGTGGGCCGCGTCTCGAACGAGAAGCGCGTCGACGTGCTGCTGGAAGCGTTTCGGAGGCTCCGCGCCGAGCTGCCAGGCGTCCGGCTCGCGGTCGTCGGCGACGGCCCTGCGCGCGAAACGCTCGAAGCAAGCGCCCCGAGCGGCGCAGTCTTCCTCGGCGAGCTGCGCGGAGAGGCCCTGGCCGACCTCTATGCGAGCGCCGACATCTTCTGCTTCCCGAGCACGACCGACACCTTCGGCCAGGTGCTGCTCGAGGCCGGAGCGAGCGGATTGCCCGTCGTCGCGGCTGCGGCGGGCGGCGCACCCGAGCTCGTCCAGCACGGCTCGACCGGGCTGCTCGTGCCGCCGGACGACGTCGGCTCGCTCCGAGATGCGATCCACACGCTTGCGATCTCACCGCTCGCCCGCGAGCGAATCGGGCGCGCCGCGCGAGCCGCCGCCTGCGAGCGAGACTGGGCGCGCTCGCTCGTCGAGCTCCAAGCTTCATACCGCTTTGCAGTCGCCTGGGAGGACGTCCCGGCACAGGAGCAAGCTCACGCCGCGTAACGAAAACCTGGCATCTGTGGCACCCTCTCCGGATGTCAGAACGGCCGGAACGGCTCTTTCTCCCCGGCTGGGGTGCTCGCGGCAGGCTCTATCGCCCAGGGTTGCCCTCCGACTGGACGGCGTTGCAGGCTCCTCGCTTCACTCGCGGCGCCGGCTCTATCAACACCCATCTGCAGTGGCTCGTGAGCGAGCTCGACCGAAGGTCCCACGCAGTCGAGCTCGCCGGCCATTCGATGGGGGGTGCGCTTGCGATCGCTGCTGCAGCAGCGCGTCCCGACCGCGTCAGCCGGCTCGTGCTGTTCTCGCCCGCCGGCTTGCCGCTCTCGAAGCCGATGGGGAAGAGCCTGGCAGAGTTCGCCCGCGGCGCAGCGCTCGGCCGCTATCCCTGGGCTGAGCTGGCCGGCTCGCTCTCGATGACCTTGCGGGCGCCCCGCGACGCCTTCCGGCTCGCCCGTGAAGTCCACGACGCCGATCTGTCCGCCGAGATGCGCGCCGTCCGCACCGCGGGAATCCCGGCAACGGTGATCGCCTGCGCCAGCGACACACTCGTCACAGCCCTTCATTGCCGCTCGATCGCCGACCTGATCGGCGCGGGCTATCGCGAGCTTCGGCTCGGCGGCGGTCACATGTGGATGCTCGGCGCCTGGCCGAGGCTCGCCCGCGAACTGGCCTGAGCCAAGCCTGGCTTAAACGCAAGAGGAGGGGCGCGGCGGCTGCGTCCCTCCTCGTTGTGCACGGTCTCTCGAGTGGCGGACGAACCTCTTGCCGGCCGATCGCGAGTGACGGGATCAGTCTGCGCACGAGGCGTCGCGACCGCAATGGCCTTCACCAGACCGACGCCCAATTGGCACCGGTCCGCAGGTCACAACCGTGTCACGCGACCGTGGCCGCAGTGTTACCCCGCATCAAAGAGCCTGGAGGGACACTCGATGCGCCCGAACTGTCGACGAAAGGATCTGAGATGTCGATCGTCGTGTCAATGAGCTGGCCGGATGTCACGGCCGAGGATTACGAGGCAGCCGAAGAGCTGATCCGCTTCGACGAGGACACGCCCGAGGGCGCGGTCTCGCACACGGCCTGGTTCACCGAAGACGGCCTCTATGTTGTCGATGTGTGGCGCTCGCAAGACGATTTCGAGCGCTTTGCACGTGAGCGTCTGACTCCGGCAACGCTCGAGGTGTCGGGGTTCGACGGTGAGCCGAAGGTGACGTTCCACCCGCTGCACGCGCAGACGATCGCGCGTGCCACGGCTGAGGTCTAGAGCCTGACGAACCGTGGGTCTCGCCGGGCGCTGTCCGGCGAGACCCTGCGTTCAGGTCGCATTCAGATGATCGGCAGGTTCGTCCGCTGCCGGGGACTATGCTTTCCGTGATGCGGAACGACCGGCTTCTCGTTGCCCTTGCGATCGTGGCCGGGATCGTGCTGGTCGTGATCTCGATCGTTTACTTCGCCGAGCCGGCGAAGTCGCTCCCGAGCTTCTTCCCGGGCCATCAGGCCGGTTCGAGCCACCACCACGTCAAGCACGGCATCGCGGCGCTGCTCGTCGGATTCGTGTGTTTCGTGTTCGCCTGGTTCCGGAGTGGGCCAAAGCGCTCCGCACCGGCTTCGACGTGATCGTCGCCGCACTGATCTCCTACCCGCGGGCGATCATCCTCGGGCTCTTGCAAGGCGTCTCGGAGCTCTTTCCGATCTCCAGCCTCGGCCACACGGTCATCCTGCCGCAGCTGCTCGGCTGGGACATCCACCAGAATGATCCGTACTTCCTCTCGTTTCTCGTTGCCACCCATCTCGCGACCGCCATCGTGCTGTTCCTCTTCTTCTGGCGCGACTGGGTACGGATCCTGAAAGGGATCGGCCGGTCGTTGCGCGACCGCGGAATCGACCCGGCCGATGCCGACGCGAAGCTCGGCTGGCTGCTCGTTGTCGGGACGATCCCCGCGGGGCTGCTCGGCTTGCTGCTCCAGGACACGCTGCGCAAGGCCTTCGCGTCGGGCCAGACCGCAGCCGGGTTCCTGATCGCGAACGGCGTGCTGCTGTACGGCGCGGAGATCTTGCGCCGGCGGGCGCCGCAGACCGAGCTCGACGACGACACGCGCATCGCGCGCCAGGTCAGCTTTCGCGACTCCTTCCTGGTCGGAACCGTCCAGTCGCTCGCGCTGATCCCGGGCTTCTCTCGTTCTGGCGCCGCGATGGGAGGCGGCCTGCTCGTCGGGCTCTCGAACAAGGATGCGGCTCGGTTTGCCTTCCTGCTCGCGACGCCATTGATCGGCGCGGCCGCGCTGCTGAAGCTGCCCGAGCTCTTCGGTCACACGGGCGACGGCGTGCGCGGGCAGGCGCTCGTCGCCGCGCTCTGCTCGGCTGTGACGGCGTTCCTGGCCGTGAAATACCTGATGCGCTACTTCGAGACGAAGACCCTGACGCCGTTCGCGGTTTACTGCCTCGTTGCCGGTCTCGCCGCGTCGGCATACTTCGCCTTCTAGCCTCCTGCCAGATGTGACAATCTGGTAAAAGCCACCTCGTGGCCGCGCTTCGCCTCACGCCTCAGAAGCGCGAGTTCTTCGACCTCTTCACTCAGGCTTCCGCAAACGCGCGCGAAATCGCGCGCCTGCTGGTCGACCTGCTCGAGGAGTGGCCGACGAGCCGCGACAAGCTCCACGACATTCGAGAGGCCGAGCACGAGGGCGATCGTCTGACCCATGAGGTGATCAACCTGCTGAACCGAACGTTCGTGACGCCGCTCGACCGGGACGACATGTACCGGCTCGTCACTGTGATCGACGACATCTGCGACTACATCGACGAGGCTGCCGACAACATCGACGCCTACGAGGTCCAGAGCGTGCCTCTGAAGGCCCAACAGCAGGCCGACGTGATCTATCGCGCCGCATCCCGCCTGCACGAGGCTGTCGAGTTGCTCGAGGGGTTCAAGGATTCGCACCGCCAGCTTTTCGCACTTCGCGAGCTCGAAGACGAAGGCGACAGGCTCTCTCGTGAGGCGATCGCCGAGCTCTTCCGCAGTGAGCAGGATCCGCTGATGATCATCCGCTGGAAGGACATCCACGAGCAGCTCGAGGAAGCCGTCGACGCGTGCGAGAACGCAGCTGATGTGCTCGAGGCGATCCTGGTCAAGAACCGGTGACGCTGCTCGTCATCGTTGTCGTCGTCGCACTCGTCTTCGACTTCACGAACGGCTTTCACGACACGGCGAACTCCGTCGCGACCTCCATCTCGACCCGCGCGCTTTCGCCTCGGCTCGCTGTCTTGATTGCGGCGATTGCCAACCTCGCCGGTGCGTTCGCGACGACGGCTGTTGCAAAAACCGTCGGGAAAGGGATCATCGACTCGGGCCTTGCGACGGAGAAGACGGTGCTCGCAGCAGTGCTCGGGGCGATCGTCTGGAACCTGCTCACCTGGTGGCTCGGGCTGCCATCGTCCTCATCGCATGCGCTGATCGGCGGCCTGATCGGAGCTGCGCTCGTGCAGTCCGGAGAGCGGGGGGTGGAGTGGCACGGGATCACCCACAAGGTGCTGATTCCGGCGGTCTGGGCGCCGACGCTGGCCTTTGCAGGCTCGTTTGCCCTCTTACTCGCGATCTACTGGGTCTTTCAGAAGCTCACCCCCGGCGTTGCGAACCGATCGTTCCGGCTCGGCCAGCTTGTGACAGGAACGTGGGTCGGGTTCGCGCACGGCTCAAACGATGCGCAGAAGACGATGGGAGTGATTGCGCTCGCGCTCTACGCGCACGGTGACATCGATCACTTCTACATCCCGACCTGGGTGAAGATCGCGGCCGGCCTCGCAATCGCGGGCGGCACGTATTCGGGTGGTTGGCGGATCATCCGCACGCTTGGTCAGCGCGTCTACCAGATGGATCCGCCGGGCGGGTTCGCGGCTCAGGCGACGGCGGGCGCTGTCATCTACGCCTCGACGAAATATGGCTACCCACTCTCGACGACTCATGTTGTCTCGGGCGCCGTGATGGGCTCAGGCGCGACGAAGCGACTGTCGGCGGTGCGCTGGGGCGTCGCTGGAAACATTGTCATCGCCTGGATCCTGACCATCCCCGCGTCTGCAGCGGTAGCCGCCCTCTGCTACTGGCCGGTGAGGGCCTTCGTCAGCTGATGCGGATCGGACTCGGCCCCGGCAACAAGGAGATTTACGACCTGTTCGGTTGGGCAGGGGAGAACGCCGCCGAAATTGCCCGCAAGGTCGAACAGCGGTTTCGCGAGTACCCGTCCTCATCCGTCACGCAAAACGAGGTAAAGGACCTCGAGCACATCGGAGACCAGCTGGTCTCGGATCTGATGCGCTCGATCGCAGCGCAGTTCGTGACGCCGTTCGACCCGGAGGATCTGGTCGCACTCGTCTTCGCGGTCGATGACGTCCCGGATGCAATCGAGAACGCCTCGGAGTTGCTTGGGCTCTACAACGTCCGAACGCCGACGCGCCAATCGATCGAGCTTTGCGGCCTGCTCGTCGAGGCGACAACCGAGCTCTCGTCGTTGCTCGGGCGCCTGAAAGGGCTACGCGGCTCTGCCGAAGAGATTCGAACGATCAAGGAGATCGAGGACCGAGCAGATCGCGTCGCCCGGGCCGCGCGCGCCGATCTGTTCAAGGACAATCGGATCGACCCGGGGATCGTGATCCGCTGGAAGGACATCTACGAGTCGCTCGAGGACGCTGTCGACGCGTGTGAGACCGCCGCGCACCGTGTCGGCAACATTCTCGTCAAGAACGCGTAGCTATGTCCCGAGGAGCACGAGCGCCACGGTGCCGAGACCAAGCGCGACTCCGGCGGCCAGAAGTCCCGTCATCACGCGTTCGTCGACATGGGGAAACTCTCCACGCTGAAGCGCTTGCTCGACGCTGCGGATGCGCACATGACCGGCGAGCAGGAAGGCCAGGCCGAGCAAGCCATAACAGGCACCGAGCGCTTCATACGGCCATTTTGTGACATTCGCGACTCCGGGGACGATCTTGCCGAGCCCGATGCAGACCGCGAAGCACGTCAGGCCTGTACGCCACCAGGCGAGAAAAGTACGCTCGTTCGCGAGCCGGGTCCGCCGGGTGGCGTCCTCATTCTCGTCGAAGCCCATGGGGAGGACTCTAAACGGGGTGTGACGCGTCGGTGAGCTCGCGGAACTCACCGGTCACGAGATATCCGACCTGCTCGCCGATATCGACGGCGTGGTCGCCGATCCGTTCGACACACCGCGAGACGACGAGCATCCGCAGGCCGTATTCGCGTTCCTCGAGCGAGTCGCCGAGCGAGAGGACGTCCTCGATCGCATGCCTGTTCGCGCGGTCGATCAGCTCGTCGAGGTCGTTCAGAGACTTGGCCTTCTCAGCGTCGCGATCGGCGAACGAGTCGAGCGCGACGCGGATCATCTGCTCCGCGCGCTGCCCCATGTCTTCGAGCGAGCGCATGATCCGGTCGTCGTTCACGTGCAGGTCGCCCATCAGCTTCGTCAGCTTGGCGACCGTGACGCAATAGTCGGCCATCCGCTCGAGGTGGAGGTTCACGCGCAGGACGGCGAGCACGAGGCGCAAGTCGCTTGCCACCGGCGTCTGGCGGGCGAGCAGCGACTGCACGCCCGTCTCGATCAGGAGATAGCGCCTGTCGATCTCGTCGTCGAAGCCGATCACCTCGTTCGCGAGCTCTTCGTCGCCGCGCGCCAGAGCGTTCAGCGCCGAGCGCAGGACCCGCAGGACGAGGTCGCCCTCTTCCTGGAGCGACGCTTCGAGCTGCGCCAGCTCGTCGTGAAACGACGCTCTCATCCGAATCGCCCGGTGACGTAGCCCTCGGTGCGCTCGTCGGAAGGCTGCGTGAAGATGCGCTCGGTCGCGTCGTACTCGACGAGGATGCCGTTGCGGCTGCCGTCTTCCTTGACGTCGAGGCTGAAGAACGCAGTCATCTCGGCGACACGGGCAGCCTGCTGCATGTTGTGCGTGACGATGATCAGGGTGTAGTCCTTCTTCAGCTCCTGCATCAGGTCCTCGATCGACTGCGTCGAGATCGGGTCGAGCGCGGAAGCGGGCTCGTCGAGCAGGACGACGTCGGGCTCGACGGCGATCGCGCGAGCGATGCAAAGCCGCTGCTGCTGGCCTCCGGAAAGACCCAGCGCCGACTTCTTCAGCCGGTTCTTGACCTCGTCCCAGATCGCTGCCCGCTGCAGGGCCTGCTGGACGCGGTCGTCGAGGTTGTCCTTCATCCCGAGGATCCGCAGCCCGTAGGCGACGTTGTCGTAGATCGACTTCGGGAACGGGTTCGGCCGCTGGAAGACCATGCCGATCCGGCGGCGAACCTCGATCGGGTCGACGCCGGGTCCGTAAAGGTCGGTGCCGTGGTAGAGAAGCTTTCCTTCGATCTTCGCGCTCGAGACCAGGTCGTTCATCCGGTTCAGGCAGCGCAGGAAGGTCGACTTCCCGCAGCCGGACGGCCCGATCAGCGCGGTGATCGCGTTCTTGTAGATCTCGAGTGAGACGTCGCAGACGGCCGGGGCGTTCCCGTAGAAGACGGAGAGCTTGTCAACGTTGAAGACGACGTCACGGACCGCAGGCGCGGCGGGAATGGCGGTCGCGTCCAAGGGCGCGACTGCAGGGGTATCCGAGCGAGGAGGTTCGACGATGCTCACCGCGCCGAGTTTCCCACATCCGACCCATCGATCGGGGTACACAGCATGTGAACGTTATGTGACGGAGTGGTGACCGACCCTTTCGGTGCCGGCGAGTTGTGGGAAAGCTGCGCGGCGTGGAAGTCACCGCACCTCCTGTAACCGGCCTGCGCCGAACGCGGCACGCCCTCGACCGGATCGGCGACCGCACGCTGTACGTCGTGACCGCGCTCGCAGGGTTCCTGTCTGTCCTCGTCGTCGCGGCGATCATCTGGCAGGTGGTCAAAGGCTCCTGGCCTGCGATCAAGCAGTTCGGGATCAGCTTCGTCTGGAACCAGACCTGGAATCCCGTCACGTCGGTCTTCGGTGCCCGTGAGTACGTCCTCGGCACGTTGATCACGGCGTTCGGCGCGATGTTGATCGCCGCGCCGCTCTCGATCGCGATCGGCCTCTTCCTGAGCGAGCTCGCGCCTCCCGCGATCCGGGGCCCGATCGGCTCCCTCGTCGACATGCTTGCGGCTGTCCCGAGCGTCGTGATCGGCCTCTGGGGCATCTACGTGCTGATCCCGTTCACCTTTCACGACATCGAGCCCTGGCTTCACGACTGGTTCGGGTTCACCGGGATCTTCGGGACTCCCACGACCGCCGGCGTCTTCCCCGCGATGCTCGTGCTCGCGATCATGGCGACGCCGATCACGTCGTCGATCTGCCGCGAGCTCTTCATCAACGTCCCCCGTGAGCTCGAAGAAGCAGCGATCGGGCTCGGCGCGACGCGCTGGGAGATGGTGAAGGGAGTCGTCGTCCCGAACGTGAAGGGAGGCGTCGTCGCCGGAATCGTGCTCGGCCTCGGCCGCGCGCTCGGAGAGGCGATCGCCGTCACGCAGGTGATCGGCAACGGAACGCCGCTCCAGCTGAACATCTTCAAGCCGGGCGTGACGCTCGCCAGCAACCTGGCGAACCAGTACTCCGGTGCGGTTTCGAACCTTCAGGTCTCGGCGCTGATCTATCTCGGGCTGATCCTGCTCGTGATCACCTTCCTCGCCAACCTGGTCGCGCAGCGAATCGTGCTTCGGTTCGAGCTGCAGCGCACCGGCGGGAACTGATGGAAGCGATCTCCCTTCAGGCCACGGGCAGGTCGCGGAGGCGGCTGCTCGTCAACCGGGGCGCGGAGATCCTCGCGATCGTCGCGGCGCTGCTCGCCGTCACCGTGCTCGCGATCGTCGTCGGATCGGTGTTCGCCCGGGCCTTCCACTCGCTCACCTGGGATTTCTTCACCAAGGGCCCTGTGATCTTCGGCCAGACCGGGGGAGGGATCTCGCCCGCGATCGTCGGCACGGCGATGCTCGTGCTGATCGCGATGGCGATCTCAGTCCCGACGGGCGTGCTCGCTGCGATCTTCGTCAGCGAGTTCGCGCCCAAGAAAGTCGGAGCCCAGGTGCGGCTCTGGCTGGACGTGCTGAACGGGTTCCCGTCGATCGTGATCGGAATCTTCGTCTTCGTGCTTGCGGTCAAGACGAAGGTGCCGTTTCTCGACATCGGCCACCATCAGAGCGCGTGGGCGGGAGGGTTCGCCCTCTCGATCATCATGCTCCCGCTCGTCTCCCGCACGACGATGGAGGTCCTCACGCTCGTCCCGAACAGCCTGCGCGAGGCGAGCTACGCGCTCGGCGTCTCCAAGTGGCGCACCGTGCTGAGCGTCGTGCTGCCCAGCGCGATCGGGGGAATTGTCACCGGAACGACTCTTGCGGTGGCACGCGCAGCCGGTGAAACGGCGCCGCTGCTCTTCACGTGCTCGTTTGCGAGTCAGTTCGTCACGTGGGATCCGTCACAGCCGGTGTCGACGATCCCCTTCACGATCTTCAGCTACTCGGAGTCCCCGGATCCCAGCCTCCACGGGCAGGCGTGGGCTGCAGCGTTCGTGCTGATCGCCTTCGTGCTCGTGACGAGCCTGACTGCTCGTTTGCTGCTCGACCGGTCGAGGCGCAAGCTCGGCCAAGTGCAGTAGCCGCAGCCGTCTTCACCACTTCGTCACCTTCTTGATACACGCCCTCAGCCCACGCAGGGGCCCCGCCCGGGAATCCTTCAAGCGGTTGGATTTGTGAACTACAAGAGGACCACAAAGGAGAGAAATTTCATGAAGAGGACGGGAATTGTTCTTGCGCTTGCGATGATCGTAGGCCTCGCGGTTGTTTCGGCCGGTTCGGCGAAGCAGGAGGACACTGCGATTGCGGGCGCCGGCAGCAGCCTCGTGAACCCGCTCGTGCAGCAGTGGATTGCACCGGTCGGTTCCGCATTCGGCTACTCCCTCTCGTATGCGAGCGTCGGGTCGGGCACGGGCATCGCCGACATCAGCGCCCGCACAGTTGATTTTGGTGCCTCCGATGCACCGTTGAACCCCAGCCAGGCAACCGGCTGCAACGGCTGTGTCGAGATTCCGTGGGCGCTTTCGGCGACCACGCTCTCGTACAACATCCCGGGCATCCCGAATGACCTCAAGCTCAGCGGCCCGGTGATCGCAGGGATCTTCCTCGGTCAGATCACGAACTGGAACGATCCGCAGATCGCGAAGCTGAACCCGAAGCTGACGTTCCCGAACCTTGCGATCACTGCGGTTCACCGCTCGGACGGTTCCGGCGACACGTATGCCTTCACCGATTACCTCCAGCGGGTCAGCACGACGTTCCAGTCGCAGGTCGGTAACGCGACGACGGTCGCCTGGCCGGGCGGTGTCGGTGCCAGCGGTAACGCAGGCGTCGCAGGCGTGATCGCGAGCACGAGCGGCGCAATCGGCTACATCAGCGCTGCGTACACGCTGCCGAACCACCTCAAGGTCGCTGCAATCCAGAACGCAGCGGGCGTCTTCGCGACGCCGGGGCTGAAGGACATCGAGGCGGCAGCAGTTGCCTTCCCGAAGCCGTTCTCGACCGCGAACGGCGTCGAGATGCACATCGTCAACCCGCCCAAGACGGCGAAGAACGCGTACCCGATCTCGACTTACACGTACGTGATCATCCCGTCGAACGCGAGCAAGGCGACCGAGCTGCGGAAGCTGGTCTTCTGGGCGCTCACGTCCGGGCAGAAGTACGGCCCGAAGCTGATCTTCGCGAAGATCCCGACGCCGATTCTCGCGGCCGCGGAGAAGGCGCTGAAAGGCATCACCTGCAGCTCCAGCTGCGTCTAGCACCACGCATCGATTCGGACACTCCCTCCCGTCCGGAGTGGCACTGACAAGACGAAGGGCGCCGAAAGGCGTCCTTCGTCGTTTCCCGGCGAGCTGTTCGAGGGCTTCCAGCTCAGACTGGGACTTCCTCGGGCTCCGGGACGAGGGCCTGCAAGCACCGCTCTCGAGGATGTCGGCGACGAAGGCCTGGCAGGGACGTTCTCGGAGACGATGCCGGCCACGGCTCACCGGGGTAGGACTTCGGTCGTCCTCGGACGAGGGCCTGCTCGAGACGCTCTCGGAGACGGTGCCCGCGACGGCTCACCCGATAGCGGCGACCCAGTTCAGCGTGCAGGTCGAGCGCAAAAGGAAGGGGGAGGGCAAATGCCCTCCCCCTTCGGAGTACCGCGAGGACGCGTGGTTCTTACTTGAGAACCGTGAACGTCTTGGCCTTGCCGAGGCCGATGTTCTCCCACACGGTCGTGCACTTCGCACACGAGCTGTTCCCAGCCGCGTTGGTCGGCGTGGTGCCGCCCTGCGAGGTGCTGGCCGTGATCGAGTAGGTCAGCGTCAGCGGGCCACTGACGGCGCCCTTCGGCACCGTTGCATCGATCTCGGTTGCCGAGACGATCGTGTACTTCGCGGCCTTGCCGCCGAACTGAACACCGTTGACACCGAGCATGCTTGTGCCACCGATCTTCACAACCGCACCGACCTTCGCCTTCGTCGGAGCGACCTTGTAGATCGACGGAGTCGACGGAACGCCTGCGTCACCACCGGCTGCCGTGGCGGTGGCCAGTGAGATCTGCGGGCACGGATTGACATAGAACGTTCCACCCGGAGCGTACGAGCCTCCGACCGTGGTTGTACTCGCAATATTCGCGGTCGACGCTGTTCCTGCCGCCGTCGTGATGACGATCGGGCCAGTTTTCGCGCCGTTCGGAACAATTGCGTAGAGCACGGTGTTGGAGCCGAAGATCAGACCCCCGTTTGCGAGCGTGTCGACATTCGGCCCTCCGCCGAACGAGACACTCAGCGCAGAGTGCGCGCCGTCAGCGTCGAAGCCCGTTCCGGTCAGCGTAATCGTGCCTCCCGGACAAGCTCCAGCGACGTTCGGCAGTCCCGATGTCGGCGAGTACGCCGTGACGGTGACTGCGAGCGCCGATCCGACGACCACCAAGCTGGTCAGAGCCACGAGACCGGCGACCGCTCCACGCCCTCTCCTCCCCACACTGAGCAACCGCGTCATGTACCACTCCTTTTCCTGGGCAAAAACAGATGGTTGTTGGCGAGCCCACTGAGGCTAAGCCGAGACCATGAGCAGGTTGCGAGCGAGCGGTTAAGAACTGCTCACAAAGAGACGAGCTTGTAACCCGCTTCGCGCACCGTGACAATCCGGCGGGGCTGGTCGGGATCGTCCTCGATCTTGTTCCGAAGCTTGTGCACGTGGACGTCGGCGGCACGCGCCGTCCCGACGTACGCCGCTTCCCAGAGGTGCTCCATGATCTGCCACCGGCTGAAGACGCGATCGGGCTCGCGGACGAAGAGCGCGAGCAGCTTGAACTCCGACGGCGTCAGATGCACCTCTTGGCCATGCACCTCGACGCGATGGCCCACCAGGTCGACCTTGATGTCGCCGACCCGGATCTGGGTCGCCTCCTGCGCCGAGCGCTCGAAGTCGCGCCTGCGCAGAACGGCTCGAATGCGGCTAGCGAGCTCGCGAGTCGAGAATGGCTTCGTGACGTAGTCGTCTGCCCCGAGCTCGAGACCGATGATCCGATCGAGCTCCGAGTCTTTCGCGGTTAGCATGATGATCGGGACGATGCTCTGGAGACGGACCCGGCGGCAGACCTCGGTTCCTTGCATGCCGGGCATCATCAAATCGAGGACGACGACGTCGTAGTTGCCCCTGAGCGCCGCCTCGAGCGCATCCTCGCCGTCGCCGGCTGCTTCGACGTCAAAGCCCTCGGCCCGGAGGGCATAGCTGAGCGGGGCCACGATGTCGGGCTCGTCGTCGACGAGCAGCACGCGACGGGCGGACTCGGTCACGAGGCATCACGCGGGCCAATCGCCGCGCCTGTGCAGCAAGATGAGGGGACGATCATCATTTGCTAAGAAACGCCGCGACGTCGTCTCGTCGCGACGGCTCGGAAAATGCACGTTGCATCCATCGATCCATTATCAATGGCTTGCCGGGCCTGGGCGAATTGTGTTAGCAAACCTTCACACAGCCGCAGGCCCGATCGACGATTCTGATCATCTCGATGCAGGCGCCGTGTGGGAGGCGAGGTGAAGGTCATACGACGGCTCGGGCGAGTCAAGGTGGGAATTCGCTGGTGGCTTGCGATCGCGTTCGCATTGATCGCCGCGGGAACTGCGGCTTCGATCGCGACCGTTTCGTCGCGGGAGGTGCGCCAGGCCGTCGGCTCCGACAGCCGGAACAACGCGATCGGGAAGACGGTGTCGGCAGGCTTCGTGGTCGAGAAGGCGCACACGACACAGGCGCTCGTGACGCGTCTCGGCGCCACCGGCGTCCAGGACCGGCTCGCGCTCTTCGTCTTCGCACGTGACCGGCATCTGATTGCCCACTACGCCTATCGCGGGCTCTCGTGGGCGGCTGTCCCCGCCGGTGGGCAGGCGCTCGATCAAGCCCTTGCAGGGCGGCGCTTCGCGCAGTCCTACCAGCACGGAAAGGAGAACGTCGTCGCGTTGCCGATCCGGCAGTCGCCGATCGCTGCCGCGCTTGTCGCGTATGCGCCGGGCTCACGCGGCGTCGCGTCGTCCCTGTCGATCTTCGAAAACCGGCTCGTCAGGGTTTCGATCTGGGCGGCCGTGATCGCCGCGCTGATCGGGCTTGTCGCGGCCACGCTCGTCTCGCGCCGCGTGCGCCGGATCACCGAGACGGCGTCCGCGATCGAGCGTGGCGGATTCGATCTCGAGCTTCGAACCGGATTTCCGGACGAGATCGGCTCGCTCGCCGGGACGATTGACCGGATGCGGCGGCACCTCGGCGAAGCCTTCACGCAGCTCCAGGCCGAACGCGACCGGTTCGAAATCCTGCTCGATCGCCTCCAAGAGGGAGTGATCGCGGTCGACGAGCTCCTGACGATCCAGTTTGCAAACAGCGGCGCCAGGGCGATCCTCGGTGACGAGCAGGAATGGTTTGGCGAACCACTGCCGGCGAGCGTTGCAGGTCTTCCTCTCCGGAGCATCGCCGAGGGCTTGTTCGTCCCGGATGCCTCCGTCGTCGAGAGTGAGGGCGATGCGACGGGTGGCACGATCATCTCTGCGATCGGCATCCCGGCGGGGTCGTCGAAGCTGGCGATCTTGGTGCTTGCCGACATCACGGAGCGAGAGCGCCGGCAGCGTGCCGAGCGCGAATTCGTGGCGAACGCGTCTCATGAGCTGCGCACGCCGATCACCGCGATCGCGAACGCGGTCGAGGCGCTCGAAGCCGGAGCTCAAGACGAGCCCGAGCACCGTGAGACGTTCATCCGTCTGATCGGACGCCAGTCGCTGCGACTCACACGCTTGACCAACTCGCTGCTGATCCTCGCGCGCGCGCAGACGCTCGAACGGAGCGTCCAGCTTGTTCCGGTCTCGGTTCGGCCACTCCTGGACGATGTCGTCGCGGGCAGCGAGCGAAAGGACGGCCCCCCGATTCGGATCGACTGCTCGGACGCGGTTGTCGCCCTCGCGGAGCCGGACATCCTCGAGCAGATCGTCTCCAATCTCCTCGGGAACGCCATTCGCTATGGCAATTCCGGGCTGATCGCGATTCGTGCCTACGGACGAGAGGACGACGTCGTGATCGAGGTCTCGGACACGGGCCCCGGAATGTCCGTGGTCGAGCAGTCGAGAATTTTCGACCGGTTCTATTCGGGCGGCAAGGAGTCCCGAAACGGCTTTGGCCTCGGTCTGGCGATCGTCCGCGACGCGACACTCGCGATCGGCGGTCGCATCGAAGTGGCTTCGCGCGAGCAGGAGGGGACGGTGGTACGCCTGATCCTCGGCGCGGCGACGTTGAGCAGGGCAGCCTCCTAGCCCGGGAAGACGCAGCGCACTTCGAGGCCCTCGCCGCGTGCGCCGTTCGCCTCGACGATGCCGCCGGCGGCTGAAACGACGTGCTTCACGATCGCGAGCCCCAGACCGGTGCCGCGTGAGGTGCGGGCGTCGTCGGCTCGCCAGAACCGTTCGAAGAGCCGCGAGAGGTCGGTAGAGCTCACGCCGATGCCGTCGTCGCGCGCCGTCAGGATCGTGGATGTTCCGCTGCGTTCGACCGACAGGGTGAACGTCGCGCCATGTCCCGCATATCGAATGGCGTTCTCGGCCAGGTTCTCGACGATCACGCGCAGCATCCGGGGGCGAACGGGAAGATCGATCGATGGATCGCCATCGGCGCGGAAAGTGATCCCGGCGCGCGCTGCCGGGCCGGCAAGCTCCGCGACGACTCCCTCTAGCACGGGCAGCGCCGTCGTCCGGCCAAGCGCGACGATCTCCTTGCCGCTCTCGAGCTCGGAGAGGAAGAGGATCTCGTCGATCAGCGTGCCTGCGTTCTCGACCTCGGCTCGCGCCTGCTCGACGAGCGCCGCGACGTCGGCGCCTGGAAGCTCGGTCGAGTCGAGCAGCGCGAGAATGCGAGCCAGCGGCGTGCGCAGCTCGTGCGAGACGGCAGCCGTGAACCCCGTGCGGAGCTCGTCGAACGATGCGTCATACCTGGGCTCTTGCCGCGGGGGCTCTGGCTCGATGAGCACGTCGTCCTCTTCGGTGTCGCCCGAATCGTCCTTTCGGCCAAAGAGCCGTTTCACCAGATCGTCACCATTCCGTCACCCGCTTTGAGCCGACCGTCGCACTATGGTACGGCCGTGGCGAAGATCCTGATCGTCGAGGACGACAATGTGATCGCCGACGGGATGGCTCGCCACCTGTCTGCGGCCGGTTTCGACCCGATGGTGGTCGGACGCGGTGAGCTCGGGTTGACCCGGCTCCGGTATGAGAATCCCGACGTGTGCGTGCTCGACCTGATGCTTCCCGAGCTCGACGGTTGGAAGCTGATCGAGATGGCTCGCTCGGAAGGGATCGGCACGCCGATCGTCGTCGTCTCGGCCCGCGGGACCGAGCACGACCGCGTGCATGCGCTCGAGATCGGCGCCGACGACTACCTGGTCAAACCCTTCTCGATGCGAGAGCTCGTGGCCCGCGTCGGCGCCGCTGCTCGTCGCGGTGTTCGCCCCGCCGAGGAGAAGCGCGGCGACCCGGTCGAGATCGAGGAGCTGCGGATCGACCCCCGCGAGGTGCAAGCCTTCGTGGACGGGAAGAGCGCCGGGCTGACTCCCACCGAGTTTCGCCTCCTCTACACGCTCGCGCTCGACCGCGGCCGCGTGGTCACGCGCGACGAGCTCCTGCAGAAGGTTTGGGGCCGGCGCGAGACGCATCGCGACCGCACCGTCGACGTTTTCGTCCGGCGCTTGCGCCAGAAGATCGACAAGATCGCTCCGAAGCACTCGTTCATCCAGACGCGCTTCGGCGTCGGTTACAAGCTCGAGGCCGAACCGAAATAAGCCGCGGACTAGAGTCCCGGTGTGGACTTCGGGCTCACCGTCGAGCAGCGAGAGATTCAGGCGCTTGCACGTGAGTTTGCGCAGGCCGAGATCGCGCCTCATGCAGCTGAGTGGGACCGGGAGCATGGATTTCCGCGCACGTTGCTCGATCGGCTCGGAGAGCTCGGGCTGCTCGGCGTCTGCCTGCCAGAGGAATACGGTGGTGCCGGGGCGGACTTTCTCTCGTACGCGCTCGTCCTCGAGGAGCTGTCCCGCGCCGATGCGGGAGTGGGGGTCACGGTTGCGGTTCACACGTCGGCGTGCACCCTGCCGATCCTCGCGTTCGGAACCGGCGCGCAGCGCTCCAGCTTCGTTCCGGCTCTGGCAAGCGGATCTTCGATCGGTGCCTTTGCGCTGACCGAGCCCGGAGCCGGCTCGGATGCCGGCGCGGTGATCACGCGGGCCGAGCGCGTCGAGAGCGGTTGGCGGATCACCGGCGCGAAGCAGTGGATCACGAATGGGTCCTTCGCCGGCACGTTTCTTCTTTTTGCCCGCACGGATCCCGAGATCTCCGGGCCGCGAGGTGTCTCGGCGTTCATCCTCGACGCGGCCGACGTCGAGGTCACGCGCGAGGAAGAGAAGCTCGGGTTGAACTCGTCGTCGACGGCCGATCTCGCAATCGACGCCGAGGTTGGTGCCGACCGGGTGCTCGGCGACGTGAATCGGGGTTTCCGGATCGCGATGGCGACGCTCGACGGCGGCCGGATCGGGATCGCGGCCCAGGCGGTCGGGATCGCGCAGGCGGCATTCGACGTGGCACGGGCCTACGCCCTCGAGCGCCACGCCTTCGGGCAGCGAATCGCCGACTTCCAGGCGATCCAGCACAAGCTCGCGAACATGTCGATGGAAATCGACGCGGCCCGGCTGCTCGTCTACCGCGCCGCCTGGGCCAAGCAGAGTGGCCGGCCGCACACGGCCGAGGGAGCGAAGGCGAAGCTGTTCGCGTCCGAGATGGCCCGCCGCCAGACGGCGGAGGCGATCCAGATCCTGGGCGGCTACGGCTATACGAAGGAGTTTCCGCTCGAGCGCTATTACCGCGACGCGAAGATCACCGAGATCTACGAGGGCACGAGCGAGATCCAACGGCTCGTGATTGCGCGCCACATTCTCGATTCGCGAGCAGGGGCGGCGTGGTGAGGAATCGCGACGAGCCGGTCCGGCTGACGACGATCTACACGCGCGGCGGCGACGGTGGCGAGACCTCGCTCGGCGACGGGTCGCGGGTCTCGAAGCTCGATGGGCTCGTGCGTGGCTTCGGGGCTGTCGACGAGCTGAACTCGCTGCTCGGCTGGGCGCAGGTCGAGGCGCGCGATCCGAGGCTCGAACGGATCCAGAACGAGCTCTTCGACCTGGGCGCCGATCTTTCGGTGCCATACGTGGAGGGCGACGGCAAGCTTCGCATCGCCCAGCCTCTGATCGAGCGCCTCGAGCTCGACTGCGACGAGGTGAACGACGGTCTCGCCGAGCTGATGAGCTTCGTCCTGCCTGGCGGGAACGAGACTGCCGCCCGCCTCCACATCGCTCGTGCCGTTTGCCGCCGGGTCGAGCTCGAGGTGCTCGAGATCGCGCGAACCAGACCGGTCAATCCGCTCGCCTCCGTCTACCTGAACCGGCTCTCGGATCTGCTCTTCATCCTGGCGCGGGCCGCGAACGCCGGTGCCGAGCCGCTGTGGAAGCCTGGTGGCTCCCGCAGCGGTGATTCAGAGACGTCCTAGTTGACGTCGCCGACGACGGTGCCGTTGCCGTACGAGCTCGACGTCTTCACGATCACGAAGTGCACGGCATTCCCCGAGATCACGGATCCGTGCTTATCGATCGAGCTCGCGACGATCACGGCCATGTAGGACGGGAGCGACCCACCGGACGGGCCGTCGCTATCGCCGGGGCCGGTGTTCCAGGAGGAGCCACCGTCCCACGAGCTCGTGTAACCCTTGAACGAAGACGGGGCGCTGCCGCCGCTCAACTTGTTGTTCTTCCACCACTGAGGGCCCCAGAAGTTGACGTTGCCGGAATCGCTGTGGTCGCCGACCACGAAGGAGCAGCCATGCGGCGCGTTGGCGTAGACGATCACCGAGTTCGTGTCCGTCGAGCCTGCGTAGGAGCTGTCACCGGCGAAGGTTGCCGTCGCAGAGGTCGGGCCAAGCTGGCTCGGAGCCGTGACGGTGCACTTCGCGATGCCGGAGGAGTTCGTGACTGCCGTGCAGCTCTGCGACCCGAGCGACAGCTTCACGGTCTTGCCTGCGACCGGGGAGGAGACGTCCTGGGTGAGCGCGGCGCTGAGCTGCACCTGGCTGCCGGACAGCGCCGGGCCTGAGTAGAGCATGTTGATCGCGGTCGTCTCAGGGACGATCTTGAAGGGCGAAGACGCCGAGCTCGCCTGATAGGTGCTCGTGCCGGCGTAGGAGGCGGTGATCGTGTAGGTGCCGACGGGCTGGGTGAGCGTGCCGCCGCACGAGGCCTTGCCCTGCGAGTTCGTGACCGCCGAGCAGCTCTGCGAGCCGAGGGTGAAGACGATCACCGCTCCGGAGACCGGCGAGCCGGTGCTCGTCGTGAGCGTGGCGGACGCCGTGGCGGTATCGCCAAACGAGTCGCTGGTATCGCCGGTGTACTTCAGGATCGTCGCCGTGCCGTGTGTCGCGGAGCCGATGGTCAGGACGCCCGCGGTGTAGGTGATCGTGTAGTTCGGATCGACAGCGCCCGAGCAGGTCACGGGATAGCTCCCCGCCGCGCTGTTGATCGTGGCCGTGGTGGTGCAGGTCGCAGGGGAGGTGAGCGAGGCTGAGGTGTCACCGTTCACGAAGGTCGAATAGGTCGGTGTGAAGGTCGGGATCGCGCTTCCGGCCGTGATCGTCGCCGACGGGGCAGTCACGATCAGCGAGGCAGGCTTGATCGTCAGCGTGCCGCCGGTGTAGGCGATCGTGTAGTTGGTGTCAGCGGCGCCCTGGCACGTGACCGGGTAGGCGCCCGCCGGGCTTCCCGCCGTCGCGGTGGTCGTGCAGGTCGCGAGTGACGTCAGGGACGCTGTCGACTCAC
>DASZPQ010000013.1:0-25494 GCA_035550275.1 Gaiellaceae bacterium | reverse complement strand
CGAAGTCCCTTGCCAGCCCCTTGCCACACGTCGTGCACGTCCACTTCCACGACTACGACCTGCTCTCGCGCAAGCGGCGGCTCGCGCTTACCGCCACGCTGGCCGTGCTCGCGCGGCGGCGCCAACCGGTTGAGCTCGGCTCGATCGCTGCGGATCGCGATGTTGCCTGGGGTGATGTGTGGGCCGGCTGACACTTGCCGCCGTGGTGGGCGCGGTGCTGCTTGCCGGTTGCGGATCGTCCGGAAAGAGTCAGCCGGGGCTCGCGCTGCATGTCTCCGACAACCCGTTCCGGATCTCGGTGGTGCGTGACGGTAAGACCGTGGTCGCAGAAGACAAGTCGGCGCGGCTCAGCTACACCCTGACCTCGGGAGCCACGCACAAGCTGACGAAGGTCACCTCGTCGCACGGCGGCGTCTACGAGGTCGCGACCGACGAGCCAGGCCGCACGGCGACCGTGACGGTCGCTCGAACGACTCACGGCTACCGGCTGTCGATGCGTCTGCAGCCTGCGACCGGCGTTCAGCAGGTTTACGACGCGTTCACGGCGCAGCCGGACGAGCACTTTCTCGGTGGAGGTGAAAACCAGTCCGCGGTCGATCTGCGCGGCCAAATCGTCTCGGTGAAGGTCTCGAGCGAGTGCTCGTATGTCGCGGTTCCTTACTTTGCGAGCTCGGCCGGCTGGGGCCTGCGGCTTGCGAGCGAGAACGTCGCGGCGCTTGCTTTTCCGGATTCTCGTGGCGGCGGTGGCTGTTCGTTCGGCCCCGAGCCACAGTGCTCGTTCCCGGCGCTGTCCGAGCTGACCGAGGTCTGCATCAAGGGTGCGCGGCTCGACGAAGATCTCTACCTCGGGACGGTCCCCCAGGTGCTGGCCGACTACCAGCAGGACGCGGGCGAGCCTGTCGTCCCACCGCCCTCCGAGCTGGCGCTGATCAAGTGGCGCGACCAGGTCAAGGGCCCTCAGGACGTGATCGAGGACGTGACGCGCCTCCAGCAGGCGGATATCCCGATCGGCTGGGTGCTGCTCGACAACCCGTGGGAGTCGTGCATCGGCAACCTCACCTTCGATCCAAACCTGATCCCCGACCCCGCGCGAATGATCCGGCAGGTGCATGCGCTCGGCGTCAAGTTCATGCTCTGGGTCTCGCCGAAGGTGATCTGCGGCACGGGGTATACGAAGTCGCAGCTGCTCGGAGACCCCGCGACGCAGCAGGAGATCGATCTGAGCTCGCCTGCGGTGGTCGCCGAGTTCAAGACAAGGCTGCGCAAGGTGTTCGCGCTCGGCGTCGACGGTGTCAAGGGAGACCGCGGCGACGAAGTCGATCTGGAGGCGAAGAGCGAGTCGTTCCAGAACGACTATCCGCTCCTCTACGACAAAGCGGTGATCGCCGAGCTGCCGAAGGACGGTGCGACCCTCTTCCAGGCGGGCGCGATGGGCTCCGAGAGCATTGCCCGCGGGATCTGGGCGGGCGACCAGAACGGCGACTTCGATGGATTAGCGAAGGCGATCCGGTCGGGTGAGACCGCCGCGATGAGCGGCTTTCCGACCTGGGGCTCCGACATCGGTGGCTATCACTCGGAAGGCTTGACCGCCGAGGTGTTCGCGCGTTGGGCGCAACTGGGCGCGGTCTCGCCGGTCTTCGAGGTCGGAGGCGTCGGCGCCAACGCGACGCCGTGGACGCTGGGCTCCCAGGCAATGGCCGCGCTTCGCGACGCGGCCGTCCTTCACTATGAGCTCTTCCCCTACCTCTACGGGATCCTGGGCCGTCACGAGCCGGTGCTCCGGCCGCTCGCCTACGCCTATTCGGGCGATCCTGCCTCCTGGGCCGCGTCGAACTCGCTCGAGTTTCTCGTCGGGCCTGACCTGCTCGCAGCTCCGGTCGCAGGCCCCGGCGAGACGCCGAGCGTCTACCTCCCGGTCGGAACCTGGATCGACCTCTACACCGGCGCCCCGGTCACGGGCGGTGTCGCGTTCATCCGCCCGACGCCGCTGACGCAGTTCCCGCTCTATGCGAAGACAGGTGCCGTGCTGCCCTTCAACCTGCGGACGTCTAGTTCGTGGTGGGGGACGAACGAGCAGACCCACCCGGGCCGCGCCGGCTGGCTCGCGACCAACGGAGCAACGCTCGACCTGCGCGCCCAGCCGCACGACGTCCAGATCTTCGTTCCGGCGCCGGCGCGCCCGTCGCAGGTGAGGATCGGGGACCACGCCGTCGCCTGGACCTGGAACGACGGGCCGCTACCCGGCGTCGTCGTGCGGCTGCACGGCCCACGAATTCAGGGCGAAATCTCCCTCTCGCCCTAGGATTCCCGGGATGCGTCCGCCCAGACTCGTCGAGGACCTTCCGCCGCAGCCCGACGACATTCGGGCGGGGCGTCCCTATCTGCTCTCGCGCGGCCTGATGCAGGTGTTCATCCGCCGCCTCTTGAGCATCGCCGTTCTCGTCGTGATCGACCTGGCGGGCCTCGTGATCGGCGTCTACCTGGCGCTTGCGTTGCGTTCGGAGATCAGGGATCCGAAGCCGATTCTGTGGAACATCCTCTGGGCGCACGAGACCGACTGGCTGCCGTTCCTCACCCTCCTGCTCCTGCTCGAGTTCTGGCGCAATCGCCTCTACGGGCCGCGCGAGCTCCGCGAAGGCGCGGGCCGGATCGTGCCGTCGGTGCTGCTCGTCTCGCTGCTCACGCTCGTCTTCGCCGTCGGCACGGGCCAGCACTTTACGACCTTCGGTCTCTATGCCGCGGGCGCAGGCTTCGTCGCGGCGCTGATCAGCCTCTTCCGCTGGAGCTACGAGACGGCAACGGGCGGGCTGATGCGGATTCTCGGCGTACGGCGGCGTGCTGCAATCGTCGGGAATGACGACCAGATCGCTCACCTCAGGAAGACGCTCGGCGCGAGCCGTGGGGGAATTGCCTACGAGTTCGTCGCGGAGCTACCGCTTGGGCCGGGCGTGCTCACGGCCCTGGTCACCGGGCGCCTCGACGAGCTGATCGTGGCCGACGAGGGCCTCGACGAAGGGGCGCTGCTCGGGCTCGTCGACGAAGCGCATCGGCGCGGGGTGAAGGTTCGGATCGCTCCGCGGACGACCGAGCTGCTCGTTCAACGCGGCGAGTACGTGCCGGGGCAGGCAGTGCCCCTCTTCGAGCTGCGTCCGCCGATCCTTGCCGGCGCGGACTGGGCGACGAAGCGGGTCTTCGACCTGGTCGTCTCCTTGCTGATCGTGGTGGTCGGCCTCCCGTTCTGGCTCGTGATCGCGGCCTTGATCAAGCTGACCTCGCGCGGCCCGGTGATCTACGCGGACACGCGGATCGGGCTCGGCGAGCAGCCGTTCCGGATGCGCAAGTTCAGGACGATGGTCGCCGGCGCCGCGGAAGCGCAGCGCTCGCTCGAATCGGCCAACGAGGCAAGCGGCGCGCTCTTCAAGATCCGCAACGACCCGCGCGTGACGTCGGTTGGCCGCGTGCTGCGGCGATTGTCGATCGACGAGATCCCGAACGTGATCAACGTCCTGCGCGGCGAGATGTCACTCGTCGGCCCACGTCCCCTGCCGGTGCGCGACAACGAGCGCCTCGAGCCGTGGCACCGGCGCCGCTCCAACGTCCTCCCCGGCATGACGGGGCTCTGGCAGATCGCCGGGCGCAGCGAGCTCTCCTTCGACGACCTCGTGCGGCTCGACTTCTACTACCTCGAGAACTGGTCGCTCTGGCTCGACATCACGATCCTCTTCAAGACGCTCCCGGCCGTCTTTGCGCGGCGCGGCGCCTATTAGTGACCGCCCGCCGATGACGAAGGTCATCTTCATCACCCAGCAGTTCGACCCCGAGGACCCGCAGATCGCGATCGTCGTGCCGCAGGTGGCCGCGATCGCCCGGCGTGTCGGCGAAGTCGTCGTGATCGCCGACCGCATCGTCGCCGACGCGCTGCCGCCGAACGGCCGGGCCTACAGCTTTCACGCGGCGACGAAGCTCGGTCGCGGGCTGCGGGTGCTCGCCGCTGTGGCGCGTGAGCTCCCCGGCATGCGGAAGGGAGGCGGAATGGTGATCGCCCACATGGTTCCGCTCTACGCGATCATCGCCGCGCCGCTCGTGCGTCCGGCGCGCGTGCCGCTCGTCATGTGGTGGTCGCACTGGAAGATGGACCGGGTGGTGCGGCTCGGCGAGCGCGTGAGCACTCGCGTCGTCAGCGTCGGGCCGGGAACGTTCCCGCTGGCGTCCAGGAAGCTCGTCACGGTTGGGCAGGCGATCGACGTCGAGAGCTTTCCGCCGCGGGCGTCGACGCGCGAACCAGGCCCGCTGCGCATCGTCGTGATCGGCCGCTACTCGGCGGCGAAGGGGATCGGCACGATCGTTCGAGCCGCGGGGATCGCGCTCTCCCACGGGGCAGATATTCGCCTCGATGTCTACGGGCCGGCGCTGACGCCGGATTCACGCGTCGAGCACGAGTCGCTGCAGGCGCTTGTCCGCGATCTCGATCTGAGCGAACGGGTGCAGATCCACGGCTCGGTCAACCGTGCGGAAGTCGTGCGATTGCTCGGCGAGGCCGACGTGCTCGTGAACAATGCGCCCGGCGGCGCCGACAGGATCGTCTACGAGGCGGCGGCGGCCGGGATCCCGGTACTTGCGTCGAATCCCGCGCACACGAATCTGCTCGAGCCGGATGCCTTTTACAACCGCGACGATCCGGAGCAGCTGGCGAGCTTGATCGAAGCGCTGGCGAGGCGCGCACCGGCAGAGCGGGACGAGCTTGGCCGCTCGCTCCGGGAGCGTGTTGCCCGCGAGCACTCGGTCGAATCGTGGTCGGCAGGCCTGCTTCGCGCCGGCGGGCTTACCACGCCGTAACGCGCTCCTGCGACACTTAGCGGCATGCGTGCGCCCAAGCTGCTCTGCGTCACCTCGGCCGTCGACCTGGATCACAGATACGGCTGTACCCCCGCGTGGTGGCAGCTCTGGAAAGGCCTCTACGAAGAGGGCGTCGACCTCGTCGTCACCCCGTACCGTGGCCGGCCGATCGAGACCCCCTGGTGGCGAACCGCTCCGAACCCGACCTACGCCGAGGGTGAGTCGTTTGCGCGCGCGCGCGACCTCCTCGCGCGGGCGAAGGGCGACAGCTTCCTGCGCCGCGCCGAGGAGACTCCTGAGGACTCGCTCGGCGACCGGATCACGCGTGAGACGATCTGGCGCCTGGTGACGCCTCGCTGGCGCCGTCATCTCGAGCGGCTTGTCGAGCAGGAGCGCCCGGACGCGGTGATCGTCTTCACGGTGCCGATGGCGCATCTGCGCGGGATCCCGACGGCGCTCCGTGATCGCTTTGGCGTCCCCGTCATCTTCTACGACGGCGACATGCCGATGAGCCTGCCGGAGTTCGGCGGCATGGACAGCGGCTTCAACTACTACCACGGCGCCGATCCGGGCGAATACGACCTGATCATCTCCAATTCGGAGGGTGGCCTCGACGGGCTGCTTGCAATCGGGGCCCGGCGCGCCGAATGCATCTTCTGGGGCGCCGATCCTGAGCTCTTCGCGCCGCAACCGGTCGCCAAGGAGCTCGACGTCTTCTTCTACGGCCACAGCGACAAGTTCCGCCAGGAAGCGGTCGCTGCGATGATCGTCGAGCCGTCGCACAGGCTTCCGGATGTCGATTTCGCGATCGGCGGCTACGACTTCCGCGGCGATCTCGGAGCCGCTCGGCTGCTCGGCGACGTGCCGTTCAACAGCTTCGCGCGGGCGATCTCGAGTGCCCGGATCAACCTGAGCATCACGCGACGCTCGCACGCGAGCGTCTATGCCTCGGCGACCAGCCGCCCCTTCGAGCTCGCGGCTACCGGCGCGGCGATCGTCGCGAATCCCGCGGAAGGGATCGAGCGCTGGTTCGAGCCGGGCAGCGAGCTGCTGGTCGTGAACGACGTGGCCGAGGCCGTCGCCGCCTACAGCGACCTGCTCGACGATCCGGCGCAGGCCGAGGAGCTGGGCCGCCGTGCGCGCGAGCGCGTGCTCGACGAGCACACCTACCGGCACCGCGCCCGGCAGCTGCTCCAGCTCGTCGGCCTCGGGGTGGAAGCCCATGTCGACTGAGACTGCTGCCGAGGTGATCGTCGTGCCGGCCGGCCCGCGCCGGATCGCGATCGTGCCCGCCTACAACGAGGAGAAGAACATCGGCCGCGTGATCGATGAGCTGCGCGCATTCGACGCGGGGCTCGAGGTTGTCGTCATCTCGGACGGATCGGTCGATCGGACGCCCGAGGTTGCGGCCGAGCACGGCGCGCACGTGATCCGGCTCCCGTTCAACCTCGGGATCGGAGGCGCGGTACAGACCGGCTTCCGCTTCGCCTGGGAGGGCGGCTACGAGCTCGCCGTCCGGGTCGACGGGGACGCGCAGCACGACCCGTCCCAGCTCTCCCGTGTGATCGCGCCCGTGCTGGCGGGAGAGGCGGACATCGTCGTCGGCTCGCGCTTCGCCGGCGACGGCGGCTACCAGTCGTCGGCCACCAGGCGGATCGGGATCCGCCTCCTTGCCGCCGTCGTCTCGGCGATCGCGCGCCAGCGTGTGACCGACACCACGTCGGGCTTCCAGGCCCTGAACCGCCGGGCGATCGGCCTCTTCGCGGCCGACTACCCCCACGACTATCCGGAGGTGGAGGGGATGGTGATGGCGATCAGGCACCGCCTGCGCCTTACCGAGGTGCCCGTCTCGATGCGGGCTCGCGAGCACGGCCGCTCGTCGATCGGCGCCGGCGCCTCGGTGTACTACATGGTCAAGGTGCTGCTCGCGCTCTTCGTCGGCCTGTTCCGGCGCAACGTCGTCCCGCTCGAGGACGCATGACTCCGCTCAAGGTCTCGATCGCGGCGACGATCGTGTCGCTCCTGCTGCTCGTCGCGGTCTTCGAGCTGATCCGCCAGCGCCGGCTACGGGAGCGCTACGCGCTCCTCTGGCTGGCGACGGGCCTGATCCTGCTCGTGCTCTCAGCCTGGCGCGGCGGCCTGAACACGATCGCGGCGTGGGCCGGAGTCCGCAGCACTCCGGTGGCGGTGCTCTTCGCCGTCGGGCTGATGTTCGTGATCCTCGTGCTGCTGCACTACTCGACGGTGATCTCGCGGCTGACCGACCAGAACGTCGTGCTGGCGCAGCGCCTGGCGCTGCTCGAGACCAAGCTCGAGGAGCGAGAGCCCTAGTTGACCGTGGCCGCGCGGCTGACGAGTAGGTAATCGCCAAAACGTTTCGACGCGGTGGGTGCAGCCTTGACGACCACGTGGTAAACCCATGAGCCAGCCGGAGGGTGATCTTCGAATGTCGTAGCCGACGTCGTGCCGATCGGCTTCGCGGCTCCACCATCTGCACCTCTCGGCGCCCACACACATGACGCTGCCGCGTGAGGGTTCAGCTCGCAGGAAACGGTGTCGCTCTCTTCCCTGAAGATGTCATAGAAGGGCCGAGCGCCAGCACTCGACGGTCTCGGCCACGACAAGACCACCGTCTGCCCATGCTTGGTGGCGGCGACAGAAAACTGATTCGCCGGCATGTACTGGTCGAGGTTCGGGAACTTGATCGCCTCAGGAGTTGTGAGCGGAGGAAGGATCGCGATCGCGAGGAATGGCGCAAAGCTCAGAAAGGCGGCGATTGCCAGGATCCCTTTCCGCGATCGTCGGTTCGGAAGAGCAGCTCCCGCGTCGCCGTGGCTTGCGAGGCGCGGTCCATAGACGGGGAGCACCAAAGGCGTTGATGCGATCAAGACAAAAAGTGCCGGATAGCCGGGAACGAAATACCTGAGAAAGTTTCCGCCGAGGATCGTGACGCCCGGCGATGCAGCCTTAAGAAAGAAGATCACCGCAAACCACCCTGCGATCAGCATCGCAATCACTCCAGAGCGGCGAGCGAGGCCAACGGTTCCGGCAACGACGAACCATCCGAGCAGGCGTCTGCTCCACGCGTACTCCTTGAGTTGGTTCATGTTGTTCGTGAAGTCGGTCCAGTTGAGGGAGATATACCGGTGGATGTCAATCCCGGCGAGTGGGAGCTCCGGGAAGCGACTCGCTGCGAGAGCGCTTTCCCGGTTCGCGAACAACGGGAGTTGCCCAACCCCACGGTATTTCCAGAGTGCGAGCGTGGCGAGTGCGGGGATGAGCCCGACCGCCAGAAGCTGAAATCCGCGGCCGTACCGGGCGAGGATGAGCGCGGCGAATGGGACAGGCAAGAAGATGGCGTTCGAGGGCTTGACCGCGATCGCAAAACCAGTTGCAGCACCGGCAATCAGGGCATCGAACGGGCTCCGGAGTAAGAGAGCCTTCAAGGTGAAATACACGGCAACGAGCAGGAAGACCATCGATGGGAAATCTCCAAGCGAGGTCAATCCAAGTTCGTTTACGAAGCCGATATTGATCAGCTTGTCGTGATAGCGGTGGTAGAAGTAGCCGAGCGTCAGTAGGGGAAACACGGCCCAGAGAAGTGAGACGAGATAGGCGAAGCCCCTGCCCCCGATGGTCTTCGCGATCCCGTAGACACAGAGCAGCGCGACCGGCACGAGCACGAGCACGTTGAAGATCACGATCAGTGGCAAGCCCTGCAGGATGTTCGCGCCCGCAATCCGCGCGAAGGGCGCGAGCATGAACGGGTAGCCGTAGCTGATGTAGCCCTCGGGCATGTGCCCATTTCCGAGCACCCAGGCGGTCGTGTAGTACCAGGTCTCGTCGCCGCCGCCATAGAAGAGATAGCCGTTGTGCTTGCCGATCGAGGCGATCGTTGCGACGACTGCCCATTGAGCGATGAGCACGGAACCGAGGACGACCCAGACGGGAAGCGCCATTACGCGAGCGGAGAGGCGCAGCGAAAATCGTCCGAGTGGCTGAAGCGCCTGAAGAGCGATGAGTCTCAGACTGCGGAGTTGAGCGCTAGCTGCCAGAGCGGTACCACGCAATCGTCTTTGCAAGCCCGTCCCGCAGGGCTGTCTTGGCCTGAAAGCCGAAGAGCTGCTCGGCCTTCGACGCGTCGAGAGATCGACGCGGTTGCCCATTCGGCATCGAGGTGTCCCAGACGATCTCGCCTTCGAATCCGGTCAGGTCGGCGATCGTCTCGGCCAGGTCGCGGATCGAGGTCTCGACACCGGTGCCGATGTTGACAGGATCGCCGAGGTCGTAGGTATCGCCAGCGAGCACGAATGCTTCTGCGGCATCGTCGACATAGAGAAACTCGCGAGTCGGGCTCCCGTCGCCCCAGAGCACGACCTCGCTCGTGCCCTCGATCATCTTCCGGACAAGCGCCGGGATCACGTGTGAGGTGTTCAGGTCGAAGTTGTCGCGCGGGCCGTAGAGATTGGCGGGCAGCAAGTACACCGTGTCGAGCCCGTACTGATCGCGATAGGCCTGCCCGCCGACGAGGACGGACTTCTTCGCGACTCCGTACGGAGCGTTCGTCTCCTCCGGGTAGCCGTTCCAGAGCTCTTCCTCGAGAAACGGAACCGGTGTGAATTTCGGATAGGCGCAGACGGTGCCGGCAACGACGACCTTCGAGACGCCGTGCAGGCGAGCGAGCTCGAGCACATGCGCGCCCATCATCAGATTCGCGTACCAGTAACGCCCGGGGTTGGCGCGATTCGCTCCGATGCCGCCGACTTCGGCCGCGAGATGGAAAACGCGCTCCGGCTTGGTCGCGGCGAAAAGGCGATTCGCATCGTCCCAATGGGTGAGGTCGTACTCCGCGCGGCGAGGCACGATCACCTCGTCGCCCCGGCCCCGCAGCCTCTCGACGAGGTGCGAGCCGAGAAAGCCGCCCCCTCCCGTGACGAGCACCTTCATGACAGCAAGCGTAGTGGGTTCATTCGACGGAGAGCCCGACCATCAGGCTTCGATCAGATGAGAGACGACGTCGGAGAAGAGGAGCCCGGTCAGAGCGATCGCGAGTAGGCGCCCCCAACCGTCCTCGTCGTCGGAGGCCGCAAGCGCGAGCGGCCAGAGGGCATACCAAGGGTCGAGCCGCGGCGCGAGCGCGACGAGGAATCCGGCTGCCAGCCCGAGTCGCAGGCGTCGATGCCAGGCTGCGACCGCGAAGACTGCGAGTGCGCCGAACTGAAGGACCCCGACGAGGACAAGTGCAGGGTTTCGCGACAGTCCTGCGTCTTCCAGCCAGCCGAACATTCCCAAGGTCGGATGATCGAGCTTTTCCTGCTTGGAGAGGCTCGAGAGCGCATGCAGCCACGTCAGCCCCCAGATGCCGCAGGCGACGGCCACGATCACTCCACCGCAGATCAGCAATCCGGCGGCGCCGACCGACTTCCCCCGCCGCCAGCGTTCGGTCGCCCAGAGGATGAAGAACCACGCAGCTGACCACTTCAATGCGATCGACGCTGCCCACGAGGCGCCACCGAGCTGTGGCGAGCCGATGCTCGCCAGCGCGAGCGCGGCGAGCACGAAGACCATCATCAGCGCGTCGTTGTGGCCTCCGCCCGCGTAATGGATCGCGATGAACGGATTCCAGCCGACGATCGCGATCGCCAGGATCTTCCGGCGTGGCGCGAGGTGCCAGACAAAGCCGACGATCGCGAGGACGCAGGCTGCGGCGAGAAGCTGAAACTCGAACGTGCCCGAGTAGGTTCCACTGCGGAATCGGGCGATCGGCTCCGAGATCAGCTGCCAGAGCGGCCCGTAGGTCTCGACCGGCGGCCCACCGGGGATTCCGACGAACGGGTTCGACATGCGGCCCCACTCGTCGTACACGAGCGGGTCTGTCGAAAGAAGCAGCGGCCCGGCGAGCGGAATGAGCTGGATCGCGACGACGAGCGCGAGCACGGGTGCTGCGCGACCGGGCCGTCGGGTCAGGAAGAACAGGCCAAGCGCATATGCGGCGAAGGCGACGAAGATCGCCGCCACGAGCGCTCCGCGCCAGTGGCCGGGCGGATAGAGCGGGGAAAGGTCGGCGGGATGTGTCGCGCGAGTTGCCGCGACGGCGACGGTGACGGCAGCGAGACAGATCGTCCCTGCCCAGAACGCGGGCTGCCGAACCGTGGCGATTACTTGCGCTCCACCACCGCTGGGCCGAGCCAGTCGACCCTGCCCATCCACTTGGCGCGATTCTCTGCGTACCAGGCGATTGTGCGGCGCACGCCTTCTTCCCAGGAGATCTTCGGCTGCCAGCCGGTCTCGCGCGCGAGCTTCTCGTAGCCGACGCGGAGCTCGACGACATCGCTGGCGCCCGGCCGGAAGCGACCCGCGGTCGTGACGATCTCGCGGCCCGCCGGCCAGTGGCCGTCCTCTTCGCCGACGCGGAGGATGAGCGCGGCCCAGTCGGCCATCGAGATGTTCTCGCCCTGGCCGTAGACGTAGACCTCGCCCGGATTGCCCTTTGCCGCGACGGTCAGGTGCCCCCGCACGCCGTCCGTGCAGAAGCAGAAATCCCGCAGTGGGTCGAGCGCGCCGAGCTCGATCGTCTCGCGCTCGAGCGCCTGCGTGATGATCGTGCCCGTGATGTAGCGGGGATTCTGACGTGGCCCGTAGTTGTTGAACATCCGCGTCACGACGCCGGGAACGCCGAACGCATCGAAGTAGTTCATCGTCAGGAAGTCCGCCGCGACCTTCGCGGTCGCGTAGATCGACTTCGGGTTGATCGGCGAGCGCTCGTGGAGGATCAGGCCGCCGCTCGGGTCGAAGTCGTGATGGTGCTCGACCTCCTTGCTGACGTTGCCGTATTCCTCCGACGTGCCGGCCGTGTCGAACTTCTCCAGCTCGAGCCCGTGGTCGACGACCGACTGAAGGAGGTTCAGCGTGCCGATCGTGTTCGCCATCACCGTCTCGTACGGGCGATGCCACGACTCGCCGACATGCGCCTGCGCGCCGAGATGGAAGACGTACGGCTTGTCGGGCGCCGTGAGCAGGTGCGAGCGGATCATGTAGTCGATCGAGGTCTTGTCGGTCAGATCGGCGAAGACCACGTTCACCTGGCGCCGCATGTCGCCGATGTTGTTCAGCGCGCCTGATGACGTCGCGCGCACGAACGCGACGACATTCGCCCCGAGCTCGACGAGCGCATTCGTGAGGTGGGAGCCCATGAAACCGTCCGCGCCGGTGACGAGACACGTGCGGCCTTCGTAGAGATCGCCGAACTCCTGATGGAGCTCCTCGAGCTCGGTCTCACTCCAGATGGCAGTATCGTCGGCGGGCATTGATGGAGGGTAAACGTTCAGCCCGCCGGAGCGCTGTCGGAAGCGGGCTCGCAACCGGGCTTTCAACCGTCGCGGTCAGTGGCTCGGCCGCGGCGGCCGGTGTGATTCTGGCCCGCAAGTTTGATCACGGCGTAAAGACTGATGGTTTTTTTGCGGCGTACAACGCCTACGTCGCGATCGTGCTGTTGACCGGGGTGTTGCGGGTCGTGGTGCTGCCGCGGTTCGTGCGTGCCCGGGACGACGGCCGGCTGCCGGGCGAGGTCGGCGCGTGGATGGCGGGCGTCACGTTGCCGCTCGCTCCGCTCGTCCTGGTCTCGCTGGCCTGGCCGCACCAGGCTGCCGGGTTGTTGACCGGCAGCGGCCGCGCTCAAGCGGCGGCCTTGCTGCCCTGGATCGTGCCGTCGGCTGCGGCGCAGGTGTACGGCGGGGTGGTCGCGAGCGCGCTGGCGGCTCGAGACAACTACGGCGTCGCAGCATTCGGCTTCGGCGCCGGGTCGGTCGCCGGGATCCTGCTCACGGTTGCCCTGATCGGACACGGCGTCGTGGCGTTCGGGTGGGGAATCGCGCTGAACGGCGCCGTTTCGCTGCTGATCCCGCTTGCCGTGCTCGTGAGACGCCAGGGGGTGAGCCGGCCCGACCAGCGAGTCGGCGGACGTCTGGTAGAGCTCGCGGAGGGCGTCGCGCTTCCCGTCGCCATGCAGATCCTGTTCGTGGTCGCCAACCGGTTCGCCTCCGGGATCGGGACCGGGGAGGTGACGACGTTCTCCTACGCCTATCTGATCGCGGCCTTCCTGGTCGCCGTGACGGCGTCATCGATCGCGCTCGTCACGACCGTGCCGGTCGCGAGAGCCGGCGACTCGCCAGAGCGGACCGTGCGACATGTTGTCGCCGTTTCGTGGCTCTCGCTCGCCGTGGTCGCGGCGGCAGTCGGTGTCTTTGCGCTCGCCGGGGAGACCGTTGTGCACTCGGTGCTCGGGGCGTCCTATCGCGGCGGGACGGGAACCGAGCTTGGACGCCTCGTCATCTATCTCGCTCCGTGGACGATCGCGTCGGTCGCCTTCTCGATCGCCTTCCCGCTCCTGTTTGTGCGCGGCCGGGCCAAGTGGCTGCCGTTGCTCGCTCTGAGCGCAATCGGAGTGCAGGTGCTCGTCGAATGGGCCAGCCGGGGGCTCTTCGGCCTCGCAGGCCTCGCAGCAGGCCTCGCTGTCACGACCTGGCTTGTCCTGGCTGTGGTGCTCGCCTGGCTCAGGGCGCTCGTCGCGACCATTCGAGGCCTGCTCGTGGCGGCGCTCGTCTGTGGCGGCGTCGCTCTCGTGACGTTTGGCCTGCCCCGAACGGTCCTCGGCCCGATCTCGGCCGCCGCGGTGGGGCTTGTTCTCTACACCGCGTTCCTCGTTGTCTGGCGGCCCGCGGGGCTGCGGACGTCGTGGACCTACATTCGGACCCTGTACTAACGTTCGGCGCGTGCGGGAGCAGCTGAAGCAGGCAGTCCGGAAGTTCGGCCGCACCTCGGTCGGCAAGAACCTCGTTCACGCCTCGGTGCTCGGCGATCCCGCAGCGCTGCGGTTCGCCAACGTCGAGCACTGGCCGCCGGCGCTCGACGGCTTCGAGGATCTGGCCTTTCTCTTCTCGAGCAACCAGCTGAACCACGGGATCGCTTCGTTGCAACTGGACGAGGCCGCGCTGCTCTTCCACCTGGCGCGGCACGCCGAGTCGGGCCCGTTCGCCGAGATCGGCCGGTTCAAGGGTGGCAGCACGATCATCTTCGCGACGGCGTTGCCGCCCGGGGTCGAGCTCTGGTCGTACGACCTGCACGTGGCGTTGCGCCCCGACATGCCGGGCGAGCAGCTCGACCGCGAGCTCACGGCTGCGCTGACCCGCTACGGGCTCGACGCGCGCGTGCATCTGCTGGTCGCCGACTCGCGCACGGTCGATCCGCCTCCTGCGCCGCTCGAGCTCCTCTTCATCGACGGCGATCACAGCTACGAGGGGGCGCGCGCGGACTTCGAGCGCTGGGGTGCGTTCGTTCGACCGGGCGGGCACCTGCTCTTCCACGACGCCGTCGACACGGGCGCTTACGGCAACGTCTATCCGGGTGTCGCGCGGCTGATGACCGAGATTGGCGGCGAATGGTCGCGCCAGGCCGACGCCGGCTCGATCGCCCATTTCATCAAGCAGTGAAGCTCGTCGCCGTCGTCCTGAACTGGAACGGTGGCGAAGACACGAGTGCCGCGCTCGCGTCGCTCGACGGCATCGAGACGATCTGCGTCGACAACGGCTCCACCGATGGATCGCCTGACGAGATTGCGCGCCAGTTCCCGGCGATCGAGCTGATCCGAAACGACAGCAATCTCGGCTTTGCCGGGGGCAACAACGTGGGGGTTCGGCGAGCGCTCGAGCGAGGCGCCGACTGGGTGCTGCTCATGAACAACGATGCCGTCGCGGGAGACGGTCTCATCGCTGCGCTCGAGCGGGCAGCTGCCGCTCGTCCCGACGCCGGCGTGCTGGCGTGCAAGGTGCTCTTCGAGGACGGCGCCACCGTGATGTACGCCGGCGCGTCGTTCAGGCCGCTGCTCGGCTACTCGGGCCGGCGCGTCGGTTACGGCGGGCCTGACAGCTTTCACGAGCTCCACGACGTCGACCGTGCCGACGGAGCGGCAATGGCAATCTCACGGGCCGCGCTCGAACGCGCGGGCCTGCTCGACGACGAGCTCTTCCTCTACGTCGAGGACGTCGAGCTCTCGTTGCGCGTCCGGGCGATGGGATTCGCCGTGGTCTTCGTTCCCGATGCCGTCGTGCGTCACAAAGGCTCCGCGTCGACGGGGGGCAGCTCCTCGACGACGAACATGTACTACTCGACGCGCAACACGATTGTCGTCGTCGAGCGGCACCGGCCGCTCCCGCCCGGTTTACGGGCGCTGCGGCGAGGAGTCGTCGTCACGACCCATCTCGCCCAGGCCGCAACTCACCCGGCGCGCGGCGCCGCGGCTCGCGCGGTGATCGAGGGCTGGCGCGACGCACGCGCGGGACGCCTCCGTCAGAGAAGCTCGCGGTAGACGTCCTCGTGGGCGCGCGCCGAGCGCTCCCACGTGAACTCGGCAGCCCGAGCGAGCCCGCGCTCGCGCCACGGCTCCGGGTCGTCGAGCACCTCGCGAACGGCGACGGCGATCTCGTTCGGGTCGTGCGGATCGAACAGCCGTGCCGCGTCGCCGCAGATCTCGGGCAGAGAAGCCGCGTTCGAGGACGCGACCGGGCACCCGCAGGCCATCGCCTCGAGCGGTGGCTGCCCGAAGCCTTCGTAGAGCGAGGGGAACACGAGCGCCGAGGCGCGGTGGTAGAGGCCGACCAGCTCGTCGCCGGAGACCTGGCCGCGCGCCTCGACTCCGTCGGGGACGATGCCGAGATTCCCTCCGCCCGTGAGCACGAGCTTCAGCTCGGGCCGCTCCTGACGCAACAGTGCAAACGCCTCGAAGAGGCGCGCGTGGTTCTTGTGCGGCCAGGCGCGCGCGGGGTAGAGCAGGAACGGCTCTCGCGGCTCCGAGCCGGGCGAAAAGCGTCCCTGGTCGATCCCGAACGGGACGACGCGGATGCGCTCCGGATCGAGCCCGAGCTTCGCGACGGCCCGCTCGCGGACAAAGGCGCTGTTCACGATCACGAGCGAGGCCGACCTCACCGAACGGTGGTAGGCGAGCGCGCGAAAGGCCCGTTCGGCGCGCGGAAACATCTGGGGCAGATCCAGGTGCTGGACGTCGTACAGCGTCACGACGGTCGGAACGCGGGCAGGCGGAATCGCGATCGTCAGCGGGTAGTGGACGACGGCCGCGCCGGCGAGGTGCCGGCTCAGCGGCCCGGGCCGTGCCGCGGCCAGCGTCATCGCCGCGAGCCGCTGCGGGATCGTGCGCGCGCGCCGGTACTCCGGCACGAGCTCGGTCGGCAGGCCTTCGCCGGCACCCGCCGCGACGGGGGGCACGTAGACGCGGTAGTCGAGCGTCCCGACCTGCGCAAGCGCGCGCAGCACTCCTCGCGTCGCATGCTCACTGCCTCCAAGCTCGCCGGGAACGAGCGTCAAAAGCGGGATTCCGATCACTCGGTCACCCCTTGGCTGCTCGACGAGTGGTTCTCGGACCGCGAGCATGCCAAGCGATACGTAGGAGATCGCGCATCATCGCGACGGGAGCCCTGATCAAGCCCACGGTGGTCGATGAGTCATCCGACCAGCGCACAGGAACCTCCACGACGGTGATCGACAAGCGTCGCGCACTGACCAGCAATTCAGCATCGAAGGCGAATCCCTCGATGCGTTGCAACTCGAATAGACGCAATGTTGTTGCTCGACGAAAGAGCTTGAAGCCACATTGAGTATCTCGATAGGGCAAGCCGGTCATCAGTCGGAGCATCCGATTGAACGTTTTTCCCATCAATTCGCGATGCAGTGGCTGCCGAACTGCGATCGTCGATGCCGGCAGCGCGCGGGAGCCGATTGCGATGTCGAACCCAGGCTCAAGCGCCGCGAGCAGCTTGCCGGCTTCCTCGAGAGGGGTCGCGACATCAACGTCCGTCACAAGCGCGAAAGGGTGTAGTGCCGCAAGCATCCCGGCCGCAACCGCAGCGCCTTTTCCACGGTTCTTCTCGAACTGAATCACGCGGAGCCCCGGAATGACCCCTTCGTGCGCAGCCAGTAGTTCCGCCGTCCCGTCTGTGGAGCCGTCGTTGACAACGATCAGTTCGCGAAGCTCGAAGCCCGCGTTTTTTAGGACAGCGACCGCCTTGTGTTCGAAGAGCGCGAGCAATGCGGGCAAACGCCGCTCCTCGTTGAAGGCGGGAACAACGACCGAGAGCGATCGGTCTTCGATCATTCCGGCCTTACACCGCGAATTCCGTCGCGGCTTCCTCCCAGCTCTTCGGAAACGAGCGTGAGCAGTACGGTCCTGATCATGGCGCGATCGTACGCGGCGCCCGGCCTGACCGTGCGTTCGCGCTACCGTCTGCTCAATGGCCGATCCAGTCTCATGGCTTCAGATCGAGCAAGGATGGAATGTCGTCACCTCCGACGGCGTTTCGATTGCCACCGTTGCTCAGGTCGAGGGCGACAAGGAGAGCGACATCTTCGACGGCTTGGCGATCGTCTCGGGAGATCCCGAGCAGATTCGGTACGTGCCGGGCGAACGGGTCGGCACGATCTATCCCGGTGAGGTGACCCTGAAGATCGCGTCGGCGGACGCAGCCGGGCTCGCGCCGTTCCAGGCAGCGCCGCCCGAGACGGCGTGGGAGCCGGGCAAGCCGTCTCTCTCCGCGCGGCTCTCGAACGTGCTGCGCGGCAAGCGTTGACGCCGTTTCCCGGCTTCCTGCTTACAGCGCCGTAACCCCCGCCTCGTACACTTGAACGATGTCTGAGGAGACGACAGATGTCGCCGCCCTCTTTGCGCGCCTGAAGGAGGAGCTGCACGCGGCGGGGCCGCGCGCATCCGACGTGACGCCGGCGCAGGTGCGGCTTTCCACCCGCGATCGAGCGGAGCGGCTCTGGCCCATCTCGGCCGAGCGGCCGATCGCCGGCAAGGGTGGGTTGCTGAAGCTCTTCACGCGCCGGTTCATGCGCTGGTACGTCGAGCCTGCCTTCGCCGATCAGCGCGCGTTCAACGACGCCGTGCTGAAGCTGATCGACGATCTCGACGAGCGGATCGCACGGCTCGAACACAAATGAGGATCGCCGTCTGCCGGCCCCAGGTGCCGTTCGTCTACGGCGGCGCCGAGCTGACGGCCGACAAGCTCGTCGAGGAGCTGCGCGCCCGCGGCCACGAGGCCGAGACGGTGGCGATCCCGTTCAAGTGGTACCCGGGCACGCGGGTGCTCGACCAGGCGTTCATCTGGCGCCTGCTCGACTTGACCGAGGCGGACGGCCGCCCGATCGACCGGGTGATCGCGACCAAGTTCCCGGCCTACTGCGTCCGCCATCCGAACAAGGTCGCATGGGTGCTGCACCAGTTTCGCCAGGCTTACGACTACGACCGCACCGAGCTCGGCCAGTTCTCCGAGTCGGCCGAGGACCGTGCGACGCGCGATGCCGTCGAGCGCCTCGACCGCACCGCGCTCGGTGAGGCGCGCCGAGTCTTCGCGACCTCCCGCAACGTGGCCGACCGGCTGAAGCGCTACACGGATGTCGATGCCAAGTTGCTGCCGCACCCGCCGCAGGCGCTCGCCTATTGGACCTCTGAGCCTGAGAATTACGTCTTATCCGTGAACCGGCTCGACCGCGCGAAACGGATCGACCTGTTGATCGAGGCGGCGAAGTTCGATCCTTCGCTCCGGATCGTGATCACGGGCGACGGCCCCGATCGCGAACGGCTCGAGGGAATCGCGAAGGGGTTGAACGGCCAGGTCGAGTTCACGGGCCGTGTCGACGACGAGCAGCTCGCCGATCTCTACGCTCGCTGCCTCGCGGTCTACTACGCGCCCATCGACGAGGATTTCGGAATGGTTCCCTACGAGGCGTTTCTGTCCGAGAAGCCGGTCCTCACGACGATCGACGCCGGTGGGCCGCTCGAGATCGTCCGCGACCACGAGACCGGGGTGGTCGTTGCTCCCGAGGCATCCGAGCTCGCCCGGGCCTGTGCCTATCTCGCCGGCCACCGCGACGAAGCCAGGGCCTGGGGCAAGGCCGGCAAGGCGGTCGCGGAGCGCGTCACCTGGGACGGCGTCGTCGACGCGTTGCTCTCGTGAGATGAAGGTCGCCTACTACTCACCGATGCCGCCCTCGCGGTCCGGGATCGCCGACTACTCGGCGCTCCTCCTGCCTGCGCTGCGGGAGCGCATCGAAGAGGTGGTCGTCGCCGAGCCCGGCAAGCGAAGGCCCCACGCCGACATCGCTGTTTACCACATCGGCAACGACCCGGACGCGCACGGCTGGATCCTCGATGCGCTGAAAGAGCAGCCGGGCGTCGTGGTGCTACACGAGTTCGTGCTGCATCACCTCGTCGCCGGCACGACGATCGGCCGCTCGCTGCCGCGCGCCTATCTCGATGCCATGGAGCGCGAGCTCGGGGTCCCGGGGCGCCTGCTCGGGCTCGGGGTGCTCGACAACCTTCTGCCCCTGCTCTGGGAGACCGAGCCCGAGCGGTTCCCGCTGGCAGGCTCGATTCTCGACCTCGCCCACGGCGTGATCGTCCATTCCCACTACGTCGAGGAGCGAGCGCGCGCCGCCGGCTACCAGGGCCCGCTCTGGCGGATCCCACATCCCGCGTGGCCGGTCGAGCACGTTGCGCCCGCCGCAGACGTCAGCGGCGACCCGCTCGTCGGCTGCTTCGGCAACCTGAACATGAACAAGCGGATCCCACAGCTGCTCGAGGCGTTCGCAACGCTGCACAAGCGCCGTCCGGGCGCGCGCCTGCTGCTCGTCGGCGCCAGTGCCGAGCGGTTCGACCTCGACCGCCGGCTCGAACGGCTCGGCCATTCGGAGGCGATCCAGCGCGAGCACTACGTCTCCGAGGAGCGCATGTGGTCGCTGATGGAAGCCTGCGACGTGCTCGTGAACCTGCGCTCGCCGACCATGGGGGAGACGTCCGGCTCTGTGATCCGCGGCTTTGGCCTCGGCAAGGCGATGCTCGTCTCGGACGTCGGCTGGTTCGCGGAGCTGCCCGACGACGTGGCGCTGAAGATCCCGGTCGACGAGGTCGAGATCCCGATGATCGCCGGCGCGCTCGAATTGGCGGCGGATCACAAGACAGAGCTCGGCGAGGCCGCCCAGGACTATGTCCAGCGCGAGCACGAGCTCGGCCGGGTGGCCGACGCGTACGTGAAGGCTCTGGAGGCCGCCGCCGGTGGAGACGCGGTCAGCGACGCCGTCCTCTGGCGGATCGCGGAGGCCGCGGCCGAGGTCGGTCTGGACGACGTCGGCGAGCTTGCCCGCCAAGCGCGCGCCTCGGGCATCCTGACGTGAGCGTGGTGACAGCGGTGCGCGCGCGGGCCTCGGCAGTCCCGGCGTGGGCGTGGCTTACCGGCATCGTGGTCGTCTCGATCGTCGTTCGGATCGCGCTGGCTCACCGGATGGTGGCGCCGTGGATCATGAGCGACGAGCTGATCTACTCCGAGCTCGCGAAGTCGCTGGCCGCGACGGGGCACTTCTCGCTCCGGGGCGTCCCGAGCAACGGCTACGGCTTCGTCTATCCGGCCGTGATCGCGCCGGCCTGGCGTCTCTTCACGGCGATGCCGACCGTCTATACCGCGGCCAAGGTCATCAACTCCGTGGTCATGTCGCTGACTGCGGTGCCCGCGTACTTCCTCGCGCGCCGGGTGCTGCGACCGGCGCTCGCGCTGGCCGCAGCGGCGCTCTCCGTCGCGATCCCGTCGATGCTCTTCACGGGGATGTTGATGACCGAGAACGTCTTCTATCCCCTCTTCGTGGTCGTGGCGCTCGCTCTGGTCATGACGCTCGAACGGCCGACACCGTTGCGCCAGATCCTCCTGCTCGCGCTCTGCGGGCTCGCATACGTGACGCGCGCCCAGGCCGTGGCGCTCGTGCCGGCCGTGGCGATCGCGCCGATCGTGCTCGGGATCGTCGAGCGGCGCGGCGTTCGAGGTGTGCTCAGGCCGTTCGCGACGCTGTACGGGATCTTCGCCGGCGGCGTGGTGCTCGTCCTGCTCGACACGATCGCGCGCGGTCGCTCGATCTACTCGCTGCTCGGCGCCTATCGCGCCGCGACGACGAGCAGCTACACCGCGAGCGGGATCCTCCGCTACCTGCTCTACCACGTCGCCGAGCTCGACCTGGCGGTCGGCGTGATCCCGTTCGCCGCGTTGCTCGCGCTCTGGCTCGCGCCTCGGAGCCCGGCCCCGGCGGTGCGCGCATTCACCGTCGCATCGCTCGCGATCGTCCCGTGGCTCGTGCTCGAAGTCGCCGCCTTCGCATCAGAGCAGTCGGGGCGGATCGAGGAGCGGAACATGTTCTACGTGACACCCCTTGCGCTGATCGCGCTGCTCGGGCTTGCTGAAAACGGCGCGATCACGCGGAACCGCAGGCCGCTCGTCGTTGCCGCCGCGATCGCAGGAGTGCTGCCCGTCTTCATCCCGCTCGCGCGATTTGTCGGGCCGAGCGCGACCTCCGACACCTTCGCGCTGCTGCCGTGGTGGTGGGTGCAGGACCAGGGCATCCATTTCGACACGCTCCGCTGGGTCGTGCTCCTCGTGGCGCTCGCGGGCGGTGCGATCTTCCTCTTCCTGCCGCGTCGCCTCGCGCTCGTCCTCCCGGCACTCGTCGGCGCCTACTTCGTTGCGACATCCTTTGTCGTCGAAAATGGACGCCACGGGATTCATCACGCCACGTTGAACAGCATCTTCGCCGGGATCGACGTCAGGCCCGACTGGATCGACCATGCCGTCGGCTCCAACGCGAAGGTGGACTACCTCTGGAGTGGCAACAACAACCTCGTCTACACGGTCTGGGAGAACGAGTTCTTCAACCGCAGCTTCGACCTCGTCTACAACCTCGGCTCGTCCGGCTCGGATGTGCTCCCGGAGATACCTGTCGCGCGCCGCGGCAATGACGTCGTCGCCGATGGTCGCGTCGTCCATGCGACCTATGTGCTCGCCGACGGGACGACCGAGCTCCGGGGCAAGGTGATCGCGCAGGACAAGCGGCCGGGCGTGCGGCTCTATCGCATCGACGGCCCGCTCGTGCTCCTGACCCACGTCACAGGGCTCTATGCGAACGACACCTGGTCGGGCCCGACCCGCAACGTCAGCTACCAGCGGCTCGACTGCACGGGCGGGAAGCTTGCCGTGAGCCTCAGCACGGATGCGAACCTCTACACGAGCGATCAGACCGTGACCGCGTACGTGAACGGCAAGCGAGCCGGGGAGGCGAAGATCCCGCCGGATGCGCCCTCGACGAACCTGACCGTCCCACTTCATCCGAGCCCGGGGACGCATACATGCCTCGTCCGCTTCGAGACCGGACCGCTGCTGAATCCCGTCCACGTCCATCCGAAGACGTCGACCGACAACCGGCTGCTCGGCGCCCATTTCCTCTCGTTCACCTACACGCCGTGAGGATCGCCTTCGACGTCTCGCCGCTCTCGCACGAGCGAACCGGCGTGAACAACTACATCCGCGGCTCGCTGCAGGGGCTCGCCGCAGCGGCACAGGAGCAGGGCGACGAGGTGGTCGCCTTCGCGCCGACATCGCCTGAGGGTCGCCGTGTGATCCCGGCGGCGCTCGAGGGGTTCCCGGTCGAGCTTCGCCTGAAGACGCTCTACGGGGCGCACTGGTGGCGCACGGCCTGGTCGCGCGCCGGCTGGCCGCCGGCCGAGCGCTGGCTCGGGCCGTTCGACGCGCTCCACTTCAGCGACTGGATGTATCCGCCGCAGCGCCATGGCGTGCGCGCGAGCATGATCCACGACCTCGTGCCGCTGCATTTCCCGCAATGGGTGACGTCGCGGACGCTCTCGATGCACTCGCACAAGTACCGCAACGCTGCGAAGACGTGCGATGTTCTGTTCACGAACTCGGCCTTCACCGCCGACGACACGGCCACCACGCTCGGCTTCCCGCGCGACCGGATCGTCGTCGCCCACCCGGGGATCGGCGAAGCCTTCACGCACGAGGGTGAGATCGCCGAGCTCGACGGGCCGTTCGCGCTGACCGTCGCGACGCTCGAGCCCCGGAAGAACCTCGGCACGCTCGTCCGCGCGTGGAGCCTCCTCGCCGACACGGGGCTCTCGCTGGCAGTCGTCGGAGGTGCCGGGTGGGGAGAGCAGCCGCAGCTCGACGCACCAGGAATCGTCAGGCTCGGCCGCGTCAGCGACGAGGAGCTCGCCGCGCTCTACCGGGGCGCTGCCGTCGTCGTCTACCCGTCGCGGTTCGAGGGCTTCGGGATGCCGATCACAGAGGCGATGGCGTCGGGCGCGCCCGTGGTTGCCTCGTCGCATCCGTCGCTCGACGAAGCGTGCGGCGACGCGGCAATTCGCGCCGACCCGGAAAGCCCGGAGGCGTTCGCCGACGCGGTTCGCGTCGCGCTGAAGCGGCGCGACGAGCTGCGCTGGAAGGGCTTCGCGCACGTGAAATCGTTCTCGTGGCGACGCACCGGCGAGTTGATGCTCGAGGGGTACCGAAGATTCTCGTAGGCATCGACACGACGCCCCTCCGCCAGACGCGCGCGGGGACGGCCCGGTACCTCCAGGGCCTGCTCGACCACCTCGACGTAGAGGTACGTCAGGTGTCCTTCCCGGCCACGTCGCGCCTGCGCTCGGTCGCCGCCGACGTGCTCTGGTACCCGCGCCTGCGCGCCAAGGGCGTCGACGTGCTCCACTGCCCGAGCTTTCGGGGGCCGTTCTCGTCGCCGGTGCCGCTCGTGGTCACCGTGCACGACATCGCCGTGCTGCGGCGGCCAGAGTGGTTCAACCGCTGGTCGCGCACCTACTCGGCCTTTGCGGTCCCGCGAGTGGTGAAGGCTGCGACGCGCGTGATTGCCGACTCCGAGTTCACACGCGGCGAGCTGATCGAGATCCTCGGCACGCCGCCGGAGAAGATCCAGGTCGTGCCGATCCCGGTCGAGGAGATCTTCGTCCCCGATGGCCCGAAGGCGGAGGGCGACTACACGCTCGCCGTCGGCACGCTGGAGCCGCGAAAGAACCTGGCGCGGATCGCCGAGGCGGTTGACGGCGAGCTGCGAGTCGTCGGCGCCCTGGGTTGGGGAAACCTGGGCTGGGGCGATGTCGAACCGCCGCCGAACGTCGTCTGGCTCGGCGAGATCGGCGACGCGGAGCTAGCGACCCTCTACCGCGGCGCGCGCTGCCTCGTCTACGCGTCGCTCTACGAGGGCTACGGCCTGCCCGTCGCCGAAGCGCTCGCCTGCGGCTGCCCGATCGTGACGACGGAGGGCAGCCCGATGCAGGAGATCGCCGGGCCGGACGCGACCTACGTGGATGCGACCGAGGTCGAGTCGATCCGCGAGGGGATCTCCCGCGCGTTTCGTCCCGAGCCGAGGCTCGCCGCGTCGTGGGCAGACGTGGTCGCGACGACGCAGGCGATCTACGAGGAGGTCGCGTGATCCTGCTCGATGCCGACGTGCTCGGCCGCAGGCGGACCGGCGACGAGACCTATGTCACGAACCTCTTGCGGGAATTGCCGCGCGCTGCACCAGATTTGCGATTTGTGGCGGTCACTCGCCATCCGGAGCTCGTTCCCGCAGGGGTCGAAGCAGTCGAGCTGCCGGCTCGCTCGCAGGAGCTCCGGATGGCCTGGTCGATGCCACGGCTGCTGCGGGCTCTGAAGCCCGAGCTCGCCCACTTCCAACACGCGCTGCCGCTGGGCTATCGCGGCCGCACGGTCGTGACGCTGCACGATCTCTCCTTCGAGCGCCAGCCCGAGCTGATGGGGCGCCTTGACCGGCTGACGTTCAAGACCGTCGTGCCGCGGGCGGCCCGCCGGGCGGATCGGATCCTCGTCGTCTCGGAGCGGACGAAGCACGACGTCGTCGAGCTGTACGGCGTCTCGTCCGCAAAGGTGACGGTGACGCCGAACGGCGTCGATCCGGCGTTCTCGCCCGGCGGCTCGGACGGTGGGTATCTGCTCTTCGTCGGCGGAATCCAGGCCCGGAAGGATCCGCTGACGGCGCTCGAAGCAGCCACCGCAGTCGGCTTGCCGCTCGTCGTCGCCGGCCCGGAGAAGGATCCGGAGCTCGCGCGTGCGCTTCGCCAGGGCGGCGCCGATCTGCGCGGCTACGTGACGAAGGACGAGCTCGCCGAGCTCTACCGCGGCGCCGCGGCGTTGCTGATGCCGTCACGATTCGAGGGCTTCGGCCTGCCGGTGGTCGAGGCGATGGCCTGCGGCGCTCCCGTGGTGATCGCAGGCGACAGCGCGATGCGCGAGGTCGCAGGCGACGCGGCGGTTTACGCGGAGGATGGAGACTTCACGGCTGCCACCCGCCGCGCGCTCTCCGATCGTGAGCGGTTGCGCGCGGCGGGCCTCGAGCGCGCCGCGCTGTTCTCCTGGGCGGAAACCGCGCGGAAAACGGTCGCCGTCTACCGGAGCGTGCTCGCGGGATGAAGGTCTCGGCCGTTGTCGTCTCGCACGGGCATGCGCAGGAGCTGGCCGAGTCGCTGCCGGCGCTTCGCCCACAGGTCGACGAGCTGGTCGTGATCGCGAACGTTCCCGGCTCCGCGCCACCGGAGATCGACGCCGTCGCGAACGACCACCCGCTCGGGTACTCGGCCAACCTGAACAAGGGGATCGCGCTCACGAGCGGGGACGCCGTCGTCGCCGCGAACCCGGACGCAGTTCCAGAGCCCGGAGCCGTTCCGGCGCTCGCCGCGTTCATGGAGGCGAATCCGCGCTGCGGCGTCGCCGGGCCGATGATGGT
>DASZPQ010000012.1:0-2775 GCA_035550275.1 Gaiellaceae bacterium | reverse complement strand
CAGCGGCCGCCGCGCTCGTGCGCGAGCTGCTCCCGGACGTCGTCCCAGACCTGCTCGGAGTCGATCAGCACCCCGTCCAGGTCGAAGATGACTGCTTCGATCAGACCTGTTTGCACTGCGGATCGTTCATGGCAACGATCGCAGCATCCGCCGTCGCCTGGGCGACGGGGTCGAACGGGCCGGGCGCATCTCCCTGCCACTCGATGTCCGGCGTCAGGCCCGGGCCGATGATCGTCGCCCGGTACTTCGTGCCGTTCCCCGCCGGGAAGCTCCCATGAGCGTAGAAGCCGTAACAGAACGAGCCGCCCGGCTTGTGCGTCAGGAAGCTGTTGTCGCGCTCCCAGCCCTTGCCGTACGCGGAATCGAACGTGTCGACGTAGAGGTTGCGTCCCCAGGTGTCGAGCGGAGCTCCACCCGGGGTCGAGGCGAAGCCATAGACACCCGTTCCGTTGTAGGTGAAGGTGCCGAAGAGGTGGTCGAACTTCTTGTAGGCCCAGTTCATCGTCACCGTCAAGACCGGCAGGGCGCCCGTCCAGTGAGCGAGATGAACCTCGGTCGCCGCTTGCACGGGAGTCGGCGTGACGCCGTAGTCGGGCAACTGGCGCTGCCATTCCTGGACGGCCCAGTAGCTGCCATCAGGCGCCTTGCAGGCCGCGGTCATCCACGCGAGCGCCGGCCCGTTGTACGCCGGGCAGGTAAATGTCTTCCAGTAGTCGGTTGCAGCCGTGCGAAGCGCAGCGAGCTTCGCGTACGCCGCCGAGATCTTCGGCGCGAGCGCGTAGCGGGCCGGGTTGTTCTTGGCAGCCGTCGCCTTCTTCATCTGGTCCTGCAGGCTGCGCAGATTCGCCACTGCCGCCTTCGCAGCCGGATTGTTCGTGTAGTTCTCCTTGTAGCCACCGTCGTAGTCGAGCGTGAGTGCGACCTGCTTTTGACCCTGGGTGGGCGGCGAGGCGTTGACGGCGCCGTATGCGAGAACGTGAACAGTCGTGCCCTTCGAGACGTAGCTCAGCATCGCCTGGCCCTTCGAGTTCACGCCGAGCGTCAGGTTGCTCACCGTGCTCGTCGAGATCACCTGGGACGCGCTCGCCACCGGGACCGCGACCACGGCCGCAAGAACTGTCAATCCGAAAAAGATTCGCCGCACCGCTGGACCCCTCCTGAACTGGTTTGCCTGACCGGAAGGCGCCATTATTCCACACTTTGCCAAAAGTCGGTTCGCTGTTTTTTCGGCTCGCGAGCCATTACTCGGCGGTGCTGACCGGCCGCACGCCGGCCCCGAGGAGCCGCACGAGCTCGCGTGGGTCGAGCTCGATCTGGAGCCCCCGTCGCCCTGCGCTGACGAGAATCGTCTCGAAGCCGAGCGCGGACTCGTCGACCACGGTCGGAAGGAGGCGTCGCTGGCCGAGGGGGCTGATTCCGCCGACGACGTAGCCGGTCGCCCGCTCGGCCCGGGTCGGATCGGCGAGCTTGGCGCGCTTCCCGACCGCGCGCAGATCGAGGGAGCGGTCCGACGGGACGACGAAGACCCGCAGGTTGTCGTCGACCGACGCAACGAGCGTCTTGAAGAGCCGCGCCGGCTCGATTCCGAGCTTGCGGGCCACCTCGGCGGCATGATCCCTCGTTCCCTGCTCGATCACCTCGTACTCGTGCAGCGTGAACTCGATCCCGGCTTCGCGGGCAACCTCGACGGCGGGCGTCACTCGCCAAGCTCCTCGGCGAGGAGTGCGAGCGCGTAGAGCCGCCAGGCGAGCTCGACGTCCGCTGCGAGAAAGAGCGCCGCCTCACGCACCTCCGGCAGCTCTCGGGCACGCAGCGCAAGCGCATCGATCCCCTGCGCGAGCTGGTCGCGCCGCTCCTCGCGGAAGAGATCGAGCGCGAGCCCCTTCACCGCTCGCGAATCGATCTCGAGCTCGCGATGCGGATCCCCGCCCGCGGCGAGGAGCAGCAGCGCGCGCCTGCGGGCGTCGTTCAACTCACCCTCCGGCAGGTCGACCTCACCGCCGGCCAGGTAGGCGAGCACCGGAAGCGGGTCGCCGAGCTCCCCACGCTCGACCTGCTCGAGCAGGGCCAGCTCGGGATCCACTACGCGGCCTGCGAGCGCAGCGAGCCGCTCGTGGCGAACGCGAGCCCGATCAAGCCGGCACCGAAGCCCAGATGGAGCCAGTGATCCGCGGCATTGACGGGTATCCACTTTCCGGCCTGCGCGATTCCGAGCGCCCAGAGGACGAGATAGGCCACGCCGGCGCCGAGCAGGTACTGGCGCGCGCCCGAGGTCGTCTTCGCGAGCCAGATCCCCGCTGCGCCGATCAGCAACTGGACGAGGTTGAGCAAGATGCTGACCTGGAACAGGCCCACGAGCTTTGCTCCAGAGCCTTCGCCCGCGAAGGAGATGCTGTCGTACTGCGTCGTCGTTCCGGGCAGGAAGCCGAGGAGCCCGATCGCGATCAACGCGGCTCCGGCGAGCAGTGCGACCGATTGAGCGGAATTGCGGTTCATATCTCCTCCGGGAGCAGGCGAGAGGCGTTCGACTCCGCACGCGGATTCAAGCGCATGAACGTCATTCCTGCCGCAGAAACCGGGGGCTCCAGGGCACCCAGGTCGTGACGAGCAATGCGACCAGCACTCCACCGAGGACGTCAGACGGCGTGTGGGCTCCGCCGACGACCAGCAGGGCGCATGTTCCGGCCGCCCAGAGCGCGGCCGGCCAGGAGAGGCGTGGCCACAACGCCGCGACCATGAACGCGACCAGTAGACCCCTCGCGGTGTGACCGCTCG
>DASZPQ010000011.1:0-13734 GCA_035550275.1 Gaiellaceae bacterium | reverse complement strand
CGCCGTAACGGCGGGGTGGTGCGTTGGGAGATACGAGTGTGCGACACGTCGGTGTGGACGTGGGGGTCGAACGGTATGAAAACGGTGGTGGTTGAAACCTGATGGAGAAGATCGAGCTCTTCTACTGGGAGGGCTGCCCGTCGCATCCGGAGGCGCTGGCGCTGCTCGAGCAATTGCTCGAGGAACGGGGCATCGAAATCGAGGTCGAGCTGCACGAAGTGGTCACCGACGAAGAGGCAGCTGAACTCGGGTTCCCCGGTTCACCTACGATTCGGGTCGATGGCCGCGACATCGACCCCGTCGGAGCGGAATCGCCGCCGTCCCTCACCTGTCGGATCTACTGGCTCCCGGACGGGCGCGCGTCACCGGTTCCGAGCCGCAAGCAACTGGAGGAAGCCCTGACATGAGTCTCGCCCTTGCCGAACACGCCCCATCGTTTGCGCTGCCCGGAGTCGACGGGCAGCTGCACACCCTCGAGAGCTACGGCGACGCCGCCATCCTCGTGCTCATCCAGTCGTGCAACCACTGCCCCTACGTGCTGGCCTGGGAAGGGCGCATGAAGGCGATTCAGAGCGACTACGCCGACCGCGGCGTCAGGCTGGTCGCCTTCAACTCGAACGACGCGAACTACAAGCCGGCGGATTCGTTCGAGGAGATGGTCAAGCACGCCGCCGACGGGAACTTCAACTTCGACTATCTCCACGACGAAGATCAGAGCCTCGCGAAGGCACTCGGCGCCGAGCGCACGCCGGAGGTCTTCGTCTTCGATCGGGAGCGCAAGCTCGTCTACCACGGCGCGATCGACGACAATCGCGACGAGACCGAGGTCGGCAGCAACTACTTGCGCGATGCGCTCGGCGCGCTCCTCGAAGGTCACGAGCCGGCGGTCGCGGAAACGCCGCCGGTCGGCTGCACCGTCAAGTGGCTGCCGCAATAAGCCGAGTTTTGCTTCGAGTATGATCGCGCCCGCGTGTGTCGCTCGCTGGGTTTCGCCATGGTGCTGGCCGTGGCAATCGCCGTTGCGCCCGCTCCGTCGCTAGGAGGGACGCCGAACAGGCTGGTAGGGGTCCCGTCGTCGCTGGATGTCGTCAGCTACTACCCGTCGGATGCCGGCTGGTCGGAGATGTGGACCGATTGGCAGCCGACCCTGCTGGCTGCGAACTTCCAGCAGATCGCGGCGCTCGGCGCGAACACGGTCCGGGAGATCGTTCAGCCGTCGGTCATCGGCTACCCGCAACCGAGCCCGGTCTTCCTCTCCCGCGTGCGGCAGTTCGTCGATATCGCCAGCCAGAACGGCCTGCACGTTCAGCTGACGCTCTTCGATTGGTGGACGTCGTATGCCGACCTCGCCGGCGCGAAGACGTGGGCGCGCGCGATCCTGAAGCCGTTCGCCGGTGACCCGCGGATCGCATTCGTCGAGCTCCAGAACGAGATTCCGGTAACCGACGCGGCACTTACGTGGGCCCGCACGATGATCCCGTTCGTTCGCGGCGTGCTCGGAGGCGAGACCCCGGTGACAGTGTCGATCTCCGGGCGTGACCCGACGACGCGGCTCGCGGAGCTCGTGGCCGGGCTGAGGCCGGTGCGACCCGACTTCTTCGACCTCCATTTCTACGGCGGCAGCGGACAGGCCGCGTACTCCATCTTTCGCCGCGCGAAGCAACTCGTCGCGCCCACGCCGCTCTGGATTGGGGAGACCGGCTATTCGACCTCCGCCACCGTGTCCGGCTTCCCCGCCGTTCCGCTGACAGCCTCCGCTCAGGACGCTGCGCAGGCCCACTTCCTGGCGACAGTGGAATGGGCCGCGGAGGCGAACGGGCTCGGAGCTGCCGGCGTCTGGGCACTCGACGACTTCCTTCCGTCCGGGGTGCCGTTCTGGTCGGGCCAGAACCTGCCCGTCGAGATGAACTTCGGTCTCTACCGCACCGATGGGACGCCAAAAGTCGCTGCGCAGGCCGTCAAGGCGTCGTTTGCAGGCCATCCACCAGTCGATCTCAACGGAGGATTCGAAACCACCGTCGAGGCGGCCGACGGCACGACCGTGCCTGCGGTCTGGGGACCGTCGGGCGACGGCGCAACGGTGGCGAGCGACACCTCCGTCCACCGGCACGGCAACTCGTCGGTGTGCGTCACGGCAACGGGAGGCGTCGCCGGCGTGGGGTCGCTGATCGCATCTCCCTCGGACGGCGGTGTGGCGACCGGTGACCGGGTCGAGGTTGTCGCGTGGACGCGTCTCTCGACTCCGAGCGCGCTCTCCCAACTCGCGCTCGAGTGGATGAGCAGTGCCGGCAAGCGCGTCGGCACGCTCCACAGCGACACGCTTCCGTCGACCGGGAAACAAGGGTGGGTGCGGGCGTCTGTCACGGCGACGGCACCCATCGGGGCTGCGTATGCGCTCATTCACCTGACCGCGCAGGTGACTGACGGCAGCGTCTGGTTCGACGATGTGACGTACTCCGTCCGCCGAGCGAAAGCCGAGGCGTAGGCCTGTGTCTCGGCCGGTGGCACGCTGGCTCGTGGTCTGCAGTCTCCTCGCGCTCGGGTTCCCCGCCACCACGATGGCGGGCAGCAGGGTGACCATCGCACCACTCGTCGCAGCGTTCTACTACCCCTGGTACGGGACTCCGGCGACCGATGGCGCGTGGGTCCACTGGAATCAGAACAACCACAATCCGCCTGATGACATCGCGTCGGCGTACTACCCGCTCATGGGGCCGTACTCGTCCGCCGATCCGACCGTGCTGGCAACCCAGATGTCCGAGATCCAGGAGGTCGGGATCAACGAGATCATCGTCTCGTGGTGGGGGCGAGGCTCATTCGAGGACAAGCATCTTCCGGCCGTGATCGCCGCAGCGAAGCTCGACGGGATCGCGGTCGCGGTGCACATCGAGCCCTATGCCGGCCGCTCTCCGACGTCGGTCGTCAGCGACATCTGGTACCTGCGCACACTCGGGATCACGAGCTTCTACGTCTTCCATCCGGACGACTACACCGCTGCGCAGTGGGCACCGGCGCTCGATGCCGTCCACGCCTTCCAGGCCTCGGGCGTCCCCGCAACCGTTCCGGCGCAGGTCTTCGTCCAGACCCCGCTGGCCGGGTATGCGGCCGCCGCACACTTCGATGGCGTCTATACGTATGACACGCTCACCTACCGCGGCAACGAGTTGTCCCGGATCTGCAACGAGGCGCATGCAGTTGGACTGCTCTGCGGCCCGTCGGTGGGGCCAGGGTATAACGCGGTTCGCGCCACCGGCGATCCGCGAATCAAGCCACGCCGCGACGGCGCCACGTACGACTCCATGTGGGTCGCGGCGCTGGCTGCGCGGCCCGACCTGATCACGATCACATCGTTCAACGAGTGGCACGAGGGCACCCAAATCGAGCCGGCCGCACCGCCTGGCGTCCACGACGGGGTCGCCTATCTCGGGTACGAAGGCGCCTGGGGACTGCGCGGCGTCCCGGCCGAAACGGCGTACCTCGCCCGCACGGCGTACTGGACGAGGATCTACGAGGGCGAGTCGAAGTTCCTCACCACGGTCAAGAAGAGCACCGCGAAGAAAGGTCATTGATCGCGCTGGCAACGGTCACGCCTATTCTGTGGTGTGGCCATACGAACAGTCTCGGCTCCGCTCGCGTCGCTGCCAAACGCGCTGACGATCGCCAGGCTGGTCGTGATCCCGGTCTACGTCGCGTTGATCGTGTCCGCTCCCGAAGGACGAAGCTGGGCTGCGGCGATCCTGTTCGGCGCTGCCGGAGCGACCGACCAGATCGATGGCTACCTGGCGCGGCGCTGGCACGTCGAGTCGTCGTTCGGCAAGCTGGCCGACCCGCTGGCTGACCGGCTGTTGATCGCGGCGGCCGTGATCCTGCTTTGGCACGCGGGCCGCCTTCCGTGGGTCGCACTGGCGATTCCGGCTCGCGACGTGGTCCTTATCGCCGCGACACCGTTCTTGCTCGGGCGGGGGTATCGCTTCGAGGTCAACATGCTCGGCAAGCTCGCAACCTGGGTGCTGTACGCGAGCCTCGGGTTCGTCATGTGCACCCACGAACCGACCCGCTGGCCGGTCTGGCTCTTCTGGATCGGCTTCGGCATCGCGGTCGCGTCGCTCGTGCTCTATGCGCGCAAGGTGCGGACCGAGGTGGTCGCATGAGGGCCGTGCTGATGGCGGGTGGGGAGGGGACGCGCCTGCGCCCTCTGACCTCGAACCAGCCGAAGCCGATGGTGCCGATCGTCGGCAAGCCGTGCATGGAGCACATCCTCGAGCTCCTGCGCTCGCACGGGTTCGACGAGGTCGTCGTCACCGTCGCATTCCTGCCTCAGTCGATCCGCAGCCATTTCGGTGACGGGTCGAGCCTCGGCATGGCGATCGAGTATTCGGTCGAGGAGGTCCCGCTCGGGACGGCCGGCTCGGTTCGGCTCGCGAGCGGACGCCTCGACGACACGACGCTCGTCATCTCCGGCGACGCCTTGTGCGACATCGACCTGACCGAGCTGATGGCCTTCCACAAGGAGAAGGGCGCAGCCGTCACGATCGGGCTGAAGTCGGTCGAGAACCCGCTCGAGTTCGGGATCGTCGTCACCGACGGCGACGGACGCGTGGAGCGCTTCCTCGAGAAGCCGTCGTGGGGCCAGGTCTTCAGCGACACGATCAACACGGGGATCTACGTGCTCGAGCCCGAGGTCCTGCAGCACGTGCCGACGAGCGGGCCGTACGACTTCTCGAAAGAGCTCTTCCCGCTCCTGCTCGAGATGGGCCGGCCGATCTACGGCTACGTCTGCGAGGGCTACTGGCAGGACATCGGGAACCTCGACCAGTACCGGCAGGCGAACTTCGACGCGCTCGACGAGAAGGTGAACCTGAACATCCCCGGCGTCCGCCTGAGCGGCAACGTCTGGATCGGCGAGGGGATCGAGATCGACGATGTCGCGGGAGTCTCCGGGCCTGCCTTCATCGGCGACGAGTGCCGGATCGCACCCGACGCAGCCGTGATGCCCTACACCGTCCTCGGCTCCGGCGTCACGCTCCGGGAGCGGACGCACGTGGCGCGTTCCGTGGTCGACTCGGGCACGTACATCGGCCGCGGCGCCCACATCGAGGGCGCGATCCTCGGCGCGAGCTGCCAGGTCCAGCCGCACGTGCGCCTGCACGAGGGGGTTGCCGTCGGCGACCACGCCGTCCTCGGGGAGCAGGCAGAGATCTATCCGGGCGTGCGCATCTACCCCTACAAGGAAGTCGAGTCCGGAGCGCATCTCCACGAGAGCCTGATCTGGGAGTCGCGGGCCTCGCCGCGCCTCTTCCACGGCACTGGGATCACCGGCCTCGTGAACGTCGACGTCACGCCCGAGACGGCGGTGCGGCTCGGGGCTGCGCTCGGAACGGCGCTCAGGCGCGGCTCCCGCGTCGTCGCGACACGCGAGGCGGCGCCGGCCTACCGGATGATCAAGCGGGCGATCATCTCGGGCCTGAACTCGGCCGGCGTCAGCGTTGCCGACCTCCAGACGCTACCCGCCGCGGTCGGCAAGCACTGCCTGAACACGCAGAACTACGACGCGGCGTTCCACGTCGGCACGTCCCTCACCGACACCGAGGTGATCCGGATCAGCCTCTGCGAGCGCCCGGGGATCGCGCTCTCCGACGCGATGCAGCGTGAGGTCGAGAAGCATTTCACCCGCCAGGAGCTGCGCCGTGTCCCGTTCGAGCAGGTGGGAGCGATCGGCTATCCGCCGCGCGCCCGCGAGAGCTACGCCGACGATCTGCTCGAGACGCTGAACGCGGACGCAGTTGCCTCACGCGGATTTCGGATCGTCGTCGACTACGGCTATTCGGCGGCTTCGTCCGTTCTGCCGTCGATCCTCGGCCCGCTGGGTGTCGAGACGATCACCGCTCACCCGTTCGGGTCGGACACGGGCCCGCTCCTAGCGGATCTCGAGAAGACGGCAACGCAGGCCAGGCGCCTGGTTGGGGCCGTCGGAGCAGATTTCGGCGTCATCTTCGACCGGGCAGCCGAGCGGCTCTTCCTCGTCGACGAGCTGGCCAATGAGGTCCGGCTCGACCAGGCATTGCTGCTCTTCCTGCACCTGCTCGGGTCGTCCGGCCGGAGCGGGACCGTTGCGCTGCCTGTGAACGTCACGAGCCAGGCGGATGCGGTCGCTGCCGACGGGCTCCGGGTCGTCAGGACGCCGACGTCGCCCTCGGCATTGAGCCAGGCCTCAGCGGGCCCCGGAGTCGTCTTTGCAGGCGGTGCCGACGGCGGGTACGTCTTTCCGAGCTTTCTGCCGGCCTACGACGGCGTCGCCGCGCTCTGCATGCTCCTCGAGCTGCTGGCGCCGCTCGAAGCCCCACTGTCGAAGCTGATCGAGGCGCTGCCTCGCCCGACGCTCGTGCATCGGCAGCTGGACTGCCCGTGGGCGTCGAAGGGCACGGTGATGCGGGTGCTGAACGAGCGGTTTGCGGAGGGCGACGTGGATCTGACCGACGGGATCAAGGTCACGGACGAGCGCGGCTGGACGCTGGCGCTCCCCGATCCGGACGAGCCCTTGATCCATCTCTACGCGGAAGGAGCCACGGATGAGGCCTCCGCCGAGCTGGAAAACGAGCTCAGGCGCATCGTGTCGGATGTGATTGCCGGGGAGGAGATCGCGCTACCGCAGGGAACCTGAGCTAGAATCCTCAAGTTGAGGTTGACGGTTCGTGTGCTCTCCGGTGTAATCAGTCCTTCTGTCACCGACGAAAGGTCTGCTCGAGTTGGAACCACTTCCCGATCTTGGCTCGCTGTCTGACGAGCAGCTCAAGCTCGTGATTGACGATCTTGAAGCGCAGGAGCGCCAGGTCTCGTACCAGCGCCGGATCCTGCACGGCAAGATCGACATCTTGCGCGCAGAGCTCGTCGTCCGGCTCCAGCGCTCGGGAGGCCGCAGCGTTCTCGACGAGGTCGACGTCGAACGTCTGACGGACATCCTCTCGGGCAAAGCGTCGCCGCAGCCCTAAGCGGCCGGCACGCTCCGCGTCAGATGAGTCACGTCTACTGCACCGAGTGTGGGTTCCAAAACCCGGAGACCGCGAACTACTGCTCGCGGTGCGGCGCCCTGCTCGAGAAAGGGGAGGCGACAAGCGAGGCGACGCAGACGTTCTCCGCCGCGGAGCTGGGTGAGCTGGCACACGTTGCGGTCGAAGGCCTCGAAGGCCCCGCGCTCGTCGTCAGGTCGGGAGGTGGCCGCGCCGGAGAGAGCTTCCACGTGCGCCACGACCGCACGCGCATCGGCCGCACGCCGGAGTGCGAGATCTTCCTCGACGACGTCACCGTCTCGCGCGAGCACGCGGTGCTCGTCGAGCGCGACGGGACGTTCTTCGTGGAAGACCAGGGCTCGCTGAACGGCACGTTCGTGAACCGGCACCGCATCGACAAGGTTCCGCTCGAGAACGGCGACGAGCTCCAGATCGGCAAATACCGCCTGACCTTCATCGCCCGATGAGCACCGCAGAGAAACCCACTCAGCGTGAGCGGCTGATCCGGATCGGCGAGGTCGTCCGGCGCTTGACGGAGGAGTTCCCCGACATCTCGATCTCGAAGATCCGCTTCCTCGAGGATGAGGGCCTCCTGACGCCGCAGCGCACGCGTGGTGGCTACCGGCTGTTCAGCGAAGAGGACGTGGAGCGCCTGACGACGATTCTGCGGCTCCAGCGCGACGAGTTTCTGCCGCTGAAGGTGATCCGCGAGGAGCTCGATGCGCCGGGCATGAAGGAGCGCAAGCGCCGTCGCCCTGCCGGCCTGGGCGAACGAGTCGAGCAGATCGACCTGGACGAGCTCTGCCGCCGCTCGGGAGTCACCCCCGAAACCGCGAAGGAGCTCGAAGACTTCGGCCTGCTCTCGGCCGCTGGAACGGGGAGCAAGAAGCGCTATCCCGAGACCGACGCAGACGTTGCCGCGGTGTGCGCCCAGCTCTCACGCTACGGTGTCGCTCCACGACATCTGCGGACGTTCAGGACTGCCACCGACCGCGAGACTGCGCTCCTCGAGCAGCTGATCTCGCCTGCCCTCCGATCGAAGAACACGGAGCGGCGCGGAGCGGGCCTGCGCGATCTTCAGGCACTGGCCGAATTGGCTCAAGAGCTTTCTTCACTCCTGTTCTGGCGCGACTTACGAGAGGTGGCAGGCACTCCATGATCGAGCTCGATCTCCGCACCTACATCCGCGAGGTGCAAGATTTTCCGACACCGGGCGTGGGCTTCAAGGACATCACGCCGCTGCTCGCCAATCCCGACTCGCTGAAAGCGGCGATCGCCGATCTGGCGGAGTGGGTGGGGTCGAAGCAGCCCGATCTCGTGCTCGGCGCCGAGGCGCGCGGCTTCATCCTCGGCCCGGCGATCGCGGCCGCCGCGAACTGCGGCTTCGTTCCGGCACGCCGGCCGGGCAAGCTGCCGCCGACGACGATCAGCGCCACCTACGCGCTCGAATATGGATCGAACTCGCTCGAGCTCCATCCCGACCTGATCCAGCCGGGCGCGCGCGTCGTGATTCATGACGACGTGTTGGCGACAGGAGGGACGGTCGAGGCGATTCGCGGCCTCGTCGAGCAGCTCGGCGGCATCGTGATCGGAGCCTGCTTCATCATCGAGCTGACCTTCCTCGGCGGCCGTGAGCGGCTGAGCGACCTCGATCTGCACGCGCTGATCGAGTACTAACCGCTCCCGTTCCCTCCGGTCAGGGATGAGGCCGGCTTCCGGGTGAGCCGATAGAGGAGCTGTGTCTGCCGTCGAGCCAGACCGGGCGGCGGAAACCACACAGGAGCCCCCTCCGGTGGACGGCGAGGCGCCCTCGGGTCAGACGAGGCTGGAGCACGAGGTCGGGCCGGAGCTGGCCCACCTGCTCATCTCGGCGCTCTCAGGCGGTCAGGGGCGGTTCGGGTCGTCTTCGCCGTAGATCCGGACGAAGGCGAAGATCGCGCAGCCGGCGACCACCGAGACGATCAGCGTCACCTCGGGTGAGGCGAGCGAGACGGAGAGACCGCCGAGGAAGATGTAGAGCCCAAGCCCGACCGCCCAGAGAAACGACGACGCGCTGCTCGGAACGCTCGGCAGCTTCGGCATCGGCAGCGTGGGGGGCTTGAAGCGAGGCATCGTCTCCCGAGTATACGAAACGCTGCCGCCGGCGTCGGTCTCAACCTGCGTTGGACCAAAAAAATTCACCGAGGCGGTTGCGCTTTCGTCCCCCGAACCTGTTGGCTTTCCGCTTCCGCGTACAGCCCCCGGGCTCAGCTTCGACCTACTTGCGCTCCGTCCTCGGTGCAAGAGGAAACCTAGAGCCTCGCACCCGTCCCGGCAAGACCTGCTGTAACGAGATTGTCGCAAAATGCGAACACTTCTGTTTGCACACGCGAACTAGCACTTCGTGCTGGATGCTCTGAAAGGGAATGGGACCAAAAATTCGCCGAGCCGGTGACGTTTTCGTCGATCGGGCCCGGTGACGTTCCGCTTCCGCGTACGGCCTCCAGGCACGACTTCGACCTACTCACGTTCCGTGCTCGGCGCAGTCGGAAACCTACGCTGCCGGCCGGCGGAGTTCAAGCCCCGGCGGCGGCGAAAAATGCGCTCTTTGCGGGCGGGATGTTGTCCACAGCTTTGTCACCCGGTGGACGACCTGGGGAGAAGGTTGTGGATCGATCGCGCCAGATGGCTTCGCTCGAGCCTTTCGGTATTGACTTGACATAACACTCATTATCGTGCGTGGCGAAGGACCTCAATCGTGAAGCGAGAATGACGACTTTCTCGGCACGATCTCCGCTCGACTCTCTACGATTGGTATCTGATGTGCGGCATCGCTGGTTACAGCGTTTCACCTGATTCGGAGCTTGCTCGGACACTCGCGGCGCAGACCTTGCTCGCGGGCATCGCAGAGCGCGGCGCCGATGCGGTCGGGTACGCGTTTCGCGAGCCCGGCGCGACCTTTGCGACCGTCGTCAAGCAGCGCACGCCGGCATCGAAGCTGCTCGATCGTGTCGTCGTGCCGGAGCACACCGCGGAGCTGCTCGTGCACGTGCGCGATTACACGAAGGGCCACCCGTCGATTGCCGCGAACAATCATCCGATTCGCCACGGTCGCGTGGTGGGGATCCACAACGGGATCATCGTCAACGACGACGAATTGCTGGCCGAACATACGTGCGCAAGGGCGGAGCCGCGCATGACGGTCGATTCCGAGGCGATCTTCGCTCTGGCTGCCCATTCGCAGAACGATCCACGGGCGCTCGAGCAGCTGCGCGGCTCGATGGCAGCAGCCTGGGTCGACGAGCGGGAGCCTGGACACGTCTTTCTGGCCCGCGGCGTCGGCCGGCCGCTCTGGTTCGGTCAGGGCAGCGACGGTGTCTTCTTCGCCTCGACGAAGCTCGCGCTCGAGGTGGTCGAGCATTACTGCCATCTGAAGCTCCGCAAGCGCCAGGTCGACGAGGGAACCCTGCTGACCCTGAATGCCGGCGAGGTCGTCGAGCGCCGCAGCTTCACGCCGAACACGTTCGTCGAGGAGAACACGCTGCCGGCCGTGCGAGCTCCGCAGGAGCGCGAGTTCTGCCTCACGCGCCTCGCCTCGATCGCCGCGGCCGCCTAGGACACTGAGCCGTCGGTTCCGACGGTGGCGCCCTGCTCGACGAGCCGCGCTCTGATCAGGAACTGGAACGTCGCCCATGCACCGCGGCGCGACTCGAACATCCGGTAGACCTGCCATTCCGTCAGCATCGCGTCGGACGAGCGCCGCGCGGCCGCCCAGTCGGCAAAGCGCGGCAGACGTCCGAGCCGGCGTGCGAGCCCGGCTCCCTGGCTGACGGCGCGCTCGAGCCGCTCCTCCCCCACGGCGACGTCGAAGCCCGCGTCGCGCAGGGCGTTCGTCAGCGACCCGAAGGTGTGCCAGTAGAGCGATTTCGACGGCATCGTGTGCCGGCGGTCGTCGAGGTCGCGCGCTGTCGGCGTGCGGCCGAGCTCGGCGCCGAGCCGCTCGAGCAGCGCCAGCAGCTCCTCCCTGGTCGCAAAACGCCGTGGAACCAGGCCGGCCGCCCGCTTGGCGGCGTTCCACGTCCCGAAATGTTCGATCACCGTTTGCGGGTGGACGCTCGAGCCCGGGTCTGCCGCGAACTCCTTCATGGTCGGTGAGCGGTCGAGCCGTTCTGCCGACGCGCGCAGCTCGGCCAGGATCTGCTCGTCCGAGTAGCGCTTCCGGATCCCCGCCTGAAACGACGCGAGCGCGGCGGGGTCGATGTCGGCGATCGCGCGATAGCGTGCTTTACGAGCCATCTCCAACAATGGTAGAGCGAAATCACTCCGTGGCAAGTAGGCGCGAGCACGGTCACGGGGTACGCTCCGTGGCGTTGCGCGGACTCCTTTGGCCCGAGGTGGCTGCCGCTCGCGCGGTGGCCGGCCTGTCCCGCCTCGCCGGGCGTGGCGGCGGCACAACGCTGCCCGGCAAGCTGCTCTGGAAGGCCGATCCCGGCGCCGTCAACCGCCTTGCAGCGCGGCTGCCGCAGGGCTCGGTGATCGTCTCCGCGACGAACGGGAAGACCACGACGAGCGCGATGGCGGCGGAGATCCTCCAGAGGCGTTTCAGGCTCGCTCACAACGCTGCCGGAGCCAACCTCGTCTCCGGCGTCGCCTCGACGCTCCTGGCGAGCCCAGGCGCCGAGCTGGGGCTCTTCGAGGTCGACGAGGGCGCACTGCCCGAGGTGACGACGCGCGTTCGACCCCGGGTGATCTCGCTGGGCAATCTCTTCCGCGACCAGCTCGACCGTTACGGCGAGCTCGAGCTCGTCGCCGACGGCTGGCGGGCCACGGTGGACGGCCTGTCCGACACGACGCTCTGCCTGAACGGGGACGATCCGCTGCTGGCCGACATCGGCCGCCGCGCGGCTACGGCACGCGTGCTCTTCTTCGGCATCGACGACCCACGCCAGGCGCGGCCGTCGCTGCAGCACGCCGCCGATTCCAAGTACTGCCTCACCTGCGGCGCGCCATACGACTATGCCGCGGCCTACGTCGGGCACCTTGGCGACTATCGCTGCCCGAATGGGCACGAGCAGCGTCCCCCACTCGACGTCATCGCTCGTGAGATCGAGCCGCTGGGGCTCGATGGCGTTGCCTTCACGCTCACGACGCCTGGCGGCTCGCAACGCGTCCGGCTGGCGTTGCCGGGGCTCTACAACGTCTACAACGCGGTCGCTGCCGCGACGCTGGCTGTTGCGTTCGACATTCCCCTGGCGGAGATCTGTGCAGGCCTGGAGCGGTTCACAGCGGCCTTCGGCCGCTTCGAACGGATCGAGATCGGCGACCGCCGGGTCCTGCTCCTGCTGATCAAGAACCCGGCCGGCGCGAACGAGGCGGTGCGCACCCTGGTCGACGCCGCGCCGCCACGAGTCGCGGTCGTGGCGCTGAACGACGACGTCGCCGATGGACGCGACGTCTCCTGGATCTGGGACGTCGATTTCGAGCCGCTTCTGACCGGGCTCGACCGTGTCGTCGTCACGGGCGAGCGCGCTGCGGAGCTCGGGCTCCGCTTCGCCTACGGCGGCCTCGGGCGCGACCGGATCGACGTCGTGCCCGACCTCGCGACCGCGCTCGACCTCGGCCTCGAGCTGACGCCCCCCGGCGAGGAGCTCGTCGTTCTTCCGACGTACACCGCGATGCTCGCCCTGCGCGGAATCGTGAGCGAGCGCGGGCACGCGAAGAACTACTGGGAAGGCGCAGCATGAAGATCCGCGTCGGCCATCTCTATCCCGACTACCTGAACATCTACGCCGACCGCGGGAACATCGCCGTGCTCTCGGCACGAGCGGCGGCGAGAGGGCACGAGCTCTCGGTCGAGGCGATCACGCTCGGCGATTCGATCCCGGACGCCGATCTCTTCTACATCGGAGGCGGCCAGGACCGCGAGCAGCAGCTTGTGACGCCGGATCTCGCGGCCAAGGCTTCGGCACTCCGCGCAGCCGTCGACGCCGGCGCGGCGCTGCTCGCCGTCTGCGGCGGGTATCAGCTGCTCGGGCGCTTCTATCGCGATCGCGACGGCACCGAGCTGCCGGGCATCGGTCTGCTCGGCCTGCACACAGTCGCGGGCGAGCGGCGCCTGATCGGGGACGTGCTCCTCGACTGCACCTGGGCCGGCGAGACGCTCGTCGGCTTCGAGAATCACGCCGGGCGCACCTATCTCGATGCGGGAGTCGAGCCGCTCGGACGGGTGATCGCCGGGTTCGGGAACGACGGAGAGTCCGGATCGGAGGGTGCCCGGATGGGCCGTGTCTACGGGACGTACCTCCACGGGCCGCTCCTGCCACGGAATCCGTGGTTCGCCGACCGCCTGCTCGAGGACGCGCTCGGGCATCTCACCGGCGAGGAGCACACGCTCGAGCCGCTCTCCGACGACCTCGAGCTCCAGGCGCACGCCGTGTCGTCAGAGCGCGCACGCCGCCGCGGCGGCCGGCCTTAGCGAACCCAGAGGCTGCCGAGATAGACGGCCGGATCTCCCGGCTGCCAGCGCTGGAGGAAGCGCTTGATCGGCGGATGAACCACGATCTCCTCGAGCTCGTCGAGCGAAAACAGGCGCGCACCCCGAACGGCGGCGTCGCGCGTCTCGACGTCCTCCAGAGACCGGCTGGAGAGATCGACGCCGAAGATGATGTGGACGACGTGCTTGTCGGCCGGAGTCCATTTCGGGGCGATCGAGTCGGCGACCGCGATCGGGCCCTCGAAGTGCAGGTCG
>DASZPQ010000010.1:0-10721 GCA_035550275.1 Gaiellaceae bacterium | reverse complement strand
GGACATCAAGCGCGTGATCGCCTATTCGACGATGTCCCAGATTGGCTACATGTTCGTCGGCGCCGCGACCGGTGCGTACGCCACCGGGATGTTCCACCTGATGACGCACGCCTTCTTCAAGGCGCTGCTCTTCCTCGCGGCCGGCCTGCTGATCCACTCGCTCACAGGCGAGCAGGACATTCGCAAGATGGGCGGGATGGGCAAGGCGATGCCGCACACGCGGACGGTCTTCCTGATCGGCTCGCTCGCGCTCGTCGGGATCCCGCCGTTCGCAGGCTTCTTCTCGAAGGACTCGATCATCGCCAGCACGCTCGAGCGCGGCACGTTCGGATACGTGCTCTTCGCCGCCTGCATCTTCGGCGCCTTCCTGACCGGCGTCTACGCCTTCCGGCTCTTCTTCATCGTCTTCACCGGCGAGCAGTCGTCGTTTGCGCAGGAGCACTTCCACGACCATCACGGCAAGGAAGGCCCGCTCTCGATGGTCTGGACGGTGAGCGTGCTCGCCGTGCTCTCGACGGTGGGCGGCTTCCTCCAGTTCACGCCGGTCTGGCACCCCTTGTCGGACTGGCTGGCCCAGGTCGCGACGCCGTTCACTGAGGCGATGAACAAGGACGAGTACGTGGCGTCTGCCTGCGCGATCGTCGCCGGGCTCGCCGGGATGGGGCTCGCGTGGCTGCTCTATTCGGCGAAGTCGATGGCCGTCCCGAAGGCCTCGCCGCTGCTCGAGCACAAGTTCTACTGGGACGAGCTCTACGACGCGATCTTCTACCGGCCGGCCGTCGCGCTCGCCCGTGCCCTTGCCAGGTTCGTCGAGCGGCCGCTGATCGGCGGCTCGATCAGCGAAGTCACCCGCGGGTTCGGGCTCGGCTCTCGTGAGCTCGGCCGGGCCCAGAACGGCCTCGTTCGCTCCTATGCCCTCGCGCTGGCCATTGGGCTGACCGTGCTCATCATCGTGTTCCTCTCCGTGAAATGAACCTCTCAGTAACCACCATCGAGATCTTCCTGCCGGTGCTCGGCGCGCTCGTCGTCTGGCTTGCGCCGATGCCACGCGCCTGGATCGGAGCGTTCGCGACGCTCGTGGCGATGCTCGAGGTCTACGTCTGGATCTCGACCCTCGGCCGGTTCGACTTCAGCAACTCGGATCTCCAGCTGACGCAGCAAACCTCATGGTTCTCGGACCTGCACGTCAGCTACCACGTCGGCCAGTACGCCTTCTCAGTGTGGCTGGTCGGGCTGACGACCGTCGTGACCGCGTGCTGCATCGCCTACGGCTGGTGGGTCGGCCGCGAGCGCGCACGCGCCTACTTCGGGCTGATGCTCTTCCTGCTCGGGGCTGTCGTCGGAGTGTTCACCGCGCAGGATCTGATCCTCTTCTACGCCTTCTTCGAGGCGATGCTGATCCCGCTCTACATCCTCGTCGGTGTCTGGGGCGGCCCCGGGCGGCTCGGTGCAACGCTGAAGTTCGTCGTCTACACCGTGGCCGGCTCGCTGCTGATGCTCGCGGCGATCGTCGTCTACGGCCTGCAGCAGGGGACGTTCGACCTGACGCAGATGGGCGCCAGCAACAACGACTGGATCTTCCTCGGCTTCGCCGTCGCGTTTGCCGTCAAGGCGCCGCTCTTCCCGTTCCACGGCTGGCTCCCCGACGCCTATCGCGAGGCTCCACCCGAGGTGGCAGCACTGCTGTCCGGTGTGATCTCGAAGGTCGCGGCCTACGGCTTCCTCCGCATCGCGATCGCGAAGTTCCCCGGGCCGACGCAGGACTTCCGCGTCCCGATTCTCGTGCTGGCCTCGATCGGGCTCGTCTACGGCTCGCTGCTCGCGTTCCGGTCTCCCGACATTCGCGGCGTGATCGCGTACTCGTCGCTCGCCCAGATGGGCCTGATCACCCTGGGCCTGTTCGCCGGGAACAATCTCGGCTCGACCGGCGCGGTGCTCCAGATGGTGAACCACGGCCTGATCTCCGGAGCGCTCTTCCTGATGGCAGGCATGATCGAGCGCCGGGCCTCGACAGGAGAGCTCGCGCTGCTCGGCGGCTTCGCCCGCGGCCGGCCGGCGCTCGCGACCACGCTGATGACAACCGGGGTGATCGCACTTGCGGTACCGCTTTCGAGCGCCTTCGCCGGAGAGTTCCTGATCCTGGCCGGGGTCTTCCAGCAGGGCTGGGCGTGGGCGGTGATCGGCGCGGGCTCGATCGTGCTCGGCGCGATGTACGTGCTGCGCCTCATCTCGGCGGTGCTGCACGACAGGGTCGGCTCCGCGGTCAGCGAAGCTGCGATGGATCTCCGGGACGCCGAGCTTGGCATGGTCGTGCCGCTGATCGGCTGCCTGCTCATGCTCTCCGCGAGCCCGAACCTGATCAGCGGACACGCTTTTGGCGGCAGCCTCGCCTTCGCGGCTACGACGACTCCTTCCAGCGCCTGGCTACCGGGAGTCGGCATCCCGTGCAACGACGCCCAGCAGAAGTACGAGATCGCGCATCCGAACCCGGGCAAGTCAGGGACGACGGTTCTGCCCTGCACCGATGGCGCGCAACTCCGGGTCGTCGTCTCATCGAGTAGCGGCGGCGCCGGCAAAACCGTCAGCTTCAGCTGGAGGCCGAGTTGATCACGAAGCCGCACGTCGACTGGTTCGCGCTCTCACCATCGCTGGCGCTGCTCGCAGCCGCCGGGACGCTGCTGATGGTCGCGGTGCTCGTTCCCAAGCGGATCCGTAAGCCTGCATCGGCGATCGTCTGCGGTGCCGGCTTCGTCGCCTCGCTCGTCTTCGCGATCCTGCTCGACGACAAGAGCCCGCACGGCTCGGCGATCATCGCCGACGCCATGTTCCGCGACCGCTGGGCCGCGACCGCGCAGGCGATCATCGCGGCCTGCGGCGTCGTCGCCGTCTTCATCTCCTACGGCGAGCGCTGGCGCGAAGAGCATGTCGGCGAGTACTACGCGCTGCTCGCAGCGGCCGGAGGCGGCATGATCTTCTTCGTCTCCGCCTCGAACCTGATGACGCTCTTCCTCGGGCTCGAATGGTTCTCGATCTCGCTCTACATCATGTGCGCGATCGACATCGACCTCGTCGGCTCGCTCGAAGCAGGCCTGAAGTACCTGATCATCGGCGCAGTCGGCTCGGCGACCCTGCTCTTCGGCTCCGCGCTCGTCTACGGCGCGACCGGGCAGCTGGCGTTCGACAAGATCGGCGCGTCGCCCGTCTCCTCGCACAGCGGCCTGCTGGTCGCCGGGCTCGCGATGATCCTCGCCGGGCTCGCGTTCAAGGTCTCCGCAGCACCGTTCCACATGTGGACACCCGACGCCTACCAGGGCGCGCCGACTCCCGTGACCGCGTTCATGTCCTCCGCGACGAAGGTGGCCGGTCTCGTCGTCGCCTACCGGATCCTCGTCACCGCGTTCCCGCACGACCAGCGGCTCTGGACGTGGGGCATCGCGGTCATCGCCTGCGCCTCACTCGCGGTCGGCAACATCGCGGCGCTGACACAGCGAAACGTGAAGCGGATGCTCGCGTACTCGTCGGTCTCGCACGCGGGCTTCATGCTGATTCCGATCGCCGCCGCGAACGCCCTCGGCGGCCGGGCGCTGCTCTATTACCTGATCCCCTATTGCGCGATGTCCCTCGGCGCGTTCGCCGTCGTCGCGGCGCGCGAGCGGGAGCTCGGCGAGCCGGTGACGCTCGACAATCTCAGTGGCTTCGGCTGGGAGCGGCCGTTCTTCGGGATCGCGATGTGGACGTTCATGCTCGGGTTCCTCGGCTTCCCGCTCACGGGCGGTTTCATCGGCAAGTTCTACGCCTTCGCGGCCGCCTATCAGCACGGCTGGTGGTGGCTGATCGTGGCCGGTGTGCTCGGGACGATGGTCTCGGCCGTCTACTACCTCGGCGTGATCCGCGCGATGTACATGCGCGAAGCGGTCGAGTACCGGCTCGCTCCGGCCGGCGGGTCGCCGCCACGTGAGCTGATGCTCGGGATCGCGGTCTCCGGGTGCCTGGTGGTCACGGTCGGCTCGTTCTTCGCAGTCACGCCGCTGATCGACGTTGCGCGGTCAGCTGCGAACGCATTGCCGTTCTAGCTTCTGTGCCCACTGCAGACGCCATCTTGGCGTGGCTGCTCGACTTCGACACCGCGAAGCAGGATGCTTGAGGCATGGCCGCCCAGCCTTCCGTGAATCCTGACCCCCGCGGCGACGGCCCGCAGGCGTTGTACCCGTCGCTGATCTCGTTCATCCCGAGACTTGTCCTCCTGGCCTGTCTCACCCTCGGCGAGGTCTTCCGAGTCGGCAGCACAGTGATATCCGTACTTTTTGGCCTCTTATTCATCCTCGTCGTCTGCGTTGCCACGCGAAAAATCGACCTCGACGACCGCGCGCTCACGATTGTGCCGTTGCTTCCCGTTCGACGTAGGCGACGGGTGCTTTGGACGTCGCTAGGACCGTTCTCCCAGACACGCGAGGTCAGTTACACCATCTTGCAAGCACCGCTGCTCGACGGAATTCGGGCAAAGCACATCGTTAGCTTCCAATCCCGTACCGTCTTGAGGATCCAGGCCGTCTACGGCGCAGGCTGGCTCACGCGCCCGCTCACGCCCGACCACCTGGCTCAGGTCCTGGAGAGCTACCGTGAGGGCACTGACGGAAGGCACTCAGGCGAGTCTTCGCCGCAGTCGGGAGGGGTTGAAGGTTCAGCCGGCGCGACGCTAGGCCGCATCGAAACCGGTGGCCAACCAAGACGCTCGCGTCGCCGCCGAATCTGGATCGCCGCGGGACTGATTCCGCTGATCTTGATCGCAGGCGCAGCGGTCTACGTGCGGTTTTTTGCGCCTCCTCGCTTGACCATCGGGAGCTTTCCGACTGTCCCCATCCTGCTCCACCAAAGCGCGGATGTCGGCGGTGGTTGGCGTATGCAGGTCACCTCCGTGACCCCGCGGGCAATTGGGCTCGTCACCGTGGTCAGACCTACCCCACCCGGCCAGCAGATCTACATGGTCTCACTCTCTGCGACCTATAACGGCACGTATACAGAACCGCCGCATTCCCTGGCCAGCCGGATCTTTCTACTTGGACGGCTCCATGTCTGGCCGTCCGCCTCCGTCGTCAATAACTGCACAGCCCATCTGCCAGCGCAGTCGGGATCCCTCGATGCAAACTACACACCGATCGCAGCCGGGCAATCCGTTGCCGGGCATCTGTGCTTTGCCATTCCCACCTCAGAGGGCGCAAACCCCTTCCTGTATGTCGAGCGGCCGGACTGTCCCGTCGTGGAATCCATCCCGTGTCGCCATGCCGTGTGGTTCGCGCTCCGCGAACATCCGCACTACGTCGCACCGCCAACTGCGCAGACAACAAGCACTACTCCCAAGCCACCAACAACCCAAGGCCATTCACGGATCGGGCTCGGTCTAAAGACGTCATTTGGATCAGGCAGCAAGGGCTGGGGCTTGACCCGACCTTGGATGGTCTTTTCGGGCGGCTCGCCAACTGGAGAGGTGTGGAATATCAGTTGGCGTCAATGGGGAACGGCCAACGCAATCGGTCACGGCGCAACCTGGAACAGCACCCCGACCGGCGGTCTCTATGCCCAGCCAGGCCGAGCAGAGCTCAGGGCGTCGAACCTCGGTCGCTGCACGCCCGGGGGAGCTCGCACCTATCGTCTTCTGGAGATCAGGGTGGCGCAAGGGCCAGGAACGCCTTGGGGGAAATGGCACCGCTTCCTTGGTCGCGCCGACCTCTGCCAATCCCCCTGAAGCTGGGAGGGGGTGCCGCCGCTACGGCTTGGCGGGGCGAAGATCGGTGAGCCGCAGCGCCCACGGCGCGAGCGCGAGCACCGTCTTGATGGCGAAGATCACCAGGCACGCCACCAGCGATGAGATGGCGAGCGGGGGAACGCCGCTGACCGAGGCGCTTCGCATCGCGCAGGAGAGCACGAGCAGCGCGACCGCGACACCCCAGAGGAGCGACTGGAACCCGAGCACCGCGTCGTCCCGCGTGTCGAGATAGTCGCCGAACGACGCGAGCGCGGCGACCGCTGCGAACGGCACGGCTCCAAGCAACGCATCGAACGCGAGAGAGTGGGCGCCATACGAGTCGGCGACTGCGGCGAGTAGCACCAGAACCGCTGGAAGTGCTCGACGTCCCACGGGCAATAGTTTCGCTCCCGGGCCGGATGGTCCTTCTATGCTCACAGCCGTTTTCGACGAAAGGACGACGGGTATGGCATCGCTCACGTGGCTTGGACATGCGGCGTTTCGGATCGACAGTGACCGCGGCAAGCGGATCTATGTCGACCCGTTCCTGACCGGCAATCCGAAAGTGCCGGAGGGCGAGGGAAGCCCGGAGCGCCTCGACATCATCGCGGTCACCCACGGCCATTCCGATCACGTCGGCGACACCGTGGCGCTCTCGCAGAAGTTTCCCGAGGCGCCGATCGTCGCCCAGGTCGAGCTGACCGGGTGGCTGGTCGGAAAAGGCGCGAACAACGGCGGTCTGCCCGGGATCAACAAGGGCGGCTCGCGCGAGATCGACGGGATCCGCTTCACGCTCACAAATGCCCATCACTCGTCCAGCTCGGACGACGGCGAATATCTCGGCGAGTCGTGCGGGATCGTGATCCGGTTCGAGGACGGCAAGACGGTCTATTTCGCAGGCGACACCTGCGTCTTCGGCGACATGGCGCTCATCGCCCGTGTCTACGAGCCCGATCTTGTCGTCCTGCCGATCGGGGACTGGTTCACGATGGGGCCGCAGGAGGCCGCGGTAGCGCTCGAGCTGCTCGGCAACCCGCGCTGCATCCCGTCCCACTGGGGCACCTTCGGACTGCTCACGGGCACGCCCAACGAGCTGGCGCGGCTCGCGCCCGGGGCGACCGTCGAGCAGATCGAGCCGGGAGACACGGTCGAGCTGTGACGTACTCGATCGCCGCCTGCGACCTCGAGGCCGGCCAGTGGGGAGTCGCGACGCAGTCGAAGTTCCTCGCCGTCGGCTCCGTCGTGCCGTGGGCCGCGCCTGGCGTAGGGGCGATCGCGACCCAGGCCTACGCGAACCCGCGCTACGGGCCGAACGGGCTCACGCTGCTGCGTGAGGGGCTCGACGCGAGCTCGGTGATCGAACGGCTGACGGCCGCCGACGACGGTCGAGACCACCGTCAGCTGGGGATCGTGGACTCGCAGGGAAACGGCGCGACCTACACGGGCTCGGAGTGCATGGACTGGGCCGGCGGCGTCACCGGTCCGTGCTTCGCGGCCCAGGGCAACATCCTCGTCTCCGCCGAGACGGTGAACGCGCTCGCTCTCACGTTCACCGCCACCGAGGGGACACCGCTTGCCGAGCGTCTGATCACCTGCCTCACCGCAGCGCAGGCCGCCGGCGGCGACAAGCGCGGCCAGCAGTCGGCGGCCCTGCTCGTCGTCGAAACGGACGGGGGCTACGCAGGCCTCTCGGACGTGCTCATCGACCTGCGGGTCGACGATCACGCAGCCCCCGTGGCGGAGCTGGAACGGCTCTACTCGATTCACAACGCCCTGTTCGGCAAGACGCCACCCGGCGAGTGGCTCGAGGTCGACGACGGCCTCGCAGCCGAGCTGGCCGAGCGCCTCACCCGGCTGGGCTACGACGGCGAGCTCCAGGCGGCATTTGCGGAGTGGGCCGGCACGGAGAACCTCGAGGAGCGCGTCGACGGTGTCGCGCGCATCGATCCCGTGGTGCTCGAGGAGCTGCGACGTCGGTGACCGGCTGGGAGGTGACCAGCTTCGATGCGCTCGACGCGATCGCGATCGGCGACGGTGTCGTCTGGCGTCCGGTGCGGCGGCAGTTCGATATCCGCGCCTTCGGGACGAACGCCTATACGAGCGAGGGAGTTGGAAAGCACATCCTCGAGGAGCACGACGAGCTCGGCGCCGGAGCTGGAGGCCACGAGGAGCTCTACGTCGTCGTCCGCGGACGGGCGACCTTTACCGTCGGCGGCGAGTCGGTCGACGCACCTGCAGGAACCATGGTCTTCGTGCGCGACCCCGCCGTGAAACGTTCCGCGATCGCCGAGGAGGAAGACACGCTCGTGCTTGCCGTCGGCGGTGAGCCCGGAAGCGCCTACGAAGTCGCGCCGTGGGAGTTCAGCTTCGGCGCGATGCCGGCGCTGACCGAGGAGCGGTATGAGGATGCCATCGCACTCCTCGAAACCGGTCTCGCCGAGCACCCCGGCAACGCCTCGATCCTCTACAACCTCGCGTGCGCCGAAGCTCTCTCGGGTCGCACCGCCGCGGCGATCGAGCATCTCACTGCAGCGCTGCCCGGAAACCCGAAGTACGAAGCGCGCGCCAAGGTGGACCCGGATTTCGACGGGATCCGCGGCGAGCCAGGCTTTCCGGTCTAGAGCTCCTTGTAGTAGAAAACAGTCGCGCAGGGCGTCCCGTCGGGGTAGAGCGCGAACCCGGGGACTTCGCCCACTTTGATCCAGCCGCACCGCTCATAGAGCCGTGCGGCGGTGCCATTGGCAGTGTCGAGGACGAGCAGCGTCTTCCCCTCGGCTCGCGCGGCCTCTTCGGCGTGCTCCATCAGCAGCTGCCCGATCCCGCGGTTGCGGGCCGAGCGGTGAACGAGCATTTTTGCGATCTCGCCACGGTGGGGCTGGTTCGGAGGGAAGGTGAGCAGAACCTGCACGGTTCCAACCAGCTCCCCATCGAGGAATGCGCCGAGGAGCACACGCCCGCCGCGCTCGGCGTCGGCCACCATCGGCTCGACGGCGGCACGCGCGTCGTCGAGCGAGAACGGCGCCAGGTAGCTGACAGACGCGCCGCCCGCGACGCAGTCGGCGACCACGGCGGCCAGCGCGTCGAGGTGCTCACGCGCCTCGGCCGGGTCGAGCCTGCGAACTACGGCAACGTCGTCAGCCACGATCACCGGGAAGTCTCACGCCTGCCGCGAGCTCGCGCAACGCGGGCACCGGATCGCTCTCGGGCCGCGCCACGAGGAGGACGGCGCCGTAGCCGTCATCCGGCGTCAGCGCATCGACGAGCAGCTGCAGCCCGACGGCGAGGGCGAATGCCTTGTGCGCCTTGTCGCCGCCGAAGGGAACCACCTCGTCCATCGTCGCGCGTCCGGCCAGCACGTCGCCGTAGTTCACACTCGCCATCGACGCGTCGACGACAACCGGAACGCCGTCTGAGGATGGAATCGCGATCGATAGTGGATTCGTCCCGGCGAGCGGCTCGCCGCCATCGGGATGAGCGAGCCGCCGCGGCGAGGTTGCGGTCAGCGCCGCGACGAGGCCGCCTTCGGCGAGCCGGCGCGTCCAGTACCCGAGCATCCCGGTCGGGAACGTCCTGCCACAGACGACGACGCGTGCGTGCTCGGGCGGATTCGCAAGCTGCGCTTCGACCACGGCGTCGAGGGTGAGGTAGCCAAGCACGTCCGTCCCATCCCAGCGCTCGTATCCCGGCTCTGCGACAACGCGCGCCGGCTCAGCATCGGGATGGAGCTCCGACCAGGTCTCGAGCCACTCGATGCGCGCCAGTCCATGGCCGGCAAGCCCGCGCTCCTCGGCCGCGAGAAAGTGCGCCGCGAGCACCTCGACGTCCTCGGGATCGAAGCCGAGTGCCGCCAGACGTGGCCGGGCTTCGTCGGGGCTCACTAGCCGACGAGCGGCAACGTGCGCGTGAAGCCGCCGCTGCGAGTGGCGTCGAGTGCGCGGGCGATCTCGACAATCGCTTCCGAGACTTCGGATGACGGATCCGACAGGACGAGCGGCACGCCCGAGTCGCCGGCCTCGCGGAGCCGCACGTCAAGCGGAACCGAGCCGAGCAGCGTCACGCCAAGCTCGCTCGCGAGGCGCTGCCCCCCACCCGAGCCGAAGACCTCGGACGTCATGTTCTCGACCACGCCGAGCACGCGCATGCCGGTCTTCTCGGCCATCGACGCCGCACGAACGGCGACTTCCTGCGCAAGCAGCTGCGGTGTCGTGACGACAACGGCTTCCGCTCGCGGGAGCAGCTGCGCGAGCGACATCGAGACGTCCCCGGTCCCGGGGGGCATGTCCACGACGAGCACGTCGAGCTCGCCCCAGTGAACGTCCGAGAGGAACTGCTCGAGCGCCTTGTGGAGCATCGGCCCGCGCCACATCACGGGCTGGTTGTCGTCGAGAAAGAACCCGATCGACATCAGCTTCAGGTCGTGCTTCACCGGCGGGATCATCATCCGGTCGACGAGCACCGGCTTCTGCTGGATCCCGAGCATGTGCGGGATCGAGTGGCCGTAGACATCGGCGTCGAGCACTCCGACCCTGCGCCCGAGCGACGAAAGGGCAGCAGCGAGGTTCACCGTCAGCGACGACTTGCCGACCCCGCCCTTGCCGGAGGCGACCGCGATCACGCGGGTTGCGGGATCGAGCTGAATCGTCCGCTCTGCCTCCGACCGCCCCCCGCGAAGCCGTGTCGTCAGGGCAGCGCGCTCCTCCGGTGTCATCACGTCGAACTCGAGCTTCACGGTCGCGACACCGGGCACGCCGCCCACTTCGCGGGCGACCTGATCCTGGAAGGACGACCGCAACGGGCAGCCGACGACCGTCAGCGCGATCGTCACGGTCACGTCGCCGCCGTCGATCTCGATCTCGCGCACCATGTCGAGCTCGGTCACGGGCTTGCGAATCTCCGGGTCGATCACCCGCGAGAGCGCGGTCAGGATGTCGTCGCGCGAAACCATGCCTGTTGAGGGTACTAGAGGCGTGGTCTCTAG
>DASZPQ010000009.1:0-15900 GCA_035550275.1 Gaiellaceae bacterium | reverse complement strand
CGAGGAAGCCGAAGCCCGTGCCGCCGACCGACTGCTGCTGGGCGTTCTCGATCGCCTGGCCGCCGAGCTCGACGCGGACGCCGTGGGTGTCCGCGCCCTGCGCGACCTCGATCAGCCGCTTGACGTGGCGGGTCGGGATCGCGGTCATCGGCCTGCTGTCGCACGCGATCCAGATGGCGTCCTTCAGCTCGGAGCTGTCGCTGCTGATCGGCCTCGGCGTCGGCGTCGACTACGCCCTGTTCATCGTCACGCGCGTGCGTCAGGGCCTCCAGCGCGGCAAGTCGAAGGAAGATGCGATCGTCGATGCGATCGACACCTCGGGGCGCGCAGTCATGTTCGCCGGGATCACGGTGTGCATCGCGCTGCTCGGGATGTTCGCGCTCGGTGTGAGCTTCCTCTACGGAGTCGCGGTCGCCGCCAGCATCGCCGTGCTCTTCACGGTGATCGCGGCGCTGACGCTGCTGCCGGCGCTGCTCGGGTTCTTCGGCACCCGCGTGCTCGGCCGCAAGGCGCGCCGCAAGCTGAAGGCGGGAGAGCTGACGGTCAGCGACGAGTCGCCGGGCTGGGGGCGCTGGGCTCGCACGGTGAGGCAGCGGCCGATCCTGATCTCCACGGCCGCAGCGGCGGTGATGGTCTTGCTCGCGCTCCCGTTCTTCTCGATGCGCCTCGGCTCCGCCGACGCCGGTTCCGATCCCGCGAGCAGCACCACCCGCAAGGCGTACGACCTGCTCGCCAAAGGCTTCGGGCCCGGCTACAACGGCCCGCTCCAGCTGGTCGCTCGGGTCAGCAGCCCCGCGCAGGAAGCCGCGTTCTCCAAGGTCACCTCCGCAGTGGCGAAGACGAGCGGTGTCGTCCGTGTCACGGCGCCGAAGATCGTCGGCGGCCAGGCCGGCAACGGCGGCGTCGCCACCGCCGACGTGTATCCGATCGGCTCGCCGCAAGCCGCCTCCACGACCACGCTGCTCCACCACCTGAGAGATCAGGTGGTCCCGGCGGCCAGCGGGAGTGGGCTGCACGTGCTGATCGGCGGGCAGACAGCGATCTTCGACGACTTCTCGGGCGTGCTGAGCAAGAAGCTGCCGCTCTTTATCGGCGTCGTCGTCCTGCTCTCGTTCCTGCTCCTCACCGCGGTCTTCCGCAGCCTGCTCATTCCCGCCATGGCGGCCGTGATGAACCTGCTCACCGCAGGCGCTTCGTTCGGGCTGATCACCGCCGTCTTCCAGTGGGGGTGGGCAGCGAGCCTGTTCGGGATCGACAAGACCGGTCCGATCGAGGCATTCATCCCCGTGATGATGTTCGCGATCGTCTTCGGCCTCTCGATGGACTACCAGGTCTTCCTCGTCAGCCGGATCTTCGAGGAATGGCACCGTCGCGGCGACAACCGCGAGGCCGTCACGCACGGGCTGGCGGCCACCGGCAGGACGATCACCGCGGCCGCTGCGATCATGGTGCTCGTCTTCGGCTCGTTCATCCTCGGCGGTGAGCGGATCATCGAGCTCTTCGGGCTCGGGCTGGCCGGCGCGGTCTTCCTCGACGCGCTGATCGTCCGGTCGGTGCTCGTTCCCGGCCTGATGATGCTCGCCGGTAAGGCCAACTGGTGGCTGCCTCGCAGCCTCGACCGCGTGCTCCCTCGCCTCAACGTCGAAGGCAGTGTCGAGCATGACGACCGGAAGCCCGCTGCCCATCCGCCCCTCGGCCAGACCGGGCGTCCGGCGCTCGGGGATACCTCGGCCTAAACAGGAAAGGAGTCACCCATGCGCATCCAATGGTTCGGCCAGTCCGCGTTTCTGATCAGCGGTGAGCAGCAGGTCTTCATCGATCCGTTCTCGGGCATGAAGGAGCTGGTGGCGGCCCGCGGGATGCAGTTCGACTACCCCGAGATCGAAGGGGTCGAAGCCGAGCTGCTGCTGGTCACTCACGAGCACACGGATCACAACGGCGTCGAAGCGATCGGCGGCTCGCCGCACACGCTGCGCGCGACGGCAGGGACGCACGAGTCTCCGGTCGGAGAGGTGATCGGGATCGCCTCCGAGCACGACGACGCCGCCGGTACCCAGCGAGGCCCGAACACGATCTTCTGCTTCACGCTCGACGGGCTCCGCATCTGCCACTTCGGCGACTTCGGCCAGGCAGCGCTTCGCCCCGAGCAGCTGGCGGCGATCGGCCAGGTCGACGTCCTCATCCTGCCGGTCGGCGACGGCCCGACGATCGGCGGGGAGTCGGCAGCGGCGGTTGTTCGAGCGCTTCGCCCGAGGCTCGTCGTTCCGATGCACTACCGCACCGAGGCGATCAACTTCCTCGATCCGCCCGATGCCTTTCTCGATGCGCTCGGTGCCCGGATCGAGCGTCTCGACGAGACAGGATTCGACGTCGAGGAGCACCTCGGGACGACAGACGACCCGACGGTCGTTATCCCAGCTACACCCAGCTGACCGAAAGGAGAGCGGCTCATGCCCGACTACACGCTGACGAACCTGAGGGAGATCGACGACTCCGCCGCCGACAATGCCGACTTCGAGGCGCGCTTCGGGCGCAAGCACCTGAACTCGGAGCATCTCGGAGTGAGCTTCTTCCGCTACGGCCCCGGGCACCGGTCGGGCAGAGGGCACAGCCACCGCGAGCAGGAAGAGGTCTACGTCGTCGTGAACGGCTCCGGCCGGGTCAAGCTCGACGACGAGATCGTCGAGCTCAGGCAGTGGGACACGATTCGGGTCGCCCCGCAGACCGTGCGCGCGTTCGAGGGCGGAGCAGACGGTCTCGAGGTGATCGCCATCGGCGCCGACCGTCCTGAAGGCGGCGACGGGGTTCCCGTGCCGGATTTCTGGATCGACTGAGAGCACGAGAGAGGCCCGCCGAAACGGGCCTCTCTCAACTGCGCTTCGGTGCGGGCTAGCTCCAGTCGGCGAAGCTCGGCACCGGGTCGAAGATCAGAGCCGGCACCTCGTACCGGGCCTCCGGAACCGTGTAGAGCGCGGCAGCGCTCATCCGGATGAACGGATAGTCGCGGCTCATCTTCTCCACCTCTTCGGGCGAAGGGGAGATGCCCGCGATCGCGAGCAGCGTTGGGACGGCGGTCGTTGCCTCGGATAGGTCGGTGGTCATCGGATCCTTCCTTTCGTAGCGTTAGGCGGCGGCGGGAGTGCCGGCGGCCAGGGGCGGGATCATCAGATGCCACTCCGTTTCCTGTTGGTAGGCGTTGCCGGCCTTCACGAGCAGCGCTTCCTCGAACGGGCGGGCGGCGAGCTGCATGCTCACCGGCAGGCCGGTCTCGGTGAAGCCCATCGGGACGACGAGGGCCGGGTTGCCCATCACGTCCCAGTAGCCGGTGAAGATCTTCCCGAACATCTCCATGATCTCCCGCTTCTCGAGCGTGTCGTACGACGGCGAGCCGATCGAGGCGGTCGGGGTGACGATCAGGTCGACCTCGGTGTAGAGCTCGGCGAGCGCCTTCTGCGCCACCCGGCGCACCCGCTGCGCCTGGACGTAATCGGCGCCCGAGACGAACACGCCGCCGGCGATCATCTTGCGCGTCGCGGCGAAGTAGTCGCCCCAGCGGCTCTGGAGATCGGGCATGTGGTAGGCGAGCGCCTCCGAGAGCATGGTCACGAACAGGGCGGCGTTCGTCTCCGCGAAGTAGGGAAGCGTCACGTCGACGAGCGTCGCGCCGAGGTCGGTCAAGGTCGCGAGCGCCGCCTCGTACTGCTCTGCCGCTCCCGGATCTCCGGTGTCGAAGGAGTGGTTCACCCGGTCGACGCCGATCGTGACGCCTTCAAGCGAACCGGTGAGGTCTGCATTGAAGTCCGGCACCGGCTTCGTCGAGCAGTAGATGTCGCTCGCGTCGTAGCCGGCGATCACCTGCAGGAAGGCACCGCAGTCCTCGGCGCTCCGGGCGAGCGGCCCGATGTGGTCGAGGCTGTAGCCGAGCGGGGCGCAGCCGGTCTTCGGGACCCGGCCGTAGGTCGGCATCAGGCCCGAGACGCCGCAGAACGCGGCCGGGATCCGGATGCTGCCGCCCGTGTCGGTGCCGATCCCCGCGTGGAAGAGCCCGGCGGCGACACCTGCGCCCGTGCCGGAGCTCGAGCCACCCGGCCAGGTCTCCAGGTTCCACGGATTCCGGGGGATCGGAAACGGCTTGCTGAAGTCGGGCATGCCGATCGCGAACTCCATCGTCGTCACCTTCCCGGTGATCACCGCGCCACCCTCGCGGAGCCGGCGCACGACGGGCCCGTCCTTGCCTTCGCCCCAGGCGTGGTCGAGGATCAGGCTGTTCGCGGTCGTCGGCGAGTCGCTCGTGGCGAGGATGTCCTTGATGCCGACCGGGATCCCGTGCAGCGGACCGAGGTCGACGCCCGACGCCAGCTCGGCATCGGCTTGCTCGGCGCGTGCGAGCGCGATCTCGTCGAGCCGGGCGAGGTAGACGCCGAGCTCGGAGTCGAGCTCGGCGGCCTTCGCGAGCGCCGCCTTCGTCAGCTCGACGCTCGTGAGCGAGCCGGAGCGGAGCGCGGCCCCGGCTTCGGTGAGGGTGATCGGGATTTCCGTCATGTCTAGCTCCTTCCTGCAGCGAGCGCCGCGAGGGGACGCGCCGTCGACACAGACTCGTAGGCGAAGGCGGCCTGGTAGACCAGCTCCTCGTCAAAGTGGCTTCCGATGATCTGCAGCCCGACCGGGAGGTCATGGGCGCCGGTCCCGCACGGGATCGTCAGCGCCGGATGACCCGACAGGTCGGTTGGTGAGGTGTTGCTCGTGGCGGAGAACGGCATTCGCCCCATCACCTCGCCGGCGCTCGCTCGCTCGTTCAGGAGCTCGAACGGCATCACCGGAGTGGTGGGCGTGACCATGAGATCGACCGATTCGAATGTCTCCGTCACCTGGCGGCGGAGCTCGAGCCGGAGGTTCTGGGCCTTTGCGTAGTGGACGCCGAGGTACATGTCGCTCAGGTGCTCGACGGTCAGCAGCATCGTCCGCAGGAACGGCGGCAGATCGGTGCCGGAGAGGCGCTTCTGGGCCGTGAAGTGGGCGACCAGATCCGGATCGATCCGGCCGAGGTGGCCGTAACCCGCTCCGCCGGAGCGGCCCATCGCCCAGAGGCCGAACATGAGCGCCGCCGTGAGCGTCGAGGACTCGGCCCAGAGGGGGATCGAGACCGGGACGATCGTGGCGCCGAGCCCGGCCAGCGTCTCGGTCGCCTGCTCGAACGCCTCCAGCACGTCGTCCGTGGCGCCGACCGGGCCGAGCGACTCGGTGAGGACGCCGATCCGGAGGCCTTCGATGCCCCGGTCGGCGACGCCGGTGTAGTTGCCCGCGCTCGGCGTCGAGCGCACCCACTGCGGATCGCGCCAGTCGTGGCCGGCCATGATCTCGAGCATCAGGGCGTTGTCGGCGACGGTCGTCGTCATCGGCCCGATGTGGTCGATCGTGTGATCCATGTAGGCCATCCCGTACGACGGCACGAGCCCGTGGGTCGCCTTCATCCCGACGAGGCCGCACCAGGCAGACGGGATCCGCACGCTGCCGCCTTCGTCGGCGCCGAGCGCGAGGTCGACGAGGCCCGACGCGACCGCGGCACCGGAGCCGCTCGAGGAGCCGCCGGTCGAGAAACGCGTGTCGATCGGGTTCCGCGAGGCGCCGTAGTACGACCCCTCGCCGAGACCCATGCCGAGGTCCTCGAGATTCGTCTTCGCCGTGATCGTGACGCCGGCGTCGAGCAGCCGCTCGATCACGACCGCGTCTTCCGTCGGCACGAACACCGGCTGGCGGCGGCCGCCGTTCGTCATCGGGACGCCCGCGACCGCGATGCAGTCCTTCACGCCGAGGGTGCGTCCGGCGAGCGGGCCGTCGGCAGCTCCCCGGACGTCGCAGAAGCGGATGACGGCGTTGAACGGATCCTCGTCCGGAAGCGGAGCCCGGCCCGGATCCCGGTAGAAGTGCTTCAGCGGCGGCGGAGGCGGCTCGAGCTCCTCCAATCGGTCGATGCCCTGCAGCGTGCCCGCGATGAATGCGCCCGCCTCTTCCAGCTCCGTTTCGCTCAGCGTCAGGCCGTGGCGCTTCGCGTACTCGGCCACCTGCTCGGGCGTCGGCGGGCGGAGGTGCCCGTAGGCTCGTGTGGGGAACATCGTTGCTCTCTCCTTCGGGTCGGGTCGCGAGTTCCGGCTAGGAAACGGTGACGTTGGTCAGGTCGACGAACCAGGACATCGGCTCGACGAACCCGTGCACGGTTGGGGCGAGCACGCGCGGGTTCCGGTCGTTGACCACGAAGAGCCACGCCGCGTCCTTTGTGATCAGCGCCGAGGCCTTCTCGTAGAGGGCCGCGCGCGCGGTGTCGCTGACCGTCGATTGCGCCTGTCCGATCAGCTTGTCGACCGCGGTGTCCTTGTACTTGCCGATGTTGATCGGCGACGCCGAGGTGAACCAGTACTCCCAGCTCGACTCCTGCTGGAAGGTGAGCGAGATGTTCATCGCGTCGATCCCGGCCGGCATCTTCCCGGCGAAGACCTGGCCGAGCATCGCCGACCACTCGATCGGCTTCAGGATCACCTTGATTCCGACTGCGCCGAGCTCCTGCTGGAGCAGCTCGTTCATCGGGACCGGAACCATGTTCCCGGAGCCGGAGGTCGGGTACTCGACCGTGGTCGTGAAGCCCTTCGAGTAGCCGGCCGCCGCGAGCAGCGCCTTCGCCTTCTTCGGGTCGTAGCTGTAGAGGTTGTTCTTCGGCGAGTAGGCGGTGTTCGCCCGCGGAGCGATCTGGTAGGCGGGATCGGCGGTGCCCTTCAGCAGGTCGGTCGCCATGCCGACGCGGTCGATGGCGTAGTTCGCGGCCTGGCGCACGCGGACGTCGTTCCACGGCGGCTTCGACGTATCGAAGATCCAGGGCCAGATGTGGTCGTAGCTATTCGTGTAGAGCTTGAACCCGAGGTTCTCGAGCGACGAGATGTCGTCCGGGTTCGGGTACTCGATCCAGTTGACCGCGCCGGAGCGAATGGCGGCGATCCGGGCGCTCGGGTCCGGGATCGGCTTCAGGATCAGCTCGCTGAGCTTCGGCGCGCCGCCCCAGTAGCCCGGATACGGGACGAGGTCGAGCTCGCGGCCCTGCTGCTCCGACTTGAACATGAACGGGCCGGTGCCGACCGGCTTGGCGGCGAATCCGGCCGAGCCCTCCTTCATCACGGCGGTCGGGCTCGCCATGTAGACCGTGGTCAGGTCGGAAGGCAGGTGCGCATCCGGGATCGTCGTCGTCAGCTTCACCGACATCGGGCCGGTCTTCGCATACGACTTGATCGAGCCCGCGAGGACGGCCGCCTCGGCCTGCAGGGCAGGGCTCGAGTACTTGTCCTCCTTCGAGACGTAGCGATCGAGGTTGAAGATCACCGCGTCGGCGTTCCACGGCGTCCCGTCCTGGAACTTGACGCCCGGGCGGAGGGTGAAGTTCCAGACCGTGCCGGTCGCGTTCGCCTTCCACGACGTCGCCAGGTCGGGGATCACCTTCGGGATCGACGTGCCCTGCTTGAGGTCGAACTTCGTCAGCCCGTCGTAGAGCTGGTTGCCGACGAAACGATCGCCCTCGTAGCCCTGACCGCCCGCGAGCAGCGTGTCGAGGTTCGGGATGTTCGCCGCGGTCATGCCGACGACGAGCGTCCCGCCGTTGACCTTGCGGGCGCCGGAGGCGGTGCTCGCAGTCACGGCAACGGCGACGACAGCAATGGACGCAAGAGCTGCGAGCAGGGCTGTCTTCGGATGGAAACGGAAAGAGCTCGTGGTGGAGCGCACGCCAACCTCCTTTGGTAGGTGAAATGTCATGGGGCAGAGATGAGAGCCGGCTCGGCGCGCAGGCACGCCACGCGCCGCGATGGGGCGGTCTCGCGCAGTCGCGGGCGCTCGATCGCGCACTCGTTGATCGCGATCGCGCAGCGGGTGCGAAAGCAGCAGCCGCTCGGCGGGTTCGCCGGCGACGGTGGATCGCCCTCGAGCTTGATCCGCGGGCCTGCGGCGCCGGGCGAGGCCGAGAGGAGCGCCTTCGTGTACGGGTGCGCCGGGTTGCGCCAAAGCTCCGCGGCCGGGCCCTCCTCGACGACCCGGCCGAGGTACATCACGATCACTCGGTCGGAGAGATGCTCGACGACGGTGAGGTCGTGCGAGATGAAGAGGTAGGCGACGCCGGATTCGCGCTGCAGCTCGACGAGCAGGTTCAGCACCTGCGCCTGGACGCTCTTGTCGAGCGCGGAAACCGCTTCGTCGCAGACGACGAGCTCCGGATCCGTGCAGAGCGCCCGCGCGATCGCCGCGCGCTGGAGCTGGCCGCCGGAGAGCTCGTGCGGATATCTGGACGAATAGCTTGCGCCGAGGCCGACCCGGTCGAGCAGCTCGCCGATCCTCGCGCTCAGCCGGCGCTTCTCCCACCCGTGCGACTGGAGGTTGAACGCGATCGAGCTGCCGATCGAGAGGCGCGGGTTGAAGGAGGTCTGCGGGTTCTGGGGGACGAGCTGGAGCTTCGCGCGCAGGGAGCGGAGACGGCTGCGGCCGAGCATCCCGATCTCCTCTCCCGCGAACTGCATCGAGCCCGCATCGGGGCTCAGCAGCCGCAGGATCATCCGAGCCGTCGTCGACTTGCCGCAGCCCGACTCGCCGACGATGCCCACGGTCTCGCCCTTCGCGATCGTCAGGCTGACGTCGTCGACGGCGAGCACGCCATTCGGGAAGCGCTTCGTCAGATGCTCGGCGACGAGCAGCGGCTCGCCCATCAGACGGCCACTCCTGCGAGCTCCGCGGGGACGAGCCCGTCGACGACCGGGCAGGCCGCGAGGTGGCCGGTTCCGACGGGGACGAGCGGGGGCGGCATCGTCATGCACGAGGCGATCGCGAACTTGCAGCGCGGCGCGAAGTCGCAGCCCGTCTGTGGGGTGTCACCGGGGCCCGGTGGCCGTCCGGGGATCACGTGCAGCTCGCCACGCTTCGTCTCGGGGGTCGGCACCGAGTCGACGAGCGCCGCCGTGTAGGGGTGGGCCGGCCGCTCGAGCACGTCGTCGACCGATCCGATCTCGACGAGCCGGCCGGCGTACATCACGGCGACGTAGTCGGCGATCTCCCGCGCGACGCCGACGTCGTGGGTGACCATGATGATCGACATCCCGACCTCGGCCTGGAGCTCGCTGAAGAGCTCGAGCACCTGGGCCTGAACGGTCACGTCGAGCGCGGTCGTCGGCTCGTCCGCGATCAGGACGGTCGGGCGGCACGCGACGGCGACGGCGATTGCCGCGCGCTGGCGCATCCCGCCGGAGAGCTCGTGGGGGAAGGCCCGCATCACGCGCGACGGGTCAGGGATGCCGACGCGGGAGAGCAGGTTCATGGCCGAGTCGCGCGCCGCCCGCCGGTTCGTCTCGATCCCGTGGACGCGCAGCACCTCCACGATCTGCGCCCCGACCCGGCGGAGCGGATCGAGCGAGGCCGTCGGGTCCTGCGGCACCATCGCGATCAGGCCGCCGCGCACCTTCTGCAGCTCCGACTCGCTGAGCGCGCTGACGATTGTGTCCCCGAGCCGGACCTGGCCGCCGAGCTCAACGCCGCGGTTGTCGAGGTGCATGATCGCCCGCGCGCTCGCCGACTTGCCGCTCCCGGACTCCCCGAGCAGCGCAAGTGTTCGCCCCGGGGCGATCCCGAAGGTCACGCCGCGCACGGCCTCGACGCGCTGGCGCTTGTTCGCGAACGTGACCTTCAGGTCGTCGACCGTCAGGGTCGCGCCGAGAGTGCGCTCGTCCATGGCGACAGCGGTGCTCATTTGGCTCGATCCGCCCGCACGTCGAGCAGCTCGCGAAGCCCGTCGCCGAGGATGTTGAATGCCGCCGACGCGATGAAGATCGCGGCGGCCGGGACGAGTGAGAGCCATGGCTGCGTGAAGAGGTTGTTGCGCAGGTCGTTCAGCGTCCCGCCCCAGTCGGGCTGCGGCGGGACGATCCCGAGGCCGAGGAACGAGAGCCCGGCGGCGTAGACGATTGCGAGCCCGACGAGCGCCGTGCAGTAGACGATCACGGGCGGCGCGATGTTCGGGAGCACCTGGCGCAGGCCGATCCGGATCCAGCCGGCGCCGCTCGTCCGCGCGGCGTCCATGAAGTCGAGCGAGCGGATGCGCAGGGCCTCGCTCTCCGCGATCCGCGCGATCGGCGGGATCAGGATCACCGAGAGCGAGACGATCACGTTCGTCAGCCCGGGGCCGAGCGTGGCCCCGATCGCGATCGCGAGCAGGATCGCCGGGAAGGCGTAGAGGACGTCGAGGGAGCGCATCAGGAGCGTGCGGAGCCGGCTGCCGCCGAACCCGGCGATCGCTCCCAGAGCGGTTCCGATCACCCCGGCGATCGCAACCGGGACGATCCCGGCGATCAGCGACGGGCGCGCGCCCCAGATCAGCCGGCTCAGGACGTCGCGTCCCTGGCCGTCGGTCCCGAGCAGGTGCCCCGAGGTGCCGACGCCCTGCAGGCGCGTGAGCAGCGAGCCTGCCTGCGGATCGTCGGGCGCAATCAGCGGCGCCGCGATCGCGACGATCACGAGGATCGAGACGATTCCGCCTCCGATCAGCACGCCCGGGGGCAGGGCGCGCACGCGCGAGAGATGCCAGGATCGCCGCTCCGGCTGACCCGAGGTCACATGCACCTCTGCGGCCATGTCGTATGCCGTCGTCGCCTCGCTCATTGCCTGACCCGCGGATCGATGAAGCCGTGCGCGACGTCGACGATCACGTTCACGAGCACGACGGCGACGGCGGAGATGAGGACGCCGGCCTGGATCAGCGGCAGGTCGCGGGCGGAGATCGCCCCGTAGACGAGCTGGCCGAGCCCGGGCCAGCTGAAGATCGTCTCGATGAACACGACCCCGCTCAGCAGGTAGCCGATCTGGAGGCCGGTGATCGTCAGCAGCGCCGGCAGCGTGTTGTGGATCGCGTGCCGGATGATCGTCGTGCGGCGCAGCCCGCGGGCGCGCATGCTCTGGACGAACTCCTGGCCCATCACGTCGAGCAGCGCGGCGCGAAACATGCGCGCGACGACTCCGATCGGCGCGAGCCCGGCCGCGAGGGCAGGCAGGACGAGGTGGCGGAGCAGGTCGGCGAAGCCGGTCGAGCCGGTGACGGAATGCATGCCTCCCGACGGGAGCCACGTGTGGTCGACCGAGAAGAGGACGATCAGCAGCAGCCCGGCCGAGTACTGCGGGATCGCGAGGGAGAACGTCGAGATCGCCGAGGTCACGCGCCCGGCCATTCCCTTCGGCCAGAGCGCCCCGATCGCGCCGAGCACGAACCCTCCGACGAGCGCCAGGATGAGGGCGGCTCCGGCGAGGATCATCGTGTTCCGGAAGGCGTTGAAGACGAGCGTCCCGGCCGACGACTGGAAGCTGATCGACGTTCCGAAGTTCCCCTCGAGCGTGCTGCGGAGCCAGTCGAAGTACTGGATCGGAATCGGCTTGTTGAGCCCGAGTCGATTGATCAGCTCGGCGCGGGTGGCGGGGGTCGATCCGGGGCCGAGCAAGCCTGCGATCGGGCTGCCCGGGATGAGCTTGATCGTGACGAACACGACGACGGTCACCCCGAACAGGACGGGAACCATGTGGAGGAGTCGTCGGAGGATGAAGCGGGTCATTCGATGCATGCGAGCCTGCACCGACGACGGTTTCACCGAAATAACGGCCTCGTTACGCCCCGATTACGCCGTGTTTGACTTTAGAAAAAGGCTGAATTCCAGGGACTTCTCGGAGCGGCTTCCGACTTGCGCCGGATTATGACGCTCTGCGCGACCGAAGCTCGCGCCGCTCAGGCGGGGCTTCTCACCCGTTCGCCATGTGCGAGATGATCTGCGTCCGGTCGCCTCGCCCATAGATCACAGCGAAGTTGAACGGCCTGCCGGCATCGTCCCAGATCACCTGCTCGAGCAGCATCAGAGCTCTCCCGACCTCGACATCCAGCAAGGGCGCGACCCGTTCGTCGGCGTTGACGCATGAAATCGCAAACTCGGAGTGGCCGATGCTCAGCCCTGCGTCGCCGAGCAATGCGTACCAGTCGGTCCGGAACGGAGCCCGCTCGACGGCCTCTGCCTCGGGATAGACGAGGTAGTTCGTGGCGAGCGAGATCGGCTCCCCATCGAGCAGCGAGACGTACTCCAGTCGAAGCGCGTCGCTCCCCGGCTCGCATTCGAGGCGAACCGCTGCAGCGTCCGGCATCGGGACGACGCTCGAGTCGAGGATGCGAGGCCGGGTGTGGGAGTCGAGAATGCTCCCGAGACGCGGCGGGTGGGTCCCGTGCGCCTCGTCGATCACCATTGCGAGCGTCGAGGTGACCCGGACGGTTCCGACTCCCTGGACGCGATCGACCAGGCCTTCGCTCTTCAGCATCGCGAGCGCCTCGCGCACTGCGGCTCGCGGCGCGTTGTAGGTCGCCATCAATTCGGCCTCGCTCGGCAGGACGCCGCCGCCGTAATTGCCCCGGGTCACGTTCGACCGGAGAATGTCCCGCACGCGGCGGGCGGTGTCCGCGAGATTCGTCCGCTGGAAACGTCCCCGTGCATTCGGCGGGTGGAATCGCGCCGACCGGCCGGTCCCGTATCCGTGGAGACTGCCTTCCTGCTGCATCGTTCCTCCATCTGCCGCGTCGGGTGGTTGTGAGTTAGGACGGCAAATTCTGCTCGTTGTTGCTGCATTGTGACAGCGGAGCCGAGAACGGCTCAGCGGTGACGGCGGCGGGCGAGCAGCCGAACGAGGACGAGCAGCGATCCGAGGGCCGCGACTCCGGAGCCCGCAAGCCGGCCCGTTTGCCTGGCCTCGGCTCGGAGCGTGGAGAGCTCGCTGCTCAACGCCGTCCGCTCCGACTCGATCTCGGCCCGGATCTGCTCCGGCGTGCGGCGCTCAGGGCTTGTCATCCGCGCGTCCTTTCAACGCTGCCGAGGTCAGCGCTGCGGCGGCACCGGCGAGTCCTCCGACCAGCACGAGCAGGACGCCCGCGACGATCAAGATCGCGAGCCACACCGGCATCGTCGTCGCGAGGGCGGCGGCAAGGGCCGCGAGCAGGAAGACGACGACGAGCGGCGCGAGGAGCAGCGCCAGCAGGCCGAGCCCTGCGCCAAGGGCCACGCGGAGCGCTTTTCCCTTCAGCTCGACCGTCTTCAGCTCGAGCTCGAGCTTCGCGAGACGCACCGCGCGCTCGACGATCCGGCGCCCGGTCTCGAGCGGGTTCTTCACAGGCGGTGTGAACGACATCTGCGCCATCTTGCATCAGCGGCAGCTGCTCGGAGAAGACGCGGGCCAGGAAGCACCGGTCTCGGCAGAGCGTGCTCGCCGCACTCACCCGAAACGGGGATGCCCGCCACTCTGAAACGGCGATCGCGATGGCGTGATTCCGATCGATGACGTGGGAATGAACTCGCCGTGTCTTGACGTACCGATCCTGGAGCCTGCAGCGGCTTTTGCCGCGGGCTTGGGCTTCGAGCAGAGATCGTGAAGCCGGGCGCCGCGATTCCATCGATCTCCAATAGCCGGCTCGCGCGCGGCGGCCGCCGGCTCTTCTCGCGCTGTGGGAACGAGGGCCTGACAGTCGGCTTGCGCCTGGTCTCGGCCTTCGCCGCCACGCTGCTGGTTGTCGGAGCCATCGGGTTCGTCCTCATGGGTCGCGCGCTGGCGCAGGACCAGATCAGGAACTACGCGAGGACACAGGCAGCAGATGTTCGAAGCTTCGAAGCCTATGGCGCGAAGGCGACGTCTCCCGCGGCGGCAAATCGCAAGATCGACGCCTGGATGGACACCATCTCGCGCCGTCCCGGGACGCTCGAAGTCCTGCTGATCGACAGCCACCACGTTGTTCGCGCCGCAGCCGACGACCGCCTGATCGGGACGACGGACAGCGACTCGCGGGTCGAGGCGGCACTCGAGCAAGATCGCTCCTACGCCGGGCACGAGGGCAACCCGAAGCTCGATCGCAGAAACTTCGAGTTCGTCCTCCCGGTCGACTTGCCCGGCGGCCGCTACGCGTACGAGGTCACGTACGACCATCGGACGTTCGACGCGCAATTGGCGAGCCTGCAGAAGATCTTGGCCTTGATCGGCTTGGTTGCCCTCTTCGCGGGTGCGGTGGTCTTCTATCTCGTCGGGGGACGGTCGCTGCTGCGAGATCACCAGCTCGCGCTCGAGCGAGCGACGCGCGACGGGCTGACCGACTTGCCGAACCAACGGGCTTTTCACGACGAGTTCGACGCTGCGGTCACGTCGGCATTGCGCTACCGCGGCGGCCTCGCCCTCGCGGTGTTCGACATCGACGACTTCAAGTTCCTGAACGACCGCCACGGGCATCCCCATGGCGACCACATCCTGAAGCGTGTCGCCGGCGTGCTTCGTGATGGCAGGCCCTCGGACCGCGCCTACCGGATCGGCGGCGACGAGTTTGCCGTGCTGCTTCCGCAAACGGATGCCGAAGGAGCGCGCGTCCTCGCGCAGCGGCTGACGACGGGCATGACCGAGGCCGGGATCCAGGTGAGCCTGGGCCTGAGCACGCTGCGGCCCGGCCAGTCTGCCGACGCCCTGCGTGCCGAAGCCGATGCAGCCTTGTATGAGGTGAAGCGTCGCGGAGGCGGCCGGATCGTCCATTTCGACGAGATCCGAGATCGCGTCACCATCACTGGCTCTGACAGGCGCCAGGCGGTGCGGCGCCTGATTGAAGAAGGCGGGATGACCACCGTCTTTCAGCCGATCTGGGACATCACGGAGAACCGCCTGATCGGGGTCGAGGCGCTCAGCCGGCCCGCTGCGAGCTATGGCTTCGGTGGGCCCGCGGAGGCGTTCGACATCGCCGAGCAACTTGGGCTCGTCCACGAGCTCGACGTCCTGTGTGTGCGGAAGGCGCTCGATGCCGTGCAAGGGCTGCCGCCCGGCGTTCTCCTCTTCGTCAACCTCTGCCCCCAGACGCTCGACATCGACGCCGGCGAGAACGATTGGCTCCGCCAGCAGGTCGAGCCCTCGAGCCTGACGCCGGACCAGGTCGTCGTTGAGATCACCGAGCGCTTTGGAGGCCGAACATCGTCCGTCGTCAAGTCGCTCGAGCAGCTTCGCGAGCAAGGCTTCAAGCTCGCGCTCGACGACGTCGGCACCGGCAATTCCGGGCTCGAGATCCTCCGCAAGATGCATCCGGAGTTCGTGAAGCTCGACGGCAGCATCGTCACGGCTGCGGAAACCGATCCGACTGCGCGCGCGGTGCTGCTCGCGATCGCCTCGTTCGCTCACCAGACCGACGGGTTCGTGATCGCGGAAGGGATCGAAAATGACGCGACGCTGGAGTTCCTCGGCACACTCGACAGCTCCGATGTCTGGCCCGGGATCGTGATCCGCGGCGGCCAAGGCTTCCATCTCGGCGTCCCTGGGCCGGGGTTCCCGCCGTCGGAACAGTCGGCACTCGGGACGAGCCCGCTGCTCGCGGCCTGACCCCGAGATCGCCGATGCCTACGAGGCCGAGAATCCGTCGAGCGCGACTTCGACGAGGCCCGGCAGCGTCCTGACGTTGTAACCGCCCTCGAGCACGACCGCCATTCGAGGTGCGAGCGCAGCGGACCGTCGGGCGATCTGTCCGAAGCCCAGCTCGGTCAGCTCGAGCTCGGCCAGCGGATCGTCCACGTGGCCGTCGAATCCCGCGGAGACGAGCAGCAGCTCGGGCTCGAAGCGGCGCACCGCCTCTTCAGCGGCGGCGAACGCCGTCAGAAACCCGCGGTCGCCCGTTCCGGCCGCGAGCGGGATATTGAGGAGCGTCTCGCCCCGCTCCTCCGGCCCACCCGTTCCCGGGTAGAACGGCCACTGGTGCAGCGAGACGTACAGGACTGACGGATCGTCGCCGACGATCGCCTGCGTGCCGGTGTCGTGATGGACGTCCCAGTCGAGGATCGCGACCTT
>DASZPQ010000008.1:0-12249 GCA_035550275.1 Gaiellaceae bacterium | reverse complement strand
GGGATCGCGGGCCCTGGGGGCGGCACCGAGGAGAAGCCGGTCGGTCTCGTCTACCTGCACGCAGTCGGCCCCACGGGAGAGCTGGCGACCGATTTCTCGTACGGCGGCGACCGCGACACGATCCGCAAGCGCGCGACGGTGACCGCGTTACATCTCGTGCGGAAACTTGTCACAGAGCTGTGACAGACATGGGGCAGGATCTTCGCTAAGGTTGACGAACAAGTGTTCGTGTGTGCCGTCCGATGTGGCTGGCACGCTAAACCCTCGCTGCGTCCATCGGAACGCAGGTGATGAGGATTTCGACGCGACTGCGCCCCAGGAGGTAGATGAAGATGGATCGCCAGCAAGCTTTGGATACGGCCCTCGGCCAGATCGAACGTTCGTTCGGCAAAGGCTCTGTGATGAAGATGAGCGACTCCGCTCAGGTCTCGGTCGGAGCAATCTCGACGGGGTCGCTCTCGCTCGACCTTGCACTCGGAATCGGTGGCCTTCCGCGAGGCCGCATCGTCGAGATCTTCGGCCCGGAGTCATCGGGGAAGACGACGCTCGTCTACCACGTGATCGCCGAGGCCCAGCGCCGGGGCGGTATCTGCGCGTTCATCGACGCAGAGCACGCGATGGACCCGACCTATGCGCAGAAGATCGGCGTCAACATCGACGAGCTGCTCGTCTCTCAGCCCGACACGGGAGAACAGGCGCTCGAGATCACCGAGCTGCTGATCCGCTCCGGTGCGCTTGCCGTCGTCGCAATCGACTCGGTCGCGGCGCTGACGCCGAAGGCCGAGATCGAGGGCGAGATGGGCGATTCGCACGTCGGCCTCCAGGCCCGCCTGATGTCGCAGGCGCTGCGCAAGCTCGCCGGCACGCTGAATCGCACCGACACGATCTGCATCTTCACGAACCAGCTGCGCGAGAAGATCGGAGTCATGTTCGGGAGCCCGGAGGTCACCCCTGGCGGCCGCGCGTTGAAGTTCTACGCCTCGGTTCGCCTCGACATCCGCCGGATCGAGACGCTGAAGGACGGCGTCGAGGCGATCGGAAACCGCTGTCGCGTGAAGGTGGCGAAGAACAAGGTGGCGCCGCCGTTCAAGCAGGCGGAGTTCGACATCATGTACGGGGAGGGCATCTCCTGGGAGGGCACGGTGCTCGACACCGCTGTCGAGCGGAAGATCGTCGCGAAGTCGGGGTCCTACTTCAGCTTCGGCGACGAACGGCTCGGCCAGGGGCGTCAGAACGCCTCGGTGTTCCTGAAGGAGCATCCCGACGTCGTCCAGTCGATCCTCCAGTCGATCCAGATCCAGGCGCCCGCGGAGCAGATCGTCTCAGCCCGCCTGCTGCCGTTCATCGAGCCGAACGAGGCGACACCGATCGACGTCGATCCGGAAACCGAGGTGCTGCTCGAAGTCGAGGTCGATCTCGAAGAGGAGGAAGCGGTCGCCGCCGCCTAATCGAGCACCGCGCGTCACGGCGCTCCACCACGAGCGCCGTGACCGCGTGCGAGTCGAGCTCGACGGTGCGCCCTGGCGGACGCTGCCGGCAGCTGCGGTCGTCGAGTCGCGGCTCGTCGTCGGTGCAGAGCTCACTCGCGAGCGGGCGCGTGAGCTTCGCCGTGAAATCCGGCGACACGAGGCCTTGTCCGTGGCCACGAGGACGCTCGTGCACCGGGAACGGTCGAGGGCCTCGGTCGCTGCGACCCTTGAACGGAAGGGCGTACCGGCCTCGGACCGGGTCGAGGCGATCGGAGCGCTCGAACGGGCCGGGTATCTCGACGACGATAGGTTCGCTGCCGGCCGCGCGGCAGTACTCGCCGGCCGTGGGTATGGCAACGCTGCGATCGAGCACGATCTCGAGCAACAGGGCCTCGACCGGGAGCGGATTCAAGCTGCGCTGCTGCAACTCGATGAGGAGACCCAGCGGGCGGTGGCGATCGTCGAGCGGGACGGGCGCACGCTCAAGACTGCACGGCGACTTGCCGCGCGCGGTTTTGATGAAGACACCATCGAAAGCGTGATCGGGCTCTCCGGCGAGCCGGCCTAAGGCTCGGAACCACGGGGTAGGGTCTTCGAAGTGCTTGCTCGTTCACGAAAGCTCGGCGCGCTCGCTCTCGTCGTCGCCGTGGGCACGACGGCATGCGGCGGCCCCTCGGCAGCACAGCGCGAACGAGCGAGGCATGCAGACGCTCAGTTGCTTCTCGGCGAGGTGAACACGCGCGCCCGCAACGCTGCGACGGCCGAGGCGACCAGGGAAACCCAGGCCTGCAACCGCCAGATCGGAACGTTCATGAGCGCGCTCGAGGATCTCGAGTCGAAAATCAGCGTCGGCCTGACCTTCCCGACCTACACCGCAGGTGTGGCGAAGATTCGCGCCGCCTATGGCGCTCTGAGCCCGAGTGCCCTGAGCGGGGCCTGCCAGGCCGCAACCGGCGCCGGCCACACGTCGTTGAACACCTACATCTCGGCTCTGGACACCTGGATGGCCTGCACGAGCACCACGAAGTGCTCAACCGACTCGATCGCCGCCAATCTGCAAGCGCAATGGGCGAACGCCGCTGCTCAAACCGAAGCCGCGAAGACGGCTCTCGACGAAGTCGGCGACAACGTTCTCGCCCCGACCTATCAAAACGCGGTGCCGGCAAAGGCCTCGGCCGTGGCTGGATCGGTCTACGGCGGTGTGGTGAAGTTCATCTGCGACGCCGCGAGCCTCCCTCGGGCTGCCAAGGCCTCCTGCGCGCAGCTGGAGTCGATCCTCCAGGGAGGGGTCGAGCCCAGCGAGCTCAAAGATCTCGACTCAACTACCAGCGCCCTGGCTGTCGCTCTGGGCCTCAAGACCGCCACGACCTGAGCGTTCGCGCTCCAGTCATCCCGGTACCCTGTCCGGCCGTGCGCCGCTACCACGTCACCACCTTCGGCTGCCAGATGAACGCTCACGATTCCGAGCGGATCAAGGGCCTGCTCGAAGAGCTCGGGCTGGGTGAGGCGGCGAGCCCTGACGAGGCGGACGTCGTCGTTTTCAACACGTGCACGATCCGCGAGAAGCCGGACACGAAGCTTGCCGCCTACCTCGGCGAGGCCAGCGCGCGCAAGCGCGAGCACCCCGACCGCGTGATCGCCGTCGGCGGCTGCTACGCCGAGGCGCAGCGCGAGCGAATCTTCGAGCTCTATCCCGCAGTCGACGTTGCGTTCGGGCCCGGCTCGATTGCGCATCTCGGCGAGTGGCTGGGCGCGGGCGGAGTCGGCGTCGCACGTGGACGCTTCGGCCTCGATGAGCGCGCTTTCGCAGCCACGCTGCCCATGCACCGCGAGCGCTCGTTCCAGGCCTGGGTCCAGGTCTCGATGGGCTGCAACTCGACCTGCTCCTACTGCATCGTCCCGTCAGTCCGGGGCAGAGAGCAGAGCCGCCGGCCCGGCGAGGTCGTCGCTGAGGTGACACGTCTGGCAGCTGAAGGCGTCAAGGAGCTCACCTTGCTCGGCCAGAACGTCAACTCCTGGGGGCGTGATCTCGCGCCGGAGATCCGCACCGAGTTCGGCGAGCTTCTGCGCGCCTGCGACGCGGTCGAGGGAATCGAGCGCATCCGGTTCACGAGCCCGCATCCCAAGGACTTCCGCGATCCGGTGATCGCCGCGATCGCAGAGTGCGAGGCCGTCTGCGAGCAGATCCATCTGCCGCTCCAGTCGGGCTCGTCCCGCCTCCTGAAGGCGATGCGCCGCACCTACACCCGCGAGCGCTATCTCGACCTCGTCGCGAAGCTGCGCAGCGCGATTCCCGATCTCGCGATCAGCACGGACATCATCGTCGGCTTTCCCGGCGAGACCGACGACGACTTCCGCGAGACACTCGAGGTGGTGGAGGAGGTCGGCTTCGAAGGAGCGTTCACCTTCGTCTATTCGCCGCGCAACGGAACGGACGCCGCGACGATGCCCGATCAGGTTCCGCACGAGCTGAAGATCGAGCGCATGGAGCAGCTCGTCGAGTTGACACAGCGCTTCGCCGGCGAACGAAACGCCGCCCGGATCGGGCTCACCGAAGAGGTGCTCGTCGAGGGTCGCTCACGAACAGACGAGTCCCTGCTCCGGGGCCGCACCCGCCGTAACACCATGGTGAACTTCACCGGTGACGCGGCAGCCGGCGATCTGGTGCCCGTAAAGATCGCCGCCGCGACCTCGACGACGCTACGCGGCACGCAAGAGGCCCTCGTCGCGGTCTAGACACTCGCTCCGGGAGCCCGTGGCGCAAGGCCGAACGTTGTAAGTAACAACTTGTTACAAGCACGACTCCACGGAGAGCTCGGCGCGGGAGTCGCGGCGGTCAGCTGCGGCATGTGGCAGGGTTAGGCAGATGCGCGTCCTCGTCACAGGCTCCTCGGGCCAGATCGGCACGAACCTTGCGCTCCGCCTGAAGCAGGACGGCCACTCCGTCTTCGGCGTCGACAAGCGCCAGAACACGTGGACGGACGCCTTTCCCTACCTGCTCCAGGATCTCGCCGGCCACTATCCGGCGTTCCCAGGCGGGATCGGCGGCGTCGAGTATCCCGAGGTCGACCTCGTCGTCCATCTCGCCGCGCACGCGAAGGTGCACCAGCTCGTACGCCAGCCGCACCGCGCGCTCGAGAACGCGATCATGACCTTCAACGTCCTCGAGTACTGCCGTGCCGCGCAGCTCCCGCTGGTCTTCTCGTCGACACGCGAGGTCTACGGCGACGTGCACCGCTTCGAGGGCTACGGCGAGTCCACCGCCGACTTCGCCTACACGGAGAGCCCCTATTCGGCCTCCAAGATCACCTCCGAGGCCTTCATCTACTCCTACGCGCGCTGCTACGGCCTCAAGTACCTCGTCTTTCGCTTCTCGAACGTCTATGGCCGCTACGACAACGACCTGCAACGGATGGAACGGGTCCTGCCGCTGTTCACACACCAGATGATGCGCGGCGAGCCGATCACCGTCTTCGGCGGCGACGACAAGGTGCTCGACTTCACGTACATCGACGACTGCATCGAGGGCATCGTTCGCGGCGTCGAGGGGCTCGGGAGCGGCGCCGTCACGAACGAGACGATCAACCTCGCCTACGGCGAAGGCAACACGCTCGTCCGCGCCGCCGAGCTGATCGCGGGTGCGCTCGGCGTCGAGCCCGAGATCTCGTTCAAGCCGTCGCTGCTCGGTGAGGTGACGCACTACGTCGCTGACATCCGCAAGGCGCACGATCTGCTCGGCTGGACACCCGCAACGCCGCTCGCGCAAGGGATCCCGAATTCCGTCACCTGGTTCCGCGAGTGGCGCAGCAACCATCCCGAGGAAGATCGCCCGCACGTGGCGGAGAACCAGCCTGGCGAGGTCGAACATGGCTTCAAACAGCCCGGCAGCGAAGCCGCTTAGCCCTCCGAACGTCCTCGCGATCTTCGGGCCGACAGCGTCGGGCAAGAGCGCCGTCGCGCAAGCGCTGCTCGCGCGGCTCGATGCGGACGTGGTCTCGGCAGATTCGGCAGCCGTCTATGCCGGCATTCCGATCATCACCGCGGCACCCGACTATCCCGCGCGGCTGGTCGGCGTCTTCCCGCTCACCCACGACGTCTCAGTCGCCGAGTACCAGCGGCTAGCACACGGCGCGATCGACGAGGTGATCGGAAACGGCCGCACCGCGATCGTCGTGGGCGGAACCGGCCTCTACCTCCGCGCGGCCGTCTCGTCACTCGAGTTCCCCCCGGCGCCCGCTCCGGGCGCCCGCGAGGAGTGGGGGAGCTTCTACGACGAGGCCGGCGGGGACGAGGCACACGCCCAGCTCGCGCAGCGCGACCCGCCGGCAGCAGCACGCGTGCACCCGAACGACCGCCGGCGCGTCGTGCGAGCGCTCGAGCTCGCGGCCGCCGGCTCGTCGCTCGCGCCTGCAACGGACCGCCTCTGGACGGACGACGTCCGCCAGCCGACGCTTTTCGTCTCCCTCGAGGTCGCCGACGAGGAGCTCGAGCGGCGCATCCGAGCGCGAGCCGAGTCGATGCTGGACGCAGGGGCGGCTGCAGAAGCTTCCGCGGCCTGGGCCGCGCCGCTCTCCGAGACTGCGAGAAAGGTGCTCGGCCTCGAGGCGTTCGCGACGCTCGGTCCGGGGGAGGCGGTCGAAGCTGTGGTCCTCGCGACCCGGAAGCTCGCGCGCTACCAGCGCAAGTGGATCCGCCGGGTGCCCGGTGTCGTTACGCTCGGAGCCGACCGGTCGCCCGAGGAGCTCGCTGATGAGATTGTCGCGCTGGCAAGCGCAAGGGAACGTCTACCTCGTAGCTGAGGAGCCGCTGACGGCGGAGCTCGTGCGCGCCTCCGTTGCCGACACCGATGGCATCCTCGAGGTGCTCGATCGCGGCCCGGACTGGGTCGAGATCGCGATCTGGAACCCGGACGGCTCGCAGGCCGAGATGTCGGGGAACGGCACGCGGATCGCGGCGCGCTGGCTCGCGGGCGAAACGGGAGCGTCGGAGGTGACCGTCCGTGTCGGAGCGCGGGCCGTCGTCGCCCGGATGCTGCCCGGAGGGCTCGTCGAACAGGATCTCGGGCCGATTGATGTCGGAGAGCCCGAAGAGCTCGACGGGATCTGGTTTACCCCGGTCGATGTCGGCAATCCGCATGCGGTGGTCGACGGCGACCCGGGTGAGATCCTTCGTATCGGACCGTTCCTCGAGACGCATCGCCGCTTCCCGAATCGCACCAACGTTCAGGTCGCCCACCGGATCGACGCCGAGACGATCGAGGCGCGCGTCTGGGAGCGTGGCGTCGGCGAGACGGGATCGTCGGGAACGAGCGCGATTGCCGTCGCAGGTGCGTTCGGCGCGACGGACGCAACGATTCGCTTCCCCGGCGGCGAGCTCCGCGTGCGTTTTGCCGACGATCGCGCGCTGCTCATAGGCCCTGCAGAGCGCGTGGATTGAAGATCCCCGTCAGCGTGCCGTGTATCCTCCGTCAGGCGTGAATCAGCCTAGGGATGGGGTGTCGCTCGTGAACATGCAGCGGTTCGCACACGGTGGTCGATTGCTCTCGCTGGGCGGTGTCGTTGCGATCCTCGCGGTTGTCACCGGCTGCGGCGGCTCCTCGGCCCCGTCGGACCCTTGGGATGTGGTCAGCTCCGTCCACAACGGCAGCGCGAACTACGGAATCGTGAAGGGAGACGTCGGGCAGCCATCACAGGTCGAGGTGACGGTCGTGACGAAGCCGAAGATCAAGGCGAGCACCCACTACACGATCGCCTGCGGCCCGGCCGACTACGACCAGGCGAAGAACAAGTCCGGCCCGACGGGCATGACCCCGCTCACATTCCGGATCACGGTGCCGACGCCGGAGCACGGGCCGGCCTCCTGTTACATCGAGACCGGCGCGGACTACCCGTCGAACGTCGACACGACGATCACGCTGCTCCAGCGCGACATGCCGGCGAGCACGACGACCGGCTAGAGGTCGTAGTCGCGCAGCGCGTCGTTCAGCGACGTGCGGAGATCGGTCGACTCGGTGCGGTGCCCGATGATCAGGGCGCACGCCAGGTTGTACGTCCCGGCGGGAAATTCCTTCGGCCGCGTTCCCGGAACGACGACGGAGCGCGGCGGAACGTACCCCCGGTACTCGACCGGCTCGGAGCCGGTGACGTCGATGATCGGCACCGAGGCCGTGAGCGAGACGTTCGGTGCCAGCACTGCCTCGCGGCCGATCCGAACGCCCTCGGTGACAATGCAGCGCGAGCCGAGGAACGCCCCGTCCTCCACGATCACAGGCCGGGCTCCGGGCGGCTCGAGGACGCCTCCGATCCCGACACCACCCGCGAGATGGACGTCTGCGCCGATCTGCGCGCCCGACCCGACCGTCGCCCACGTGTCGACCATCGTGTTCGGCCCGACCCAGGCCCCGATGTTCACGTACGACGGCATCAGGATCACCCCGCGCGAGAGAAACGAGCCATAGCGCGCGACCGCGGGGGGCACAACACGCACACCGAGCTCCTCGTAGCCGGATTTGAGCGGAATCTTGTCGTGATACTCGAACGGCCCGGTCTCGATCGGCGCCATCTGCCGGGTTCGGAAGTAGTCGAGAATCGCGGCCTGGGCCTCGGGGTGAACGACCCAGTCGTCACCGTCGGGCTCCGCGACCCGCACCTCGCCGCGATCGAGTGCGGCAATCGTCTCTTCAGTCGTCATCTCTACAGCACCTCTCTGATGATCTCGGTCGCGCGCTCGCAGTCTGCCAGCGTCGGCACGAGCGCCATCCTCACATAGCCCTCGCCTGCCGGGCCGAAGAAGGCGCCCGGCGCGAGCAGGATCCCGTGCTCGAGCAGGCGGCGGGCAAACGCCTCGGATGGGCCGTCGACCGCGATCCAGAGGAAGAACGTCGCGTCTCCACCCGCAACGCGCAGGCCTTTCTCGGCCAGCACCGGCAGCAACGTCTCGCGCTTGCGGCGGTAGACCTCGCGCACGTCGAGCACGTGCTGCTCGTCCGACCACGCCGCGATCGATGCACGCTGGACGAACTCCTGTGGCGCTGTCCGAGGCTCGGCCGAAAGGCCCTGAGCGCGTCGGCAATGGGCTTGGGCGCGCAGACGAACCCTGAGCGGTAGCCGGTCATCGACGAGCGCTTCGACAGCGTGTTGAAGACGACGAGATTCGAGCGGTCGGCAACCTGAAGCGCCGACACCGGCTCCTCGCCGAACCAGAGCTCCGAGTAGGCCTCGTCGGAGCAGACGAGGAACCCATGCTCCCGCGCCCGCGCCGCCAGCTCCTCGTAGAACGAGAGCGGGGCGGTGGCACCCGTCGGGTTGTTCGGATAACAGACCCAGAAGACCGCCAGCTCGTCCCAGCGGTCGAACGCGTCGAGATCCGGCAGCCAGCCAGACCCTTCACGAAGCGGCACCGTCACGACCTCCGCCCCCGCGAAGAGCGCGCCACGCTCGTAGACGGGGTACCCAGGCTCCGGCACCGCGATCAGGCGGCGCTGGCCGACGGCGACCTGGGCAAACGAGAAGATCGCCTCTTTCGAGCCCAGTGTCGGGAGCAGCTCGACTGCCGGATCCACCGAGACGCCGTAACGCCCAGCGAGCCAGGCTGCGATCACCTCGCGAAGCTCCGGCAGGCCGACGGCCCGTGGGTATGACGACCGCTCGTCGATCCCGGCGACAAGCGCTTTGCGAATGAAGGCCGGCGTCACCTCGCGTGGATCGCCGACACCGAAATCGATCGGCTCGATCCCGTTGCGCCGCGCCTCGGCGCGCCAGTCGTCCAGGCGCGTGAACGGATACTGCGCCAGCTCGGCGAGAATCGGGGAGAGCTGCACCGCTACTCCTGACCGGAGAGGAAGCGCTGCAGCGCGTCGAACGTCCGCTCGAGCTGCACGATCTCGACCTGCTCGTCGGCGGCGTGCGCATAGCGCGTCGCACCGGGCCCGAGGTTGATCGCGTCGAGCCCTCGAGCCGCGAAGTCCGCCACGTTCGTCCAGGCCTGCTTCGGCTCGACGGCGAACGAGCCGACCGTCCGGAGCCGCTCGACCAGCGGTGAGCCGGCAGCAACATGCGCAGGAGGCGAGTTGTGCAAGACCTCGACCTCAGGCCCGGCGAGCTCCCGTAGCCGCTCCTCCGCCTCGGTCGGCGTCCGGTCGGGGGCGTAGCGAAAGTTCAGCGTCGCCTCGACGCGCGCCGGGATCACGTTCGTCGCGACGCCGCCGTGGATCTGCGTCACGCTCAGCACTTCACGGAACCAGAGCCCACCGATCTCGACATCGCGCGGCTCCAGATCGAGAATGTCCCGCAACCCGTCGGCGGCGAGCTTGACGGCGTTGACGCCGAGCCACGGGCGACCGGAGTGCGCCGCCTTCCCGTGGAAGACAAGCCGCGCGTTCAGATTCCCGAGACAGCCGAGCTGAAGGGTGTTGTCGGTCGGCTCGAGGCAGATCACGAGCGCCGCCTCGTCGATCACCGGCGTGGCGGCAAAGACGCCGGGAAGCGGGTTCTCGAGCGGGCCGACCTCCTCGCGCGGGAAGAAGAGGAGGCCAAGATCGTAGGCCAGGTCGGCGTGCTCGGCCCAGCGGGCAAGCTCGATCATCACGGCCAGTCCGGCCTTCATGTCGGTGGCTCCGCAACCGTGCACGGCGCCGCCCTCGATCCGGCCGGGCAGGTTGCCCTGGACCGGCACGGTGTCCGTATGACCGGCGAGCAAGACCAAGGGCTTCCCGGAGCGCTTCGCGTAGAGCACCGATTCGCCGTCATCGAAGACGACCGGCAGCGGCACGACGTCGCGGACGTAGTCGTAGAGCGCCGCCTCCTCGTGCGAGGGCGACTCGATGTTCACGAGCTCGAGCGTTCGCTCGGCCAAGTCGATCCGGGGGCTGGTGGTGGCGTCTGCAGCGGGCATAATGACCTTTGATGATCCCACGTTCCCCGGAGCCCGAGCGCGGGTTCGTCCTCGCAGTTCTGGGCCAGGGAGCTGATCCAGACGAGGAGCTCGCCGAGGTCGAGGAGCTCGCCCGCACCGCCGGTGTCGAACCCGTGGGCCGCATCGTGCAGCACCGGGGTCGTCCCGCACAGCGTACGTATGTCGGCAAGGGCAAGCTGGAGGAGCTGAAGGTCGAGTTCGCAGCCGCGGAAGCCGAGAGCCTGCTCGTCGACGACGAGATCGACCCCGTCCAGCAGCGCTTCCTCGAAGATGCCCTCGGGACGCGCGTGATCGACCGGCCGCAGCTGATCCTCGACATCTTCGCCCAGCACGCCGTCAGTGCCGAGGGGAAGCTCCAGGTCGAGCTGGCGCAGCTCGAGTACAACCTGCCGCGCATGCGCGGGATGTGGCAGCACCTCGAGCGTCTGGGCGGCGGGGTCGGCACGCGAGGCCCCGGCGAGTCTCAGCTCGAGACCGACCGCCGGATCGCCCGCCGCCGCATCTCGGTGCTGAAGCGCCGCCTGACCGTGGTCGAGCGCCAGCGCGGCACGCGCCGTAAGCAGCGCCGCCGCTCCGAGATCCCGACGATCGCGCTCGCCGGATACACGAACGTCGGCAAGTCGACCCTGCTGAACGCCCTTACCGGAGCAGAGGTCTCGGTCGAGAACCGGCTCTTCGAGACGCTCGATCCGACGACGCGGGGCTTCGAGCAGGACGGACGCCGCTACCTCGTCACGGACACGGTCGGCTTCATCCGGCGGCTCCCGCACCAACTCGTCGAGGGCTTTGCGTCCACGCTCGAGGAGACGCTCGTCGCCGACATGGTGCTGCACGTCGTCGACGCGTCTGCCGACGAGGAGCACCTGTCCGAGATGATTCGCGCCGTTGTGGACGTCCTCGACGAGATCGGAGCCGCGGATCTGCCGATCGAGCTCGTCCTGAACAAGATCGACCGCGTCGACGAAGTGGGCCGGCGGCGGCTCGCGAACCGCTTTCCGGACTCGCTGCAGATCTCCGCCGAGACCGAGGAGGGGATCGCAGAGCTGCGCGCTCAGATCGCCGAGAGCTTTGCCGGCCGCTTGGAGGCCGTACGCCTGCTCGTGCCATACGACGAGGGCGGGAAGCTCTCCGAGCTCTACGCGCTCGGCGCGCCCATTGACGGGCGCGAGGACACGCCTGACGGGGTGCTGATCGTCGCGAGGCTGCCGCGCCGCGACCTGCAGCGCTTCGCGGCGTACCTGATCGCAGACGCCCATCAGCGAGAAACGGCCTGATCGAGCTCGCCATCCAGCGGCTCCGGCCGGAAGCCGTGATCCCGGAGCGAGCCTATGCGGGCGACGCAGGGCTCGACCTCTCTGCCTGCGACCAGGTCGTCCTCGAGCCGGGCGAGCGTGCGCTCGTCGCCACAGGGCTTGCCGTCGCGATTCCCGAGGGCTACGCCGGCTTTGTGCAGCCCCGCTCGGGGCTTGCGACGAAGCACGGCATCTCGATCGTGAACACGCCGGGCCTGATCGACTCCGGCTACCGCGGCGAGTTGAAGGTGACGCTCATCAACACCGACCCGCGTGAGGCATTCGCGGTCGAGGCTGGCATGCGGATCGCCCAGCTGGTCATCCTCCCGATCCCCGAGCTGGAGCTGGTCGAAGTCGACGAGCTCCCGGAGTCGGAGCGGGGGGTACGCGGCTTCGGGTCGTCCAAGCACTGATGGGGCCCCGCCTCCGCGTCTCCGCGCTACTGCGCTGGCAGGACCGGATCCTGCTCTGCCGCCAGGAGAAGCCGGGCAAGGAGTACTGGCTGCTACCCGGCGGCGGTGTGGACGGCGGCGAATCGCTGACCGAAGCGCTCCAGCGCGAGCTCGCCGAGGAGC
>DASZPQ010000007.1:0-2623 GCA_035550275.1 Gaiellaceae bacterium | reverse complement strand
GCGAAGCCCACGATCTCGCCGCGGCGCACGAAGAAGCTCTCGTTCTTGCACACGAGGCGGTCGGGGTCGACCGGATGCTGCACGGTCCAGTTCCGCACCTCGAAGAAGGTCTCGCCGATGTTCGGGGTGCGCTCCGGGAAGCGGCTCTCCAGCGAGCGACCGACCATGCCGCGGATGATGCGGTCCTCGTCCACGTCGCCGGCCGAGACATCCAGAGTCTCGATCGTCTTGCCGTCGCGGATGATGGTGATCGAGTCGGCGACGCGCTCGATCTCGTTCAGCTTGTGGCTGATCATGATCGACGTCATGCCGGTCTTCTTGAAACCGAGGATGAGATCGAGCAGGTGCTGCGACTCCGTCTCGTTGAGCGCGGCCGTCGGCTCGTCGAGGATGAGCAGCTTGACCTCTTTGTGCAGCGCCTTGGCGATCTCGACGAGCTGCTGCTTGCCGACGCCGAGCGTCTTGATCAGGGTGTCGGGGTCTTCGCGAAGACCGACCAGGTCGAGCAGCTCGCGCGCGCGCTTCTGCGACGCCACCCAGTCGATCGCGCCGAACCGCGTGATCTCATTGCCGAGGAACAGGTTCTCGGTGATGGAGAGCTCGGGAACGAGCGCGAGCTCCTGGTGGATGATCGCGATGCCGGCGGACTCGCTCTGCTTGGTGGTCGAGAAGCGGACCTCGGAGCCTTCGAAGATGATCTGGCCCTCGTACGTGCCGTAGGGGTAGACGCCGGACAACACCTTCATCAGGGTCGACTTGCCCGCGCCGTTCTCCCCGCAGATCGCATGGATCTCGCCATGCGCCACGGTCATCGACACGTCCGAGAGTGCAACCACACCGGGGAAGCGCTTGGTGATGTCGCGCATTTCCAGAATCGGGGCGTTCGCCACGGATGTTCCTCTCGCTGTGCGGGGCGAGGAATCCGCCGGCGTCAATGCAGGAGGCCCTGGCGGGTGCGCTTCGACGCCCTCGTCCCGTGGTGCTGCGGCCCTGAGGGCCGCGCCTTGTCGCCTCGGGTGCGGCAACGAGACGCCACGCTAACACAATTGCATTCATCTGTTGAACACAAGCGCACATCTGAGCAGGCGTTGACGTTCAGACCCGAACACAACGCACACGCGAGACGACCGAAACGCCAGTGGAATAGCCGCAACTAGGGATTCAGCCGCGCCCTCTGCTGGCACGCGATCGTCTGGAAAGTGAATCCACGATGACAGCCAGGAGCAGCACCGCGCCCGTGATCATGTATCGAACCGAGGAGTCGAGGTTGAGCAGGGTGAGCCCGCTCGAGATCGCCGAGATCACCAGCACGCCGAGCACGGCCGACCACGCGCCGCCCCTGCCCCCGAACAGGCTCGTTCCGCCGATGATGGCCGCGGCGATCGCGTTGAGATTCGTGTCGGCGGAACCGGTCAGCGTCGTCGCCGATCCGAGCCGCGCCGCGGAGAGCACGCCGCCCAGCGCGGCGAGGGCCGAGCAGATCACGAATGCCGTCACGAGCGTTCGCGTGACGGGCAGGCCTGCGCGGCGGGCGGCATCCACGTTCCCGCCGACGGCGAAGACCGAGCGGCCCCACCTCGTGCGACGCAGCAGGTAGGAGATGACGACGACGAGCAGCAGGAAGAGCACCGGCATGACGGCCGTGCCCCTGTCCAGCGACAGGTACCACACCACGATGCCGAGGGCGACGAGCAGCGCGACCGCCTTCACGATCGTCACCGACGGATGCTCGGCAGGCAGTTGTGCGCGCATCCTTCTGCGCCTGCGCGCGAGCCCCGTGCCGAGCACGGCGAGTGCGGCGAGGCCGGCGACGACATACGCGGCCCATGGGGGCAGGAACCACGTGTTCGCGAACTGCACGAGCGGGTCGGTGAACGGTATGTTGATGGATCCGCTCGGCCCGAGCAGCGCCAGCTGCACGCCGAGGAACGCGAGCAGTCCGGCGAGCGTGATCAAGAAGCTCGGCACGCCGAACCGGGTGAGCAGGAAGCCGTAGAACGCGCCGATCGCGGCGCCTGCGACGATCGCGGCCGCGACGCCGACGAGGATGGGCCACTGCAGTCGCATGGCGCAGACGCCGACGATCGCGCTCGCCAGACCGCTCACCGATCCGACGGATAGGTCGATCTGGGCCACGAGCAGTACGACGACGGTGCCCAGCGCGATGACTCCCAGCGGGGCGGCCTGCAGCGTGAGGTTGACGAGGTTGCCAGGGGCGAGGAAGCGCGGATTGAGCGCCTGGAACAGCACGGCGATGACCACCAGGCCGATCACCACGGGCAGCGAGCCCAGCTCGCCGTCGCGCAGCCTCGTCGCGAACCGCGATGCCAGGTCGCGCAGCGTGTAGGCGGCGCCGTCTTCGGGGATCGGCCGACCGCGACCTGGCACCGCGCGCTCTGCTGCGTTCATCGTCCGCCTCCGTCTCGGAAGCGCTCGCGCGGATCGTCTTCCGGCGTGCCCTCCTCGAGGTTCAGGACCCCGGTGATGGAGGCGATGATGTCTTCGTAGCTCAGCTCCGGTGCACGGAACCGCCCGTTCACGCGGCCGAGCCGCAGCACGATCACGCGGTCGGCGACGGCCTGCACGTCCGCCATGTTGTGGCTGATGAGCACGACGCAGTGCC
>DASZPQ010000006.1:0-36111 GCA_035550275.1 Gaiellaceae bacterium | reverse complement strand
CCTCGACCGCGGCGCGACACCCACCAACATGGTCATTCTGACGCTGGCCCCGGAGCTCATGTCCCCCGCGGCTTTCGTCGACGAGCTCGCGAAGCACGGAGTGCGCGGCTACGTCTCGCGCGGGAACTCGGTGCGCTTTGTCACCCACCGTCACATCACCGACGAAGGCATCCTGCGCGCGGCCGCCGTCGTCGCCTCGATCGCCCGCGCGACCTCAACCAGCTAGCCGACGAGCAGAAGGAGAACCAGGATGTACGGATCGATTCGAGAGGATCTTGTCGGACGGCTCGACGAGGCGCGAGCTACGGGGGTCTACAAGCAGGAGCTCGTGCTCACAACCCCGCAGTCGGCGCACGTCTCCGTTGACGGCCCCCGTCCTGGCGAGCTGCTGAACCTCTGCGCGAACAACTACCTCGGGCTCGCCGATCATCCGGACCTGATCGCCGCTGCCGCTGCCGCCCTGGAACGGTGGGGCTTCGGAATGGCTTCAGTGCGCTTCATCTGCGGAACCCAGAGCATCCACGGGGAGCTCGAGAAGCGGCTCTCGGCCTTCCTTGGCACCGACGACACGATCCTCTTCTCGTCGTGCTTCGACGCTAACGGCGGTCTCTTCGAGGCGCTCCTTTCGGATGAGGACGCCGTGATCTCCGACTCGCTCAACCACGCGTCGATCATCGATGGGATCCGCCTCTGCAAGGCGACGCGGTACCGGTACGCGAACGGTGACATGGACGAGCTCGAGGCGCGACTGCGCGAGTCGGCCGGCGCCCGCTATCGACTGATCGCAACCGATGGCGTGTTCTCGATGGACGGTTACCTTGCGAAGCTCGACCAGATCTGCGACCTCGCCGAGCGCTACGACGCCCTCGTGATGGTGGACGACTCCCACGCCGTCGGCTTCATCGGGCCGGGTGGACGAGGAACGCCGAAGCTCTATGGCGTCACCGACAGGGTCGACATCGTCACAGGGACCTTCGGCAAGGCCCTCGGCGGAGCGAGCGGCGGCTACATCTCCGGGCGGAGCGAGATCGTCGAGCTGCTGCGCCAGCGAGCGCGGCCCTATCTCTTCTCGAACAGCATCGCGCCGCCGATCGCCGCGGCCACGCTGGCGGCGCTCGATTTGATCGAAGGCTCGACGACGCTACGGGACAACCTCCAGACCAACACGTTCTACTTTCGCGCTCGCATGGCCGAGCTCGGCTTCAACATCCTGCCCGGCGAGCATCCGATCGTGCCGGTGATGATCGGCGAAGAGATCGCGGCTCGCGACTTCTCCAGGGCGCTGATCTCGCTCGGCGTGTACGCCGTCAACTTCTCGTTCCCGGTGGTGCCGCGAGGAACAGCGCGGATTCGAACGCAGATGTCGGCCGCGCACACGCGGCAAGACCTCGACTTTGCGATCGCCCAGTTCGTCGCCGCTCGAGAGCAGCTTGCCGGTGGATGAGCGACATCCCTGGATTTCGGCCGGCAAGCGGTGCGCCGGCGCCCGGCAACAGGGCCGTGAAAAGCGGGCGATGGGATTCGAACCCACGACCCTCAGCTTGGGAAGCTGATGCTCTACCAACTGAGCTACACCCGCGTGAGATCCAAGTCTAGCGGCGCTGCGAGCCCGTTCTGGGCATGGCTGAAAACCCCCGATGCGTGTGAGAGGGGTTTCCAGCGCTTGAGAGGACTCGAAACGCAGCTGCCCAGGGAGACATGCGCGCCATCCACTTACGAGTCGATTGACAACGTAGAACCGTGCGCTGGGAAAGCTCTTGGAAAAAGCTGGTAAAGCGCTGAGTTAGTCCGGCGCGTTATTCGTGCCGGTGGACGGTGTCCGGCGAGAAGGCCGGGAGGCACACCGCGATGTATTCAGCGCCGCCGGGCTCCGGGGAGCTGTAGCGCACCCATTCGCCGGGACGTGCGTGCACGGCCTCGCCAGGGCGGATCTCGAGCGACCCGCCTTCGTGCTCGACGACCAGAAGACCCGCGAGGACGACGGTGTACTCGTCGAACTCCGGAGTCTGTGCCGGCTCTTCCCAGCCTGGCGGGCTCTTCATCCGCGCGATGCTCACCGCGGCGTCGCCCGTGTTCACGCGGCCCACGAACTCCTCGATCACCTTCGGCATGTTGCCGGCCGACTCGATCGTGGTGGGAGCGGCGATGCGCTCAGGCATTGCCCGAGCCTAACCGAAGAACGTTTTGGCAGTCTGGTACCAGTCGTCCGGCACCAGCTTCAGCTCGGCAGTCGCCTCGGTGAGCGGCACAGAAACGACGTTGTCGCCGTGCAGCGCGGCCATCTGGCCCCAGTTGCCCTCCTGCACCAGATCCGCGGCCTTCAGGCCGAAGCGCAGACCGAGGATGCGGTCGCGGGCCGTCGGGGATCCGCCGCGCTGGATGTAGCCGAGCACCGTGGCGCGCGCCTGCATTCCCGTGCGGTCCTCGACCTCTTTGGCAACCGTCTCGCCGACGGCGCGGTTCTCGACCCGGACGTGGCCGAACTCGTCGAGCTCGCCCTCGTCGGAGACACCCGGAAGCTCGGCCCCTTCGCTCGCGACGATCACGGAGAAGTTCTTCCCGCGCGACTTGCGGCGCTCGACGGCAGCGGCGACGTCGTCGTAGTCGACCTTCTGCTCGGGGATCAGGATGTAGTCAGCGCCGCCGGCGATGCCCGTGAAGAGGGCGATCCAGCCGGCGTGGCGACCCATCGTCTCGACGACGATGATCCGGTTGTGCGACTCCGCCGTCGAGTGGCAGCGGTCGACCGCTTCGGTCGCGATCGCAACGGCGGTGTCGAAGCCAAAGGTGTAGTCGGTGCCGTTCAGGTCGTTGTCGATCGTCTTCGGAACGCCCACGACCGGGAGGCCCTCCTCAGCGGCGAGCCTCGAAGCGACGCCGAGCGTGTCCTCGCCGCCGATCGCGATCAGCGCGTCGATCTTCTCGAACGTCTTCTTGACGCCGTCCACCCCGCCCTCGTTCTTGTACGGGTTCGTGCGGGAGGTGCCGATGATCGTGCCGCCGATGTGCAGGATCCCGGAGGTCTCGGCCCAGCCGAGCGGCTTCAGATCGCCGTCGATCGCGCCGCGCCATCCGTTCAGGACACCGAAGGTCTCGTGGCCGTCTTCCCAGAGGCGCCGGCAGACGGCACGAATCACCGGGTTGAGGCCGGGACAGTCCCCGCCGCCTGTGAGCATTCCGACGCGCATTCGACGGCGGAGTTTAGATGGACTCCGCGAACCGCTCCGGGAGAACCGTTCGGATCAGTGCTTGTGGTGACTGACGAGCGAGAAGTGACCGACGGTTCGAGGCGCTGGCGCGGCCGTCGGCGCGCTCCAGACCATGAGCATCGCGACCGAGAGGGCAGGGGCGCCATCCCAGTTCGCCTGGTGGATCGCGATGTCGACCGCAAGCTTCGCGCCAGGGCTCGGAGCGCTGCTCAGAACGGCACGGCGATGGCCGTTACAGCCTGCCGCCGTCGGCGATGAGCAGTCGAGATTCTCGGTTGCCGATCCCTGCCAACCGTCGCGGTAGACCCAGTCGTCCACGATCGCGCTCGGGTTGAGAGCGTTCGAAGCGGGATCCGCAGTGGAGATTCCCCACAGGCCGTACTCGGTCATTGCGCCCGGAGCGAACGCGCCGAGCGCGGGATCGGCGTTGCGCAAAGCTGCGTTGGTGACGTTCGCCGTGTAGTCGTTCGTGAGCGTCGCAGGAGGCAGTCCCTCACGCTTTCGAACAGCGTTGAACTCCTGCAGCACAGACTGCGTCAGGGCAGCCGTGTTGATCTGAACCGAGGCGCCGCGCGTGGCATTTCCGTCCGCCAGCGCGGTCGGGACTGCGAACAGGCCGAACAGACCGACGATAAACGCGGTCAGCCGAACGCGGGAAGTGGCCACAGTGAGATACCGCATCGGGGGATCCGACCTGCAACACGATATCGGCCGGATCGGCGGGAAGCTAAAGCGTTTTACATTCGGTCGGGCGCTTCGATCCCGACCAGGTCGAGACAGCGCGCGATCACGAGCTGCGTCGCCCGGCAGAGCCCGAGCCGGAAGGCCTGCGCGTCCTCGCCGAGCACGCGCACGTCGTGGTAGAAGCGATGGAAGTCGTCGGCAACCTTGATCGCGTAGACGGGGATCCCCTGAGGCGCGCGCCACCGTGTTGCCTCGCGCACAACGTCCGGAAACTCAGCGAGCCGCTTGATCAGCTCTCGCTCCGCAGGCTCGAGCGCGGTCGCAAGTAACAACTTGTTACTTGCCGGTTCTGGCGCGTTGCGGAGAATGCCGGCGATGCGGGCATGGGCGTACTGGACGTAGTAGACCGGGTTCTTGTTCGTCTTCTCGGCGGCCAGGTCGATGTCGATCTCGATCGTCTGGTCCGGGCCGCGGTTCACGAGGTACCAGCGCGCGGCATCGACGCCGATCTCGTCCATGAAGTCGTCGAGGAAGACGACGTCGCCGGCCCGCTTCGACATCTTCGTCTGCTGGCCGCCTCGGGTGAGGTGGACGAGTTGGTAGAGCAGCACCTCGACCCGGTCCTGGTCGTATCCCAGCATCTGCGCGGCGGCCTCGAGCCGGCCGACGTAGCCGTGATGGTCCGCTCCGAGCACGTAGATCGCGCGGTCGAAGCGCTCGAGCTTGTGGACGAGATAGGCGACGTCGGCGGCGAAGTAGAGATGCGTCCCGTCCGCGGAACGGAGGAGCGGGCGGTCTTTCTCGTCACCGAACTCGGAGGTCTTCGCCCAGAGCGTTCCGTCTGCCTCGTAGGTCTCGATCCGCGCGATCGCGGCCGGGATCTGCGGCACGAGCTCGATCTCGCGCAGGTTGCTGTCGATCTCGACCCGAAAACGGCGCAGCGACGCCATGATCTGGTCGAGCATCGCCGGCACCGGATCGCCGTCGATCTTCGCGAGCTTCGCGATGTAGGCGCCGTGGTAGCCGTCTTCCGGCGGCTCCTCCCCACGTCGCACCGCGTCGACCGAGGCGCGGAAGCGGTCGATCTGATTCCCGGCGTCGTTCCAGTAGTACTCGCGCTCGACGTGGTGCCCCGCGTAGGCGAGCAGCCGTGCGACGGCGTCCCCATAGGCGCCGTTCCGCGCCGATGCGACCGTCAACGGGCCCGTCGGATTCGCCGAGACGAGCTCGACCTGAATCCGCTCCTTCGGCTCCGCGAAGCCTGACCCGTAGTTCTCGTCGATCTCGGCCAGTGCCTCCGCGAGGAACGCGTCGACCAGCCAGAGGTTCACGAACCCGGGCCCGGCGACTTCTGCTCGCTCCACCTCGGGCAACGAGACGACGCGCTCTGCGAGCTCGGCTGCGAACTCGCGCGGCGGCCGCTTGTGCGTCGCCGCGCTCTGCAGCGCCACATTCGTCGCGTAGTCGCCGTGCGTCGGGTCCTTCGGCCGCTCGAGGACGACCTCAGAACCCGCCAGCTCACCGATCGCCGCCGCGAGGCGGTCGAGCGCGCTACGAGGCAAAGAGCCCCTCCAGCGCCAGCAACTCCGAAGCCGTGCCGATCGCGATCACCACGTCGCCGACCTCGATCCGGGCGTCGGGCTTCGGCGTCGTGTCGAAGGTGTCGTCGGCCTTCCGCAGCGCCACGATCAGGGCGCCGGTCGTGCTGCTGATGCGCAGCTCGCGAATCGTCTTGCCTGCGCTGATGCACCCGGCGTGAACCTCGATCTCCTCGAAATGCAGGTCCGGGCCGCCGCGCGTCGAGACCAGGTCGAGGAAGGCTGCGACCTGCGGCTTCAGCGCCAGCTTCGCCATCTCGATCCCGGCAGCCGAATACGGCTGCACAACTCGATCCGCTCCGGCCAGGCGAATCTTCCGCTCGGCCTCTGGATCCGAGGCGCGGGCGACGATCGTCAGCTCGGGGCCACGCGTGCGCGCCGAAAGCGTGATGTAGAGGTTCTCCGCGTCGGAGTCCGCCGAGGCAAGCACGCCACGGGCGCGATCGATCCCGGCGCGAACGAGATCCTGGTCCTCGGCACCGCTGCCCTCCAGAAACAGGATGTCGCGGTCGCGTGCGAGCGCGAGCGCCTCGGGGCTGAAGTCGAGCACGACGAATGACTGCCCGGACGCCGCGAACTCCTCAGCGGCGCGCCGGCCGACACGGCCGTAGCCGCAGATGATGAAGTGGTCTCGGATCTCGTCGATCATCTTCAGTCGTCGCTTGTCCTTCCGCGCCTCGGGGGCGACCTCACGGGCGATCGCCTCGAACACCTGCGCTGCCAGGTAGCCAAAGATAGCGACGCCTGCGAGCGCGAGGATGATCGTCAGGAGCTCGGCGCCGATGCCACTCGGAGCGCTATCCAGGCCGGTGAGCGTCGCCGTGACCGCGGTCCGGTAGAACGCCGCATGCCATTGCTCGTGGAGAATGTGGTGAAAGCCGACCGTCCCGCCTCCGAAGACGACGAGCACGGCGACGATCGCCACGACGAGCCTGCGAGTCTCGAGACGTTGCATCGGGTCTAGTATGTGGGCAGATGGAGGAGGAACGCGAGCGACGGGTCAACATCCAGGCTGACCCGGAGCATCTGGCCGGGGCGTACGCGAACTTCGCGAATGTCAGCTTCTCCGACTACGAGTTCACCATCACGTTCGCGCGGATCGACCACGAAATGGAAGGCCCGGACGTCCCCGGCGTCGTCGTTTCGCGCATCAACATGTCGCATGCGTTCGCGAAGGAGCTCCTGGACGCGCTCACCGACTCGTGGTCGAAGTACTCGACCGTGAAGGGGATCCAGAACCTCCCCGAAGCGCCTCCTCGCCCCGACTCGTAGCGCGACCGCACCACACCCCATGCGAGTCGCCGTCATCTCGGACATCCACGCGAACTATCACGCGCTCGAAGCGGTGTTCGCTGCGATCGATCTCGAGCAGCCAGACGACGTCTGGTGCCTCGGCGACCTCGTCGGCTATGGGCCGCAGCCGAATCGCTGCTGCATCGCGATCGCCGGCCGTGCCACGCTGTCTCTGTGCGGCAACCACGATCTGGCTGTCCTCGGCACGCTCTCGATCGAGACGTTCACGCCCGACGCGGCAGAGGCGGCGCGCTGGTCGGCCGGAGTGCTGGCCGACGACGCCCGCAGCTATCTCGCGGGCCTCCTGCCGTCGCTCCGGCGCAAGGACGCGGAGCTCTACCACGGCAGCCCGCGCGATCCGGTCTGGGACTACGTGATGACGGAGGAAGCTGCCTTCGACTCGCTGGCGCTCACGACGGCACCACTCGTGCTGGTCGGGCATACCCATCTCCCACTCGCGCTCACGCTGCGGGGCAATTCGATCATCGGCGGGCTCGCACCCGGTGGGACGGAAGTGGAGCTGGGCGAGACGCGCTGGCTCCTGAATCCCGGTTCGGTCGGCCAGCCACGGGACGGCGACTCACGTGCCGCCTGGCTGATGCTCGATCTCGACGAAGGCGTGGCGTCCTTTCGCCGGACCGAATATCCGATCGAGCGAACGCAGGCGGAGATCACCGAGCTCGGCCTGCCGGCTGCGCTCGCGACCCGGCTTGCTCTAGGCCAGTAGCGCCGACTCGGAGCCGGCCTCAGGCTCGGGCACGCGCCCGCGGTCGTCGAAGCTGACCCCGTCGCGGGCAAGCGCGAGCTGCACCTCTTCGCGCGCCTTGAAGATCCGCCATTTGACCGTCGCCAGCGTGACTTCGAGCGAATCGGCGATCTCGATGTACGAGAGCCCGACCACGTCGCGCAGCAGCAACGACATCTTCAGATCGGGGGTGAGATCGTCGACAGCACGCCAGAGCGTGTCCATCGTCTCGGCCTGGCCCTCGGGCATGCCGAGCGCCTCGAGTGACGGCACGTCGTCGAGCGTGGCCGAGACGTGCGGCCGGCGCTCCTGCGCGCGCAGCTCGTCGAGGACGCGGTTCTTCGTCACCTGGAAGAGCCACGTGGTGAACTTGCTGCGATGCGAGAACTTCGGCAGGCCCTGGAAGACCCGCAGGAAGATCTCCTGCGTCAGATCCTCGGCCAGCGACCGGTTGCCGACAACGCGAACGACGTAGGTGAACACAGGGGCGCGATACGCGCGAAGGATCTCGGCGAAGGCGATCTCGTCACCGCGCTGCGCTCTACGAAGGACTGCCGGATCAGGCTGATCAAGCGACAAGGGACGGCCAGCTTACTCCCCTTGTGACAAAAATCCAGTCTCGAAACCAGGATTTAACAAATTCGTTCCGGACATCTGATCTGGTGCTTGCACACCGAGCAGCTCGAGAACGGTCGGGGCGAGATCGGCGAGCTCACCGCCTGAGCGCAATGGGCCGACCTCGTCCGTCACGATCAGCGGCACGGGATTGGTCGTATGAGCGGTGAACGGGGAGATTCCGTCGGGCTCGAGCAGCTGCTCCGCGTTGCCATGATCCGCGGTGACGAGGCAGACGCCACCGAGCTCCGTCACGCGCGCGACGACCTGCCCGAGGCACGTGTCGGTCGCCTCGACGGCCTGGACGACCGCGGGAATGACGCCGCTGTGCCCGACCATGTCGGGGTTCGCGAAATTCACGACTGCGAACGCGTAGCCGGCGCCGACCTCATCGCAAAACTGGTTCGCCACCTCGGGCGCGGACATCTGCGGCTTCTCGTCGTAGCTCGCGACGTCGCGCGGGCTCGGGATGAGAATCCGGGTCTCGCCGGGCCGCTCGGTCTCGACACCGCCGTTGAAGAAGTACGTGACGTGCGCGTACTTCTCCGTCTCGGCGACGTGCAGCTGGCGCAGGTCATGCTCGGCGAGCACGTCGGCCAGCGTTTCAGGAACGCTCTGCTCGCCGAAGATGACCGGTGCGTGGAGGTCGTCGCTGTAATGGGTCATGGTCGTCAGGTCGACTCCGGCGTCGATCAGCAGCCGGGAGAGCTGGCGGCCGCGGTCAGGGCGGAAGTTGAAGAAGATCGCGCTGTCGCCTGGCTCGATCCGGGGAGCTCCTTCGATCACGATCGGCTCGATGAACTCGTCGGTCACGCCTGCGTCGTAGCTCGCCTGCACCGCATCCAACGCGTTGCTCGCTTCCAGCCCCGTGCCCGAGATCAATGCGTCGAAGGCACGCTGGGTGCGATCCCAACGCTGGTCGCGGTCCATCGCGTAGTAGCGGCCGACCACGGTGGCGATTCGATCGAGCGGAAGCTCGGCGAGATCGTCGATCGCCGCATGCGGGGACACGTCACGGCCGTCAGTGAACGCATGCAGCCACGTCTTGTCGGGCGCGAGCTCGAGCAGCGCCTTGACGTGGTCGATGTGCGAATGCACGCCCCCGTGTGAGACAAGCCCGAGCAGATGAACGCGCTTACCCCGTGCGATCGCACCCCGAAGCGCCTCGTTCTCGAACAGCGAGCCGTCCGCGATCGACTCGTTCACGCGCATCAGATCCTGATAGAGGCGCCGTCCCGAGCCGATCGTCAGGTGGCCGACCTCCGAGTTCCCCATCTGGCCGGGCGGCAGTCCCACAGACCGGCCGGAAGCGTTCAGCGTCGTGTGCGGATACCTCTCCCACAGCGCGTCGAAGACAGGCGTGTGGGCCAGCTCGACCGCATTTCCCGGGCCGGGCGGAGCGCAACCCCAGCCGTCGAGGATGACGAGCGCTACGAGTGGGAAGCTGCGCGGCAAATCGCGGCGAACGAGTCGACCTCGAGCGAGGCGCCGCCCACGAGCGCGCCGTCGACGTCAGGTTGGCTGCAGAGCTCTGCGGCGTTCTCGGGCTTCACGGAGCCACCGTAGAGCACGGGCAGATCGCGGAGCGACTTGATGAACGCATGGGCCTCCTGCGCCATCTCCGGCGTCGCGGTTTTTCCGGTGCCGATCGCCCAGACGGGCTCGTAGGCGAGCACGAGCTTGTCGTCGAGGTCGAGCACGGCAAGCTGGCGTGCGAGAACCGCCTCGGTCTCCCCCGCTTCGCGCTCGGCCTCGGTCTCACCGACGCACGCGATCACGTCGAGCCCCGCATCGAGCGCGGCGCGCACGCGCAGGGCCACTGTCTCGTCGGTCTCGCCGAAGTACTGGCGCCGCTCCGAGTGCCCGACGATCGTCCCGTACACCCCGAGTTCGCGCAGCATCCCGGTCGAGACCTCGCCTGTGTATGCGCCCTCAGCGGCCCAGCTGACGTTCTGGGCGAACACGCCGATATCCGTATCGGACAGGATCTGAACCGCGGTCGAGAGCGATGTGAATGTCGGACAGACCGCGACATCGACGTCGCCGAGATCGGCGTTGCGAAGCGCACGGCAAAAGACCTCAGTCTCGGCGATCCCCTTGAAGAGCTTCCAGTTGCCTGCGATCAGCATGGGGCAACCCTACGTGTGCGCGTCTGGGATCGCTGCGATGCCCGGGAGCTCCTTGCCTTCGAGCAGCTCCATCGAGGCGCCGCCGCCAGTCGAGATCCACGAGACGCGGTCGGCCATGCCGGCTTCGGAGACTGCGCGCACGGAATCTCCGCCACCCACGACGGTGTAGCCGTCGCAGTCGGCGACCGCCCGCGCGATCGCGAAGCTGCCCTCGGCGAACGCCGGCCACTCGAACACGCCCATCGGCCCATTCCAGAAGACGGTCTTGGCAGCCCTGATCACCTCGCCGAACTCGTCGGCGGTCTGCGGGCCGATGTCGAGGCCGAGCCAGCCGTCGGGCAGAGCGTCGAACGCGACCACCTGCGTTTTCGCATCGGCGGCGAACGAGTCGGCCGCGACGATGTCGCTCGGCAGCATCACGTCGAAGCTGAACGGATTCTCGGCGCGGACGTCCTCGGCCATCTTCCCGCCGATCAGCACCGAGTCGGCGCGAGAGCCGAGATTGCTCAGCACCGCCACCTTGTCCGTGACCTTGGCTCCGCCCGAGACGATCACGAACGGGCGCTCGACCTCTCCGAGCAGCCGGCCAAGATGCTCGAGCTCGTCGAGCAGCAGCAGGCCGGCATAGGCCGGCAGCAGCCAGGCAACTCCCTCGGTCGACGCATGCGGCCGGTGGGCGCTCCCGAACGCGTCGTTCACATAGAGGTCGCAGCCTTCGGCAAGCACGCGAGCGAACTGCTCGTCGTTCGTCGTCTCACCCGGATCGAAGCGCGTGTTCTCGAGCACGACGACACGGTCGTCGCCGATCAGCTCGGCAACGCGCTCACGTACGGGCTCCATCGAGCACTTGACCCGATCCTCTTCTGTTTTTGGCCGGCCGAGATGCGAGCAGACACGAACCTCGCTCGCGCCGTTGTCGAGCAGCAGCTGCAGCGTCGGCAACGACGCGCGGATTCGCGCGTCGTCCATGATCTTGCCGTCCTCGATCGGAACGTTGAGGTCGGCGCGAACGAGAACGACCTTGCCGCCGACCTCAGCTGTTCGAACGGAACGCGGGATTCTCACGTCACGCGGCGAGTTTGTTCACGAGGTCAACCAGGCGGTTCGAGTAGCCCCACTCGTTGTCGTACCAGCCGAAGATCTTCACCAGGTTCCCGTTGGCCATCGTCAGCTTGCTGTCGAAGGTGCACGAGGCCGGGGACTGGTTGATGTCGGTCGAGACGAGCGGTGCCGTCGAGTACTCCAGATAGCCCTTCAGCGGGCCGCTCGATGCAGCAGCCTCGAACGCCGCGTTCACCTCCGCGACCGAGGCCTCCTTCGACACGAGGGCGACGAGATCGGTGATCGATCCGGTCGGCACAGGGGCCCGCACGGCGACACCGTCGAGCTTGCCGGCGAGCTCGGGAAGCACCAGGCCGAGCGCCTTCGCGGCGCCCGTCGAGGTCGGGATCAGGTTCAGCGCGGCCGCACGTGCGCGGCGCAGGTCCTCGTGCGGCATGTCCTGGAGCCGCTGATCGGCGGTGTAGGCATGGATGGTCGTCATCAGCCCGCGCTCGATCCCGAACGCGTCGTTCAGGACCTTCGCCATCGGCGCGATGCAGTTCGTGGTGCATGAGGCATTCGAAATAATGTGATGAGCATCGGGGTCGTACTGATCGTCGTTCACGCCAAGCGCGACCGTGATGTCGGGATCGGTCGCGGGCGCCGAGATGACGACCTTCTTCGCGCCGGCGTCGAGATGCTTCTGGGCACCTTCGCGCTTCGTGAAGAAGCCCGTCGACTCGATCACGATGTCGACGCCAAGATCGCCCCACGGCATCGCCGCGGGATCGCGCTCGGCCAGCAGCTGGATGTTGTGCCCGCCGGCGCTGAGCACGCCGCCTTCGAGCACGACGTCGCCCGGGAACGGCCCGAGCAGCGAGTCGTAGCGCAGCAGGTGCGCCATGGTCTCCGCGTCGCCCAGGTCGTTCGCGGCGACGATCTCGTAGTCAGCGCGGCCGAGGCCTGCGCGAAAGAAGTTACGGCCGATTCGACCGAAGCCATTGATGCCCACCCGTGTTTTTGCCATACCGAGACTCTAATTGGAGTTCGCGCGGCGGCTCAGGAGAACCGTCTCGGCGCAGAACCCTCTAAAGACTGTAGAGCTCGCCGAACTTCGAGCGGAGGTAGCGCACGTACGGCGCCGGGTCGATCTTCGGGCTGCCGACGACACGCTCGAGCGTCTCGCCCGGCGTGAACTTGCGGCCGTGGCGGTGCAGCTTCTCGCCCAGCCACTCCCTGAGCGCTCCAAACTCGCCCTGCTCGAACTGCGCGTCGAGATCCGGGAGGTCGGCGTTGACCCGCTCCCAGATCTGGGCCGAGATCAGGTTGCCGAGCGCGTAGGTGGAGAAATACCCGAACGCCCCGCCGGCCCAGTGGGTGTCCTGGAGCACGCCGTGGGTGTCGTCCGTGACCTCGATCCCGAGGTAATCCCAGACGCGGCGGTTCCACTCCTCGGGAAGCTGCTCGAGCGGGAACGAGCCGGCGAGCATCTCCTGCTCGAGCTCGAAGCGGAGGATGATGTGCAGGTTGTAGGTCGCCTCGTCGGCTTCGACACGGATCAGGGACGGCGCGACGGTGTTGATCTCGCGATACCAGCGCTCGGTGTCGTAGCCGGAGAGCGCGTCCGGATAGAGCTCCTGGAGGCGCGGGAAGAAGAACCTCCACATCGGCCGCGAGCGCCCGACGAGGTTCTCCCACAGCCGGCTCTGCGACTCGTGGAGGCCGAGCGAGGTCCCGCTGCCGAGCGGCGTCCGCTCGAGCTCGGGCGCGACCTGGTGCTCGTACAAGCCGTGCCCGGTCTCATGCATCGTCCCGAACAGGCCGTCGAGGCTGTCCTCGAAGTAGCGCGTGGTGATCCGGATGTCGTTCTGGCCGCCGCCGCTCGCGAACGGATGCACCGTCGGATCGAGGCGCCAGGCGGCGGGGTCGAAGCCGAACCTCGAGATCACCTCGCGCTCGAAGGTCTTCTGATGACCGATCGCGAACGTCCGCTCCCCTGGTTCCGGCGGGCCTTCGCGGCTGGCGATCTCCTTCACGAGTGGTGCCTGGTGCTGCTTCAGATACTCGAAGAGCTCGCGCACCTCGGCCGTCTTCATATCCCGCTCGTAGTCGTCGAGCAGCACGTCGTACGGCTCGTCGTAGGTCCCGTCGAAGCACTCGACGTAGCGCTTGCGAAGATCGAGGTTCGCGCGCAGGGCGGGCAGGAAGGAGGCGAAGTCGTTGTTCTTTCGCGCCTCCACCCAGACCGGGATCCCGAGCGACGACGCGCGCGTGATCTCGGCGCGCAGCTCGGATGGCACCTTGCGCGCCTTTTCCCAGTCCCTGCGGGTGACGCGGATCAGGCTCGCTTCGAACGAGTCGTAGTCATGCTCCTGCTCGAACGACGCAAGCTCGTCAAGCATCCGTCCGGTCTCGGGCGCGATGAACTTCTCGTGCGCGATCCGGCCGATCGTCGTCAGCTGCTCGGCGCGGACCGGCGCACCGTGCGCCGGCATCATCACCTGCTGGTCCCAGCCGAGGATCGCTGAGATCCTGCCCAGGTCGACGAGCTCGGCCATCCGCGCTTGAAACTCTGTGAACGTCGCACTCACGTCGCGGAAACCTACCGATGCGAGCTATATGCGTTGTAAATGCCCTAGAAAGCGCTCTGAGCTGTGACGATACTCAGGTTGCGGGAACTCGCTCGCCTGGCGCCGGATTCAGACCCCGTCCGACGCCATCGGTCCGGAGCGCTGTTCGGCCGGGAGGGAATTCGTTCCCTCCCGGCTTACCGCCAACTCGCGGAGCACGGCCATCCGGTGATGGGCGGCCGCTTTCGAGATCGGCGGACGGCACTTCTTCGCGAGCTCCGCGAGCGAGAGCGACGGGTTCCGCGTCCTCAGATCGGCGATCTCCTGCAGCTTGTCGGCGAGCCGCTGGCCCTTCAGCTGCTCGATCGCGCTCAGCTGCTCCTGGGCCGCTCGCGCGGTCCGGAGCAGGTTGCCCTCGTCGGCATTCGCGAGGCGGTTTGCCTCGGCCCGCGTGGCAGCAACCACGGCGTGCTCGTCGAGGCGCAACGCCGTCTCTCCCGCGCCTGCGACGGCCAGCAGGTCGGCGATCGACTCCGTCCGCTTCGTGTAGGCGAGCGCGTGATTGCGACGCTCGACGACACGAAGCTGAATGCCTTCGCGCTCCGCAACGCCCGCCACGAACTGCGCGCCCGCACGGCCGCTTGCGCGAAGCTCGAGCTGCGGCGACGCAGGGCCCGAAAGTGAGCCGCTGCCGAGCAACGTTCCTCGGAGATAGGCGCCGCGGCAGCATGAGCGGCCGACGACGCTCTTCGGCGGCTGCTCGAGCGGGGCGCCCGCGGCCGAGACCACCCCAGCCTCACGCAGGCGAGCCTGCGCGGCGCGATCGACCTCGACGTGCAGCTGGTACCGGCTGGCCTGGTCGAACGCGGACTGGTGATAGGTGCGGATCTCCGAGCGGACGCCGAGCGCGCGAAGCAGCGCAAACGTCCGCCGCGCTGCAGCCGAGCTGACGAGGTCGACGTGAACGGCCAGCTCGCCGTGCCCACGCAGATGCCATGTCCCGGCCGAATGGAAGAGCGCCGAGATCTCGGCGAGCCGGCAGCACGCACGGCGCGGCGAAATCGCCGCAAGCTCGTCGCGCAGATCGCTCGAGAACGTCACAGCGCGATCCCGTCGAGGGCGAGCAGGCGCCGCTTGTAGTCGAGCCCGAGCGAGCCGTACGAGCCAAGGCCGTCCGACGCGACGACGCGGTGGCACGGGATGAAGACCGCGAGGCGGTTCCGGGCGCAGAATGTGCCGGCAGCGCGTGCGGCTCCCGGACGTCCCGCAAGCGCCGCGAGCTCGCCGTAGGTGACGACTTCGCCGCGCGGCAACGCGCGCAGCGCCTGCTCGCACTCGCCGTAGAAGCCTTCGTCGAGATCGAGCTCGACGTCGGCGAAGTCGTCGCCGCTGCCGGCGAAATAGGCGCGCAGCCGCACTGCCAACGGGTGATCGGACAACCCGTCTGCCGAGCGGGCAACCGGCAGTTCCGACCACATCACCCGCTCGCCCTCGAGCCACATTTCACCTACTCCCCAACCCGGGACCTCGTACCGTACGAGCGCAGCTTTCACGCAAGATGTTGTAGCTTCGGCGCGTGACGCGCGCGGTCCCGTTGCTCGGCTACGTGTATGTCGCCCTTGCGGTGCCGGCGTTCGTCGTCGGCCCCAACCATCCACACTGGGCGACGGCGCTCTTCACCCTGGCCTCCTTCGCCTACCTCTGGTTCCTCGGGAGCCTCCGCGCGAAGATCATCCGCTACGACCCGGACGGATTCTTTGCGAGCCTCGTCGTGCTCGGCGGCGGGTCGCTGATCGCGCTCCAGGCAGCCGCGCTCGCAGGTGCCTCGTATCAGCTTGCCGCGCCGGCCGCGGCGTGTGCCGCAACGGTGATCGTCGCCTCGTCACTGGCGGCGCTCCGCGCCCGAAAGGTCTCGAAGCTCTTCGGCAGGCTCGGGCTCGCGGGCGGTGCTGCGGTGCTCGGCGTCGGCGTGATCGAGGGTGGCCGCGGCTGGACCTTCCACGACTCGACGGTGTGGGCGTCCTCGCTCGGCTTCATGGTCTGGGTGCTCGCGACGGCGACGTATCTCTGGCGCCGTACCTAACACCTATTCTCCGGGCATGAGCACACACGCCCGCTTCACACCACCCCCGGCACGGAACGAGCCGAACCGCGAATACGCCCCAGGCTCGCCCGAGCGCGCGAGCCTGCAGGCGAAGCTCGCAGAGATGAGCGCCGAGCGGATCGAGGTTCCGCTCGTGATCGGCGGCCGGGACGTGACGACAGGCAGGACGAAGCCGGCTGTCATGCCCCACAACCATGCGCACGTCCTCGCCGACGTCCACCAGGGCGGGGCCGAGCATGTCGCGCAGGCGATCGCAGCCGCAGACACGGCGTGGCAGGACTGGTCGCGCTGGCCCTGGGAGGAGCGCGCGGCGGTCTTCCTGCGCGCAGCCGACCTGCTCGCAGGCCCGTGGCGCGACACGCTGAACGCCGCCACGATGCTCGGCCAGTCGAAGACGGCGCATCAGAGCGAGATCGACGCGGCGTCCGAGCTGGTCGACTTTCTCCGCTTCAACGTCGAGTTCATGACGCGGATCTACGAGCAGCAGCCGGTCTCGTCGCCCGGGATCTGGAACCGGCTCGAATACCGGCCACTCGAAGGGTTCGTCTTCGCCGTCTCCCCGTTCAACTTCACGGCCATCCCCGGGAACCTGACCAGCGCGCCCGCCCTGATGGGGAACACCGTGGTCTGGAAGCCGGCTTCGACCGCGATGCTCGCCGCATACTACTTGATGCGCCTCTTCCAGGCCGCCGGCCTGCCGGACGGTGTGATCAACCTCGTCTACGGCTCCGGCGCCGAGATCGGCGATGCCGCAATCGCGAGCCCTGCACTGGCCGGGATCCACTTCACGGGCTCGACCCCCGTTTTCAACGGGATGTGGGGCACCGTCGGCAGCAACGTCGGCGGCTATCGCAACTACCCGCGAATCGTCGGCGAAACCGGTGGGAAGAACTTCATCCTCGTCCACCCCTCCGCCAACGTCGATGCGCTCGTTACGGCGATCGTCCGTGGCGCATTCGAGTACCAGGGCCAGAAGTGCTCGGCCGCCTCACGCATCTACGCGCCGTCGAACCTCTGGCCGGAGATCCGCCAGAAGCTCGCCGAGCAGGTGGCGACGATCAAGGTCGGTGACGTCGCCGACTTCTCGAACTTCATGGGCGCCGTGATCGACAGCGCCTCGTTCGCAACCCAGAGCGAGGCGATTGCGGAAGCCAAGGCGCACGCCGGCACCGAGATCGTCGCCGGCGGCGGCACCGACGACTCGCATGGCTATTTCGTCGAGCCCACCGTGATCGAGACGAGCGATCCGAGCTTCCGCCTTCTGCGTGACGAGCTCTTCGGCCCCGTCGTGACGACGCTCGTCTACGACGAGAAGCGCTGGAGCGAGACGCTCGACGTCGTCGACGCCGGAACCGCCTATGGGCTCACCGGGGCGGTCTGGGCCGAGGATCGCGCCGCGATTCAAGATGCCTCAAGTCGCCTGCGACATGCAGCCGGAAACTTCTACATCAACGACAAGCCCACAGGAGCCGTCGTCGGCCAGCAGCCGTTCGGCGGCGGCCGCGCGTCCGGCACGAACGACAAGGCGGGCTCGATGTGGAACCTGATCCGCTGGGTGACGCCGCGCTCGATCAAGGAGACGCTCGTCCCGCCGACGGATTACCGCTATCCGTTTATGCAATAAGACGGGCCCCGGGTGGAGAGCCGCCAGCTCCAGGACCCGCCTTATCGCTGAGACCCGTCGAAGCCTGAGCAGTGCCGCAGGCCGCGGAGGGGTCCCACCGCGGCCTCCGATGTGGGGGCATGGAGCTACCGCGGCGTAGGAGCGATTCAATCGGGGTGACTGACGGCGTTCAAGCGCCGCGCACCGTTCTTACCGAATTCACACATGGAAGATCCAGGCGACCGCGGTACCGGTCGTCGCCGTGCGTGCGTAGCCGACCGCGACGTGAGCTCCCGGCGCAAGGTTCTTGGCCGGAGCGCCGTAGATCGTCCCACGCGTCGGGGTGCCTCCACCCTTCTCGAGCACCTCGGTCCCGTCGACCCAGATCGCCGATTCGACGAACGGAGCCGGCGAGGTGATCTGGATCGCAACCTGCGGCTTCTTCGTCACCTTGGCATTCGGTTGCGGGCCGAGGATCTCGACCTTCACGGTGCCTGACGTATCCGGCTTCCACTGATTCCCGAGCAGCTCGAACGCCTCGGCGAGCGCCTTGCCGCCCTTCGTCACCTGGACGACCGACCACGAGGTGCCCTGGTAGAGCGTCTTCACGTTGCCGCCGGCAAACGCGGGCTTGCTCGCAGCGATGAAGGTGCGCATTGCTCCGGCTGGCTTCGGCGGCACAGGCTTCGTGCTCGTCGACGTCGTCGTCGCAGGCTTCGAGCCACCGCCGCAGCCGGCCAGCACGAGCACACCGGCGAGTAAGGCAATCCGTCTCATCGCGCGCGGACTGTAACTAGGCGCTGCCGGTCCTGTGCAGCTGGGCGTAGATCCCGCGCGCCGTCTTGGCGGGGACGCCGGGGACACCCTCGAGCTCTTCCTGGCTCGCTGCGAGCACCCGTTCGGCCGATCCAAAGTGCTGCAGCAGCGCCCGCCGCCGCACGGGACCCACGCCTTCGATCTGGTCGAACATCGACTCGCGCGCCGCGACACTCCGACGCTGGCGATGGAACGTGATCGCGAACCGGTGGGCCTCGTCGCGGATCCGCTGCAGCAACTGAAGGCCCGGCGAGCTGTCCGGGAGCACGATCGGGTCGGATCGCCCTGGCACGAACACCTCCTCGATCCGCTTCGCAAGCGAGATGACGGCAACACGCGGCAGGTCGTAGGCGGCGAGCGCCTCGAGCGCTGCGGAGAGCTGCCCTTTGCCGCCGTCGATCACGACGAGGTTCGGCGTTGCTGCGAAGGACTCGTCGTACTCATCCGTCGTCGCCCCCGCGGCGAGCCGTGCAAAACGACGCGAAATCACCTCGGCCATCGCCGCGAAGTCGTCCTGGCCGGCCTGCTCGCGCACGGCGAACTTGCGGTAGTGCGCCTTCTTCGGCACTCCGTCCTCGAGCACGACCATCGAGCCGACGATCTCCTGGCCCTGGATGTTCGAGATGTCGAAGCACTCGATCCGGATCGGCAGCGACTCCAGGTTCAGCGTCTCGCGCAGCTCCTCGAGCGCCTCGACCCGGCGCAGCCGCTTCGTCTCGGCAAGGAACGTCTCGGAGGAGAGCGCAAGCTCAGCATTGCGCTGCGCGAGCTCCTGGAGCCTGCGTTTCTCGCCGCGCTCCGGAGAACGCACCTCTACTCGAGAGCCGCGCAGCTCCGCGAGAAACGCCTCGAGCGTCTCCGTCGAGCCGACGCCCCGGGGGACCAGGATCTGCGGCGGAATCGATCGTGCGGAGCCGTAGTACTCGAGGCAGAACTGCTCGAGCACCTCGGCGACGTCTTCGCCGGCCGCGTTCTCGAGGTGGAACGAGTAGCGGTCGATCATCCGCCCGTCACGCAACGGAAAGACCTGAACAGCGGCGCGATCGTTGCCGACGGCGATCCCGATCACGTCGATCGTGCCGATCGAGGACCGTTCCATCGACTGCCGCTCTGCCAAGCCGACGACGGCCTTCAGGCGGTTGCGATAGCGCGCCGCCTCCTCGAACCGCTCGTCCGCTGCCGCCTCCCGCATCCTCGCTTCGAGCTGGGCCCGGATCGGGCGGTCGTTCCCCGAGAGGAACTCGATCACGCCGTCGATCACGGCGCGGTAGTCCTCCTTGTCGATGTACCCGACGCAGGGTGCGTAGCAGCGCTCGATGTGGAAGTCGAGACACGGAATGCCGCTGCGGCGCCCTGGCTGCGGCCCTTCACATGGGCGATAACGGAAGACGCGGTTCAGCACGTCGAGCGTGTCTCGCACCTTCTTCGCGTTGGCGTACGGCCCGAAATAGACGACGCCTCGCCGGTGCCGCTCGCGCGTGAACATCACCCGCGGGTACTCGTCCTCGACGGTGACGGCGATGTAGGGAAACGATTTGTCGTCGCGCAGGCGCACGTTGAACGGCGGCCGGTGGCGCTTGACGAGGTTCTGCTCGAGATGCAGCGCCTCGACCTCGGTGCCGGTGACGATCGTCTCGATCTCGACGGTCTTGGCGGCGAGCTGCTCGATCCCGGCGCGCGTGTCACTGCTGCGCGCCTGGAAGTACTGGCGCACGCGCGCGCGCAGCGATTTCGCCTTACCGACGTAGAGCACCTCGCCCCGCCCGTCACGGAAGAGATAGACGCCGGGCCCGGCCGGAAGCCGTTTCAGCTGCCCGTTGACCTGCTCGGATGCCATCTCGCCAGGGTATCCTCGTGGTCATGAGCGACCAGCCGACCATCCAGACCGGCCAGTACCTCGCCTACACCTTCTACAAGGTCGACCCGGCCTGGCGCCGCCTCCCGGTCGAGGAGCGCGCCGCGCACAAGGATGCATTTGCCGACGTGATCGAAGAGTTCGCACCCCGTTTCGACTATCTCGGCGCCTACTCGGTGACCGGTGTCCGGCCCGACTCGGATTTCTTCTTCTGGAAGATCACAAAGCGCTACGAAGACCTTGGCGAGCTCGGGGCGGCGCTGAACGCGACTCCGCTCGCAGGCTGGCTGGAGACCCCCTACTCGTACCTCGCGACGACGAAGGCCTCGCAGTACACGGCCGCGAGCCGTGCCCGGAAGATCATCCCGCAGCACCAGCCCTACCTTGTTGTCTATCCGTTCGTGAAGGAGCGGCCCTGGTACTTCCTGCCGAAGGAAGAGCGCCAGGAGGCGATGGAAGACCACATGCGGATCGGCCACGAGTTCGAGACGATCAACAACCACACGACCTACTCGTTCGGGATCGACGACCAGGAGTTCATGACGGTCTTCGAATGCGACGAGCCGGCCGACTTCATGCACCTGATGGCGCGCCTCCGCGAAAGCGAGGCGTCGCGCTGGACCGCGCGCGACACCCCGAGCTTCGTCGGTCAGCTGATGCACCTCCGCGCCGCCCTCGACCGCCTCGACGGCGTCGAGTCCCGCGTCGAAGCCTGACCGACGTTTCTGGTCAAACGCTGGCAGATTTTCGCGCGTCAGGTTGACCAATCCCTAGAATCTTGCGATCTGGAGGTCGAGCCTGTCCCGTTCGCGATCTCAACCCCGCATGCTCAACGTGCTCTGTCGTGGAGCTGTCCTTTTCGTTTGCTTCGGACTCACAATTGCTTTCGGTGTCACACGTGCCTTCGGTGGTCCTTCTGTCGTCGTGACGAACGTGAACATGGCGCCCAGCTCCCCCAGCGCGCCTAGCAACGTCGTCGGATTTATGGTGAATTTGGGGAGTAATGCAGGTGGGCCCTGCGACTTCAAAGTGCTCTACGGCACAACCCCGGCGCTCGGCTCGACGAGCGACCACTGGTACAGCCTCATGCCCGACTGGCTGCCGTGTCAAGGTGGCTATTACGGAGTCGACGCCACCCTGACCTCGTGCTCGACCTACTACTACTCGATCGTCGGCACCAACGCTGAGGGATCGACGACAACGGCGGTAGCCGAGTTGGACAACATCGCGACGTGGTGTTACGACCTTATTCCGAACCCTCCGGTTAATGTGACCGCCACGCCCGGCGACTCCCAGGCGGTCGTCAGCTTTTCCGACGGGCCGCCGCTTGTCGGGAACTTCGACCCTCCGAACGACACTCGCCGGTACTGCGTATCGGCCATTGCGAATACGAGTGTCGCCGCGGTCTGTGGATCATCCAGCCCCATCACGATCACAGGCCTCCGAAATGGCACTACCTACACGTTCACCGTCGTCACAGTGCAAGGCCCGGGAAGCAATCCTTCGACACCCTCAAATCCAGTGACTCCGACTGCTCCGACGAGTGTCAGCACGGTAGGAAGCACCGGGACATCGGTGAGCGGAACCCCGAGCGCATCGTCGCCGGCAACGACGTCGACCGCTGCGTCTCCTCCTGCGTCGACTACGGCTACGCCGACCAGCTCAACCGGGGCATACACCGCGTCGGGATCGGCACCGGTGCCCTCCGCACCAAAAGTTGGTTCCCCACCTGCACTTGTGGTCGCGAAAGTCTCCTCCGTGACGAGTGCGGCGCTTTCGCTCTATGTCAAAGTCGCCCATACCGCAACGCTCGCGATCACGTTGCTTGATGCGAAGGGCCACGTCCTCCTTCATTGGACACGAAGCGTGACAACAAAGACCTCAATCGTGCAGTTGCCGCTTCATGCAAAAACCCCACGGAAAGGTCACGACACGATTCGCATCGTCACGACAGGCGGCGGCGTGTCAGGTCGGAAGACGCTGCCGGTCGTCTTCGGCGTCGGAGCCGTAACAAGACTCTAGGAATACGTGCGCTGGACGCGCCACGTGCGCACCCCCGCGTAGATGCAGGCGGCGGCGACGATGAAGCAGACGAGCGCGTCGCGCCCGCTCAGGTGCACCCAGAAGAACCAGGCGAGGTCGACCACGAGCACCCCGACCGCGCCGTAGAAGATCCGCTGCGCGCGCGTCGGCCAGATCGAGATCTCGCGTCGGCCGAAGTCGCGCCAGAGCATGTAGGCAGCGAAGGCAAGCGCAATGAAGAAGGCCACCTGCAGAAGCGCGCCGGCAGTCGCGAGCGCCGTCTCCTGGTTCAGGACCACGATTGCCAGCGCGATCGCCGCCAGGATCAACATGCCGCGGACGAAGGGCGAGATGCGGCTCATGTCGCCGTCATGTAGGCGCGGACACCGAGTGCGGCGGCGATCACCGTCGCGCCCGAAAACCAGAGCAGGCGCGCGCGGGGCTCAGAGGGGGCGTAGAGCCACGGCGAGAGCACGGCAAGCAGCGCGAACGTTCCGTAAGCGTAGTGCAGCTTGTCCACCGCGCGACGGTGATCGGCCAGCAGCAACAGCCCGAGCGCGACCTGGGCGATCACGAGGGTCTGCGCCAGTGCGAGCAGATGCGCGACGCTCCGCCCGGCCCCGCGCCGCCGCGCAACGAACGCGGCAATCGACGCCGCGAGGCAGACACCGATCACGAGGAATGCGTTCGCATGATGGATCGTAAGCATCGAGCGAACCCTAGCGAGCCAACCTGAGGGCCAGATCCGGTCCCGGTTGCGAGGGGCGTGACGACCTGCTTTGATCGTCGGCAGTGCTCGTCGCAGGCATCTCGAGAACGGTGCTCAACAGCATGCCGGACTGGGCGCTCTTCGTCCTGATCGTCGGCTGCGTCGTGATCGGGGCCCTGATCGGGCTCTTCCTCACCCGCAAGTACCTCGCGCATTGGCGAACGACGGTCGACGGCCCCGTGGTCGCTGCGGTCGCGGCGATGGTGATGACGCTCTTTGCCCTTGTCCTCGCCTTCGCGATCCTCACGCTCTACGACCAGTTCAACGCAGCCACCGAGAGCGTCGCGGCCGAGGCGACCGACCTCTCCCAGATCGTCCACGACAGCAATTCATTTCCTCCCGCGACCCAGCAGGCGATCAAGAACGCGATCAAGGCCTACACGCTCGAGGTCCGCGATACCGAGTTCGCACGCATGCATGACGGCAAGGAAGATCCGAAGGCAGAAGAGCTCTTCGAGGACATCTTCACCGCGTTCCAGCACTACAACCCGCAGAGCCGGAGCCAGGTCGGCTTCTACAACTCGGCAGTCACGCAGCTGAACGACGCAGTCACTCAGAGACGCGCCCGACTCGAACGGGTCGATACCGCATTGCCGATCGCGTTTTCCGCGTTGCTGTTTCTCTCTGCGCTCGTCAGCATCATGACGACGTTCTTCCTCAGCACCGAGAACAGACGGCTCGAAGTCGTGCTCGTTGCCTGCGTCGCCGTGATCGTGGGCGCCGGGATGCTGACCGTGCTCCTGCTCCAGTACCCCTTCTCGGGCTCGGTGGCCGTTTCGAGCCATCCGTTTGTCAGCGGGTACCTCGCTCTCCTGCTCGGAGAGGGCTAGCTCGTGGTCGAACAAGGAGAACCAGCACCAGACTTCGAGCTCGAGAGCGATTCCGGCGAGAAGGTCAGCCTTGCGTCACTTCGCGGCAAGCCGGTCGTCCTCTACTTCTATCCGCGCGACGACACGCCAGGGTGCACGACCCAAGCCTGCGGAATCCGGGATGCCTACGGCGAGTTCGAGCGCGCCGGTGCGGTCGTCCTCGGCGTTTCGCCGGACAAGGTCGCCTCGCACGTCAAGTTCAAGACGAAGTACGAGCTCCCGTTCACACTGCTCGCCGACGTCGACAAAGAGGTTGCGCAGGCCTACGGAGCCTGGGGCGAGAAGATGAACTACGGCCGCAAGTACTTCGGCGTCATGCGCTCGACCTTCGTGATCGGGCCCGACGGGATCGTGAAGAAGGTCTTCCCGAAGGTCTCGCCGGCGAAGCACGCGGACGACGTGCTCGCCGCCCTCGCGGAGTAACTAGAGCGCGACGGTCGCTTCGGCCCGCGTCTCGCGGTAGCCGTCGCCGAGCGAGTCGACCAGCGTCTGCTCGAGCTCGCCCGACGCCTCGAGCTCCTCGACGATGTCGGCGCCCCCGATCAGCTCGCCCTTCACGAAGATCTGCGGGATCGTCGGCCAGCCGTAGAGCGCCGAGAGATCCTGGCGGATCTCGACGTCGGGAAGAATGTCGACCGCGGTGACGGGCGCTCCCACGCGGCGCAGCGCGTTCAACGCGCGGGCCGAGTTGCCGCACATGATCGCCTCAGGCGTGCCCTTCATGAACAGCACCACATCCTGTCCCTCGACGACGTCCTTGATCTTGTCGCTGTAGCTCATGCCGTTCCCTTCGTCTTGATCCGGAGTTCATGGATGGTCCCGTCGGCGAGCAGCGCCGACAAAGCGTCGTTCACGCGGCGGTGCTGGTCGAGCAGCCGGACGCCTGAGAGCGACGGCGCTGTGACCCGCACTTCGATGTGATTGCCGCCGCCGTTGTCGATCACGGACAGCTCGTCCGCATCGGGAAACTCCTGCTCCAGGAGGGCATGGATTGCGGCGGTGCTCATCGCTCCGATCGTAGCGAGCGCATCACGCCCCACCGCGGCGATCCGTAAAGGACGCTGGCTACACTCTCCTTCCACGCGGATGTGGCGGAATTGGTAGACGCGCACGGTTCAGGTCCGTGTGCCCTTTGGGGCGTGGAGGTTCAAGTCCTCTCATCCGCACTCTGAAACGCTTCCTCTTGCTCCTTTGCGCGGCGGCGTCAGCCGCCGTTTTGCTCTCCGGCACCGGCCTGAGCGCTCCCGTCGTGCCCACGAGCGAGGTGATCGTCACGCTGAAGGCACCCGGGCTGGCGGTCTTCGGCCGCTCACTGCTCTCGGCGCGCCATCAGGTCTACGGCAAGGAGCTTGCAGCAGCCCAGGCGCAGGCGGCGCGCAATCTGCGTGCTGCGATCCCGAGCGTCCGAATCGTCTGGCGCTACCGGATCGTGGCCGACGGCTTCGCGCTCGTCGTGCCGACGAAAGACGTCAGCCGCCTGACTCACATCACCGGGGTCGCCAAGGTGTGGCCGAACCTGACCTACCACTCGCTCTCGCTCGACAGCCCGGCGGTGATCGGCGCCGACCAGCTCTGGGGCACGACGCTCGCGACCGCAGGCACCGGAATCAAGATCGGCATCCTCGACGACGGCGTCGACGCAGCTCATCCGTTCCTGAGCAGCTCCGGCTTCTCGTATCCGGCGGGATTCCCGAAAGGGCAGGTCAAGTACGCAACCCCCAAGGTGATCGTCCAACGCGCGTTTCCACAGCCCTCGTCCACCTACGAGTACGCGGATCGCCCCTTCGATCCGAAGAAGTCGTTCCATGCGACACATGTCGCCGGGATCGCCGCGGGTGACAACAACACCGTCGATGGATCCGAGCGGCTCTCGGGCGTTGCGCCGAAGGCCTATATCGGCAATTACAAGGTGCTCACGGTTCCGACGAGCGAGTTCGGCCTCGACGGCAACTCGGCCGAGATCGCCGCCGGGATCGAGTCGGCCGTCTCGGATGGGATGAACGTGATCAATCTCTCGCTCGGCGAGCCTGAGATCGACCCGACCCGCGACTTCGTCGTCCACGCGATCAACGGCGCTGCCGCTGCCGGTGTGGTGCCCGTCGTCGCAGCCGGAAACGACTTTCAGCCATATGGCTTTGGCTCGATCAGCTCCCCGGCGAACGCTTCAGGCGCGATCGCAGTGGCCGCAACGACGACGCAAGGCGAGATCGCCTCGTTCTCGTCCGCCGGCCCGACGCCCGTCTCGCTGCTCCTGAAGCCCGACGTCAGCGCGCCGGGAGTCGGCATCACCTCGTCCGTGCCGTCGAACCAGGGCAGCCTCTGGGAGACGCTGCAGGGCACGAGCATGGCGACGCCGGCGGTCGCAGGAGCCGCCGCGCTGCTCAAGGAGCAGCACCCGGACTGGACGGTGGCCGAGATCAAGTCGGCGCTCGTGCAGACGGGAAGCCCGGTGCATGGAGCAACCGGGATCGAGGTGCCGACGATCCGCGAAGGCGGCGGGCTGATCGACGTTCCGAAGGCGAACAACCCGCTGATCTTCGCCGCGCCCACCTCGATCGCGTTTCCGGTCAACGGCGGCGCGCAGGCAATCGACCTCACCGATGCGGGCGGCGGAGCCGGCACGTGGACGGTCGCGATCAAGCGCCAGCAGCTCCCGAACGGCGTGAGGGTGACCGCGAGCCCCTCGGTGACTGTTCCGGGCGTGCTGGCCGTCACCGCGTCCTCGAGCAAGACCGCAAAATCAGGAGACTCGACCGGCTTCGTCGTGCTGACGAAAGGAACCGAGACCCGGCGGATCCCGTTCTGGATCGAAGTCGACCATCCGCGGCTCGGCACCGAGAGCCACACGGCGCTCACGCAGACGGGCACGTACACCGGCAACACGGCCAACGGTGTCGCGAGGGTCAGCCGCTACCGCTACCCGACGGGCGGCGATGTCTCGTATCCAGGGCCGGAGGTCGTCTACCAGGTGACGCTCAAAGCCCCGGTCGCAAACTTCGGCGTCGCCGTCACCTCGGGGCATGCCGTCCCGCACGTCACGTATGCCGGAGACGAGAGCCACCTTGTCGGCTACACCGGCCTGCCCGTGAACCTGAACCCGTACTTCAACACCTTCGGCAACCGCCGGCCGATCGCCGGGATGGTGCGGCCCGCGGCCGGAACGTACGACGTCGTCTTCGATACCCGCTCGCGTGCCGACGCCGGCCCGTTCACGTTCAGGTACTGGTCGAACGACACGACGCCGCCCTCGCTTCACATCGTCAGCACGTCAGGCAGGACGATCGTCGTTTCCGCAACAGACGCCGGCGCGGGCATCGATCCGAAGTCGATCTTCGTCAGCCTGGATGGAGACTCGGTTCCCATGACGTTCGCCGACGGTCGGATCGTGATCCACGCGACGGCAGGGCGGCACGCGCTCGTCGTGAAGGCCTCCGACTACCAGGAAGCGAAGAACATGGAAGATGTGGCCCCGGTCGCGCCGAACACCTCGACGCTGGCCAAATCGGTCAGCGTTTCTTCCTGAGGTTCTCGTCGATGGTCGGCAATGCGGCGAGGTCGCGCTCGACGGCCCGCACGAAATCGTCGTCCGGATCCGACGACACCACCTTCAGCTGACTCTTTCGCTTGGCCCGCTTGCGCATCTGGCGCCCATCGACCCCGATCGTGCGCGAGAGCTTCGGCCATTCGGTGGCCAGGATCAGCACGACGGCTGCGACCAGCATCACAACGGCGAATGGACTCATCGCTGAAAGGATACTCACGCCCCTAGCCGTACTCAGTCTCGGATGGCCAAGAACGTCTTTTTCCTGCTCGTCGCCGTCGTCCTGGGCGTGGTTGTGTATCTCGGGCTCCATCACCGGGGAACGTCGACAACGCCTCCTGCCACCAGCACGACGACGCCGGTTGCCACGATGGCGGTCAAGGCGTACTTCCTCCATGACAACGCGCTCGTTCCCGTCGTCGTCCGCGTTCCGCGCAGCCTTGCGGTCGCGAAGGCCGCACTTGCGGCGTTACTTGCCGGTCCGCCGACCGGGTACGAGACGGCGGTTCCGGCGGACGCGAAGCTCAACCAGGTCACGCTGGTCGGGTCCGCAGCCACGGCCGGCTTCTCGCCGTCGCTGCCGTCGTTGACTCGCACCGCCCAGGCGCAGATCGTCGACACGCTGACCCAGTTCCCGACGATCCAGAGCGTCGCGATCGACGCAGGAACGACTCCGGCCGCGCTCTCGGACAGCGTCGATCACCCGCTCGGCCGGCCCGCGACAGCGCTCGACTACGCCGACTTGACATCCGCGGCTCCGATCTTCGTGCGGAGCCCGCCTCGCGACTCGACCGTCACGAGCCCGGTCACGGTCGTCGGCACGGCAGTCGCGTTCGAAGGCTCGTTCGTGGTCGAGATCCACGCAGGCGTACGGCTCGTGAGCACGACGACGATCGACGCCTCCGTCGGCGCGCCGGAGCGTGGAACCTGGTCGACAACACTCGACCTTCCCCCCGGCCCGGTGCAGCTGCTGTTCTACGAGCCGTCCGCGGAAGACGGGTCGCATCTGCACGCGACGCAGGTGGATCTGACCGTCTCGTCGTGAGCCCAGGCGGCGGGTGGCTACAATGCCGCCGCTCCACGATCCCCGGTAGCTCAATTGGCAGAGCGTTCGGCTGTTAACCGAAATGTTGTTGGTTCGAGTCCAACCCGGGGAGCTCTCCTAGCTCGAAGCGGCGCCTGATCGCACCGGTGCGAGGTAGCCGTTCTCGACGATTCGGCGGCCCATCTCGTCGTAGGCGCCCGGGTCGGTCGGGGCCCAGGTCGCAAGCCCGTCAACGTAGCGGTTGTACATGCAGAACGCGGCCGCGATCAGGACCGTGTCGTGAATCTCGATGTCTGTCGCGCCGTGCTCGCGCGCCGCAGCGACGTCGTCCGAGGTGACGGACTTGCCACCGGCCTGCACCTTGCCTGCGATCGCGAGCAGCGCCCGGAGCTTGTCGCTGATCGGCGCCTGCTCCGGATCGAGCTTCACGCTGTCGACGAGCGGCGCGCCGCCTTCGAGCTGCAGGGCGGCGAAGGTGCTGTGCGAGGTCTCGCAGAAGAAGCACTCGTTCAGGTTCGAGACGTAGGCCGCGATCAGCTCGCGTTCCCCGCGGCTCAGCGTGTTGTCGGAGCGCAACAGCACTTCTGCCAGCTGGAGGAGCGGCCCGGCCGTCTCCGGCCGGTAGCTCATCGCGCTGCGAATGCCTGGAACTCCCTCGGGCAGATCGATGTGCGGCACAGCCTGTCTCCTTTCCTGGCGGGAGATTTTTGCCCTTGCCCAGCCTGCCTCATCACGTTACCCGCGTTTTACGCGCCCCAGACGAGTCCGTGATCACTGCGGTCAATGCTTGATCTTGTCACCCACGCACTCGAAGGAGAGTTGATTGTCATGAAGTCGACCATCGCAGCAGGGCCCCCTTGGGTCGGAGGAGCATCACTCCCGACAGCCGCGACGCTCGCGAACGAACGGGCGCTCGGCTTCCCGACCTTCGGCTCGACCCCGACTGAGCGCGCTGTCTTGCGTGACCTACGCGCTGCCGCCGCACATGCACGAGCGGCCCGCAAGACCCTCAGTCTCATCCGCGCGAAGTAACACGCCGCGGACACAAAGCAGGGACGCCTCGCTGCGGCGCGAGGCGTCCCTCATCAGTCGTCCCGGCGCCAGGCCAGACTGTCGACGGCCTCGTGGATCCGCGTCAGCGCCTCCTGGAGCTCTTTCGTCCGCTCGGGATCGGAGTGCTGAAGCTCGTTTCGCAGCTGCCGCTCGCGCAGCCTCAGGAGCAGCTCCTTGCCGGTCTCGTCGTCGATTCCCTCGGCCTCGGCGCGCGCGTCGAGCTCGGCCAGACGGGCGATTCCATTGCTGTCGAGTGGGACGCCGTCGACGAGATAGTTCCGCACGGCCCGGTTCGTCTCATCGTGAAAATGCGCGGGCGTCAGCTCGGCCAGCATCGGCTTCAGGTTGGCATGCGCAACGACGCCGGCAAGCGCATCTCGTTCGCGCCGGTCCGCGGCTTCGACGAGACGTGGTGAGGGCGCCGCGCCCGCGCTCGCGGTGCCGCCCCCCGCTGCGCGCAGCTGCACCGTCATGCCGAGGCGGTCGTTCGCATAGCGCCAGGCGTCCTGCTTAGCGGGTGAGTCCGGCAGCCCGTCGAGGAACGTCTTCACGATCTGATGCGCCGCCGTGCGATCGTCGGCCCGGTCGATCTCGACGCGCGTCCTATAAACGACGTAGGGTGCGGCGCTCGCAAGCTTCGACTCGAATCCGGTGGGATCGTCGGCCGGGTCGATTCCAGGCGTCAGCGCAACGACCCTGACGTCGAACCCCTGCGAGACCGCCAGATCCATCCCGCGGAGTGCGGCAGACTCGCCGGCAGCGTCGCCGTCGAACGCGAGCCACAGGCGCTTCGAGAGGCGTCCGATCTCGCGCAGCTGGTTCTCGGTCAGCGAGGTTCCCATGCACGCGACCACAGGCTCAAAGCCGGCCTGACGGAGCGCGATCACGTCGGTATTCCCCTCGACGACGCACGCGCGGTTCTGCTTGGCGATCGACATCTTCGCCTTGTCGAGGCCGTACACCACCGACCCCTTGTGGAAGAGCTCCGACTCCGGGGTGTTCACGTACTTCGCGGGGAGACCGTCGTCCTCGTGCAGGCGCCGCGCCTGGAACCCGACCACACGACCGCGCGCATCCGTGAGCGGAAACATCAGACGGCGCTGGAAGTAATCGTCCCCGCGCTGCCGGGTCAACCCGGCCGCGCGAAGCTCGTCGAGCGTGAAGCCCTTCTCGACCGCCTTGCGCGTCAGCGCATTGCCCGCAAGCGAAAGACCGAGCCGAAACTCCCGGCAGACCCCTTCGTTCAGCGCGCGCCCAGCCAGGTAGTCCCGTGCGAGTGACCCCGCCTGCGAATCCCAGAGGTGGCGCTCGTAGAACGAAGCCGCCTGCTCGAGGATCGCGTACTGGCGATCCCGGCGGCGACGCTTCGCGTCCTCCCCGGGCGCGCTCTCCTCGTACTCCGGCTGGATGTGAAACCGGTCGCCGAGCCATTCGATCGCCTCGACGAAATCCAGACCCTGCGTCTCACGGACGAACTTGATCATGTCGCCGCCCGCCCCGCAGCCGTGGCAGTAATAGAGCTTGTCGACCGGGTTGACCGAAAAGCTCGGCGTGCGCTCCTCGTGAAACGGGCAGCGCCCGACGAGGCGCGCGCCTGCTTTCCGCAACGGTGTCCGCTCCTCGACCACGGCGACGAAGTCCGCGCCCTGGCGAATCGCATCCACGCTGGAGTCTTTGATGCGAGCCATCAGAGGGCCTCAGCGTAATCGAGGGCGTACCGATCGGTCATGCCGGCGATGAACTCCGTGATCTCGTCCTGCGCATCGCCACGCTCGACGAGCGCGTCGAAGATCCGCTGGACGGTTTCACGCGCCCGCTCGTGCTCGGGCCGCGTCACGGGGCCGAGGTAGACCCGGTCGAACATGAAGGTGCGGAGCGCCAGCATCGCGCCGCCGATCTCGTCGCTCTGGGCGATGTCACCCTCGCGCTCGGAGGTCTCGATCAGATCGTGGACGAGCGTGTCGATCCTGCTGCCACCGGTCCGGCCGAGCACTTCGAGCTCGTCGGCGGGCAGGTCACCGTCTTCGAGCAACCCGAAGCGGATCGCGTCGTCGATGTCGTGGTTGATGTACGCGACCCGATCGACGATCCGGACGATCTTGCCTTCGTGCGTCTGGGGCTCCTGCTCGCCCCGATGGGTGAGGATGCCGTCGCGAACCTCGTGCGTGAGGTTCAGCCGCTCGGCGATCCGCAACGACTGCTCGTTGTGCCGGAATCGCCCGCCGAAACGCGCCTGGAGCGCAGCGTCGAGCGCCTCCTCCCCCGCGTGCCCGAACGGCGTGTGGCCCATGTCGTGCCCGAGCCCGATCGCCTCGACCAGATCCTCGTTCAGGCGCAACGCGCGTGCGACGACGCGCGCGATCCCGGTCGTCTCGAGCGTGTGGGTCATCCGCGTCCGGTAGTGATCGCCGGCGGGATCGATGAAGACCTGCGTCTTGCCTTTCAGCCGTCGAAATGGCTTGGAATGGACGATCCGGTCGCGATCGCGCTGGAACGGGGTCCGCACGTGGCAGTCCTCGATCGGCCGCAGCCGCCCCTTGGTCTCGTACGAGCGCACGGCCAGTGGTGAGAGCGCACGCTCCTCTTGCGCGCGGATGCGAGCCTCGAAGGCGTCACCAACTCTCCCGGCAAGTTCGGGCACCTGTTCAGGCTAGATGATCGATGCGACGACCTCGCGTGCCCGGCTGCACGGCCTGGCGACTCTGGGCCGCTCCGGGATCGAGACTGCCGGCGAAACCGGCCGCCTCGATCCCTGCGCTTCACCACGTCAGCTCCTCATCGATGCCTTGAGCATCCCGAGGAGCCGCCGCGGCGCCCCAAAGCCCCCAGTCCGCGCCCCGGCGCAGACGATCTCATCGCATCGATCATCAGATGATGATCGGGACGGTGCCTCCGTCGGCACTCCAGGCTGCACCCGTGACGTAGGCCGCGCGATCCGAGCAGAGGAAGACGACCACGGCGGCGATCTCCTCCGGGCGCGCGAGGCGTCCAAGCGGGCGGCCCGCGCCAACCTTCTCGAGCACCGCATCGTGATCCCCCTGCTGATCGGCGAGCCCTCCATCTCCAAGCCACGCCTCGGTCGCAGTCGGCCCGGGTGTGACGGCGTTGCAGCGGATTCCGTCCTTGGCGTAGAGGTCGGCGACGAGCCGCGAGAGCGACAGCATTGCCGCCTTCGCAACGGAATAGTCCGGCATCGAAGCAGATGGGCGCTTGCCGGCGGTCGACGAGACGTTCACGATCGCCCCCGCGCCCTGCTGCTGCATCGCCGGCAGCGCGGCGCGAAGAGCCCGCACGGCGCTCATCAGGTTCAGCTGCCACGAGGCCTCCCAGTCGTCGTCGGTGAGCTCGGCGAAGCTCCTGATCGTCGTGCCGCCGACGTTGTTCACGAGGCAGTCGACGCGCCCGAATCGCTCGAGCGCCGACTCGATCACGCGCTCGGGCTCGCCCGCCTGCGAGAGGTCTGCGGCAACGTGCAGCTCGCCGATCCCCTCCGCCCGGCGACCCGATGTGACCACGTGCGCGCCCTCCTCGGAGAACTGCCGCGCGACCTCGATCCCGATCCCGCCCGTCGATCCGGTGACGACGCACACCTTGTCGCGAAGGCCGAGATCCACGACGGCTACCTTAGCGCCCGTGGCGACGACGATTTTCCTTGCCCGCCACGCCGAGACCGACTGGAATCGCGACCGGCGCTGGCAGGGGCACGCCGACCCACCCCTGAACGCAACCGGGCTCGAGCAGGCGGAAGAGCTCGCCGAGCGGCTCGCGGCCGAGCAGCTGGACGCGATCTATTCGAGCGATCTCGTTCGTGCCGTCGAGACGGCTGAGGCTGTCGCCCGCGGCAGGCAACTGGCCGTGATCCGGGACAGCGGCCTGCGCGAGATCGACGTCGGGGAATGGTCAGGGCTCACCACGGACGAGATCAGGGATCGCTATCCGGAGGCGTTCGCCCGGCACGAGGCCGGCGGCGACGGATGGATCGAGGGCGAGCCGCATGCAGAGATGCATGCGCGCGTCGTTGGCGCAGTCACGCGGATCGCAGAGGCAAACCCTGGCGGTCGCGTGCTTTGCGTCCTGCACGGCGGAACGATCCGGGCGCTGCTCGCGCAGGCCGAGGGGATCGACCTCGGCGAATGGCGGCGGACACGCCGCGGTCCTGCAAACGGCGCTGTGGCGACGATCTCCGTCGAGAACGGCACGTTTCGACTCGGTGAACCGTGATCGGGCACGACAGGCCCGAAGGCTAGACTGACCGCGGTGGAGGACTACACCAATAAGTACAAGGGTGAGCAGGTCGAAATCGCGCTTTTCGGCGGCGAATACCAGGACGGCGTTCTGACGGCGTACTGCTACGTCGAGGACGTGGCGCACATCGAGCTGAACGGCCACATCCTGATTCCGCTGCAGAACATCGCCTCGCTCCACTGCTCGAGCCGCTGCGATGCTCCGGAGCCCGACTGGCCCCCACACGGGCTGGCCGAGGAAGATCCGGACGAGCGCGACGACGAAGCGTAAGAGTCTCGCGTGCGCCGCCGCGTCGCAATCACGCGCAATCTGACGAAGGCCTGGCTGCTGCTCCTGGTGCCGGCAAGCGCAATGGGCTTCCTCGGCTGGCAGCTCGACGGGTACCGGATCGCGCTGCTCTTCACAGGCTCGGTCGTGCTGCTCGCGGCGGCGCTCTACGTCAACGCCGATCGCACGGTGATGGGGATGATCGGCGCAACTCCGTTGCTGCCGGTCGAGGCTCCGGCCTTCCATTCGATGGTCGAGAGCCTCTCCGCGCGTGCCGGCGTGATGCGCCCACGCCTCTACATCCTGCGGGACGGCTACCCGCGCGCACTCTCGGCCGGCCGGGGCCCGCACGGCGGCGCTGCGCTCGCGGTCTCCGTCGGGCTGCTGAGCGTCGCAACGCCGGCCGAGCTCGAGGGGATCGTCGCGCATGAGCTCGCCCATCTTCGGCACCGCGACACGATCGTCCAGACCTCGGCGGTCACGATCGCAGGCGCGATCATCGAGTCATCGCGGCTCGGAGGCTGGTTCCAGCGTGGAATGCTGGTCGTGCTCGGCCCGCTGGCGGCGTCGTGTGTTCATTCGCTTCTCTCGCCCAAGCGCGAATATGAGGCCGACCGCTTCGCCGCCAATCTCTGCGGCTCCCCCCATGGGCTCGCGGACGCTCTCGTACGGCTCGAGCTGGCGGCAGGGCTCGTCACCTTCGAGGCCAGCCCCGCGACCGAGCCTCTCTACGTCGTGAATCCGTTCGCCGACGAGGGCCTGGCGAAGCTCTTCGTCACCCACCCGCCGCTCGGCGAGCGCGTGAGCCGTTTGCGCGCGCTCGATCCGGAATGGCGCGAGAAATTGCGCGCCGCCTAAATAGACACGTCTTGGGGACAGTCCCCAGGACATGGCGAGAACAGACATGTTTGGGGACAGTCCCCTGGACATGTCCTGAGCGCCGAAGTCAGGTCTGTCCCACGCGAGCCGTGTCCGGTGTTAACGAGCGCGAGGGCCCGTTTCCGGGCCCTCGCAAAGAAAATGGGCGGCGTCCTACTCTCCCGGGAGATTGCTCTCCGAGTACCATCGGCGCTGGCAGGCTTAACTTCTCTGTTCGGAATGGGAAGAGGTGTTTCCCCGCCGCCATGGCCGCCCAACTTGTGAAAACGAGCTGCGGAAATACCGCGCTCACCCTCAAAACTCCATAGCAGCATTCGCGAGTTCAAAATCAAGACCTCGAGCAATTAGTACGGGTCCGCTGAACGCATTGCTGCGCTTGCACGTCCCGCCTATCGACGTGGTGGTCTTCCACGGCTCTTACTCTCTCTAGGAGATGGGAGATCTCATCTCGAGGTGGGCTTCCCGCTTAGATGCTTTCAGCGGTTATCCCATCCAGACGTAGCTAATCAGCAGCGCCGTTGGCACGACGACTGATACACCAGAGGTCTGTTCGTCTCGGTCCTCTCGTACTAGAGACGACTCCTCTCAAATCTCCAACGCCCATGGTGGATAGGGACCGAACTGTCTCACGACGTTCTGAACCCAGCTCGCGTACCGCTTTAATGGGCGAACAGCCCAACCCTTGGGACCTACTCCAGCCCCAGGATGCGACGAGCCGACATCGCACGTTGATCCGCCGTTGCCGGCGGCGCAGACTATATCTCCACCCTGCCTGACCAATAGGCGAGGGGTCGGCGTATTGCGGCGCCTTTGATTGACCGCTGAACGGTCGTGGTCGCCGCCTCGGCCCGAAGGCCTCAGTCGTTACGGGGTCACTTGCGGAAGCTTGTACTTGAGCTCGCATAGAAGATGCGGCTCGATCAACTTCGCCAGCCGGACTGTTCCCTCCACCGACACGCGAATCCGGAGGTAGGTCTTGTCCTTGTTGAGCGTTGCGCCGATCCCCCATTGCGTACGGAGGAGCCGAAGCAGCGTCTCCTGACTCTTTCGATCGAACTGCTGCGTGTTCAAGTACACCGCGTTCCTCGAACGGCAACCGTCGTCCATGAACCACACTGCGAGCGTGAGCGGCGCGAGCTCCACTTCGGGAACTCGTTTA
>DASZPQ010000005.1:0-10731 GCA_035550275.1 Gaiellaceae bacterium | reverse complement strand
TCCCCATGCATGTCTCTGCCGCGAGCCACGTGAAAGCGTGGCTCGCGGCGTTTCTCGGCTGCTACGTGTCGCGGCGGGCGATCAGCACGGCCGCGACTGCGAGCAGCGCTGCGGTGTAGCCACAATAGAGGCCGAAACCGGCCCACGTGGAGAGGTTGCCGGAGCCCGGGTTCAACGTGAAGATCTCGGTTCCGGCATTGATCGGGAGATACGGCGAGATCGCGTTGTTCCAACTCGCCGGTAGGACATTCATCAGCGGCGGGATCACGAACAGGATCCCGACGAAGCTGGCGATGCCTCCCGCCGTGTTGCGGACGATCGCGCCGAGCGCGAGCGCGAAGACCCCGGTGACCGTGAGATAGAGCGCTCCTCCGATCACCACGCGCGTAGCGCCGGGCGACGAGAGGCTGATCTGGAGGATGTCGTGCCGCGCGAGGATTGCCTGGCTCGCGAAGAATGCGATCAGCACCGCCGGGAGCGTGAGGGCGAACGTCACCGCGCCGAAGACGCCGGCCTTTGCCCAGAGCACCGGCAGGCGCTTGGGGACGGCGGTCATCGTTGCGCGGATCATCCCTGTCGAGTACTCGCCGCTGATCACGAGCACGCCGAGCACGCCAATCGCCAGCTCTCCGATCGCGACGCCAACCAGCGCCACCTCGAGCGGGTGATGGCTCGCCTGTTCGCCCGGGCTCATCTGGCCCCAGTGGGACGAGAGGATGGTCGCGACGAGCAGCGGGAGGCCGATCGTCAGGAGCAAGGTGACGAAGAGCGACCAGCGGGTCGACCGCAGCGACCAGAGCTTTGTCCACTCGGAGAGCGCGACCCGAGCCTGCGTCACCCGCAGCGGCGGCTGGGGCGTCTGCGTTGCGACGGCGCTCACGTTGTCGTCGTCCCTGTGGTCGCGTGATATTCGACCTCGTCGCGGGTCAGATCCATGAATGCGTCTTCGAGGGAAGCCTGGAGCGGCGTCAGCTCGTGCAGGACGATGCTGTTGGCGGCGGCCGCCTCTCCGATCTGCGACGCGGTCATCCCGCCGACTTCCAGCATCCCGTCTTCGAGCGCGGTGACGGTCACGAGCGGGGCGATGAGCACGTCACGGAGTTGTGTTGCCTGCGGGGAGCGGACGCGCACGAGGTTGCCCGAGGCCTGGCGGACGAAATCGTCGACGCTCAGGTCGGCGATCAGCCGGCCACGGCCGATGATGATCAGGTGGTCTGCGGTGAGCGCCATCTCGCTCATCAGATGCGAGGAGACGAAGACCGTGCGGCCGTCCGCCGCGAGGCTCTTCAAGAGGTTGCGAATCCAATGGATCCCTTCGGGATCGAGCCCGTTCACCGGCTCGTCGAGCAGCAGCGTCCGCGGATCTCCGAGCAGTGCCGAGGCGATCCCGAGGCGTTGCCCCATCCCGAGCGAGAACTGCCCGGCCCGCTTCTTTGCGACCTCGCGGAGCCCAACCATGTCGATCAGCTCCTCGACCCGCCGGCGGGGGATCCCGTGGGTCTGCGCGAGCGCGAGCAGATGGTTGTACGCCGATCGGCCGGTGTGCACCGAACGCGCCTCGAGCAGGGCGCCGACCTCGGCGAGCGGCGCTGTGTGCTCGCGGTACGGCTTGCCGTTGACCGTGACCGACCCGGAGCTCGGGCGGTCGAGGCCGAGGATCAACCGCATAGTCGTCGACTTCCCGGATCCATTCGGGCCGAGAAAGCCTGTGACGATGCCCGGCCGGATCGTGAAGCTGAGATCGGAAACCGCCGTCTTGTCGCCGTAGCTCTTCGACAGGTTGCGTGCTTCGATCATCGACCGGACTCTACGCGTCTTCGCGGCTGCATTCGCTGCAGTCAAACAGTGCTTTGTGAGAAAAATGTGGAGGACGCCGAAGCGCTGTTCGAGCTGTGCTCGGAAACAACCGAGATACCCTGGACGAATGGAGCTCGAGCATGACGCAGAGGATGAGTTTGCCGCGCAGCTGAAGGCGGCCACCGAGGCACTCGAGGCGGTCGTGCGGGACCGCACGCTGCTCGGCGCGCTGACGGTGGAAGAGCGAACGAGGCTGCTCTCAGCCGCGGGCGACGTCTTCAATCCGGACGTCGTGACGCGGCGCCGGGCAGACAAGGAGAACCGCCGCCGCAGGCGGGCCGCGAAGGTCGAGCGCGACGAGGCGGTCCTGGCGGAAACCGGCATTCGCGTCCTGCGCGAGCGGCCGGTGTTCACGACTCCGAATGTCTTCCCACCCGCCGGCTTCGAGCAGACCGACATCGTCGGAGAGCCGACCTTTCGCGAGGCGATCGAGCCGCAGCATTGCTACGTCTGCAAGGAGCCCTACGTCGAGATCCATTCCTTCTACGACCAGCTCTGTCCGCCCTGCGCCGAGTTCAACTACGCAAAGCGCTCGGAGACCGCCGACCTGCGCGGACGGGTCGCGCTCCTGACCGGCGGCCGGGTGAAGATCGGCTATCAGGCGGGGATCAAGCTCTTGCGCGCCGGGGCGCAGCTGATCGTGACTACGCGCTTCCCGCGAGATTCCGCCGCGCGCTACGCCGCTGAGCCGGATTTCGAGGAGTGGGGCGACCGGCTCGAGATCTTCGGGCTCGATCTCCGGCACACGCCGAGCGTCGAGGCGTTCTGCGAGCACCTGCTCGCGACCCGGTCACGGCTCGACTTCATCATCAACAACGCCTGCCAGACAGTGCGGCGGCCGAGCGAGTTCTACCGCCACATGCTGGAAGGGGAGACGGCGGCCGCGAGCACGATGGCAGCCGCTGCGAGCCAGCTGCTCGGCGAATACGAGGGGCTACGGCGCGCCGACATCCTGCCGGCAGGCGGACGCGCTCCTCTGGCGATGGTCGGGGTCACGCATGCGGCCGAGCTCTCCCAGGTGCCGGTGCTCGAGGAGGATGTGGCAGCGCAGAGCGACCTGTTTCCCGAGGGGCGGCTGGATCAGGATCTCCAGCAGGTCGATCTCCGCGACCGGAACTCGTGGCGCCTGCTGCTCGCCGAGGTGTCGTCGGTCGAGCTGCTCGAGACGCAGCTCGTCAACGCGGTTGCTCCCTTTGTGTTGAACGCCAGGCTCAAGCCGTTGCTGCTCCGCGCGCCCGAGCGAGACAAGCACATCGTGAACGTCTCGGCCGTCGAGGGCCAGTTCTACCGGCGGTTCAAGACCACGCGGCATCCGCACACGAACATGGCCAAGGCGGCGCTGAACATGATGACGCGCACCTCGGCGGCCGACTACCAGTCGGACGGGATCCACATGAACAGCGTCGACACGGGGTGGGTGACCGATGAGGATCCGCTCAGCGTCGCGGAGCGAAAGACCACAGAGCATCGCTTCCGGCCGCCGCTCGACATCGTCGACGGGGCCGCGAGGATCGTCGATCCGATCATCGACGGCTTCAACACGGGCCAGCACGTGTGGGGCAAGTTCCTGAAGGACTATCGTCCGACAGACTGGTAAAGGCCTGCAAACGAGCGCTTTCAGCCCGGTGGTGAAGCTCGAGCGGCAGGGCGCTCCCTGTAAAACCGTGGCGATCCGTATTAAACTTGCTTTTTGCCGCGAAGAGGAGTAGTCTCTCGCGTGCAAGTCCAGACAATCGTCTCTTGGAGGCTTCCAATGTGGGTCAAGCCCGAGTTTGCAGTGATCGAGCTTTCGTCTGAAGTCACCTGCTACCGGTATCACCGCTAGCACTGACTTGCCGCGAAGTGCCGGGGTCCACCCGGGCTCGCCTCGAAGTTCGAATCGGCCCGCCGTTTGGCGGGCCGCTGCTGGTAAGGGCTCGCTGGCGTCGCGGCCCTAGCCGCGGGAGCGATTGGTGTGCGCCGCCCGGGGTGCGGGAGCGGCAGTTGCCGTGACGGTCTGATCGCTGCCGTCGGTCGTGCCGGAGCTGCTCGTGGCCACAAGGCGGAAGTGATAGGTCTGGCCGGGAGTCAGGCCCGAGAGCACGGCCGTGACCGGAATGCCCTTGAGCCCGGCGCCCGCGTAATGGCTGGGGGTTTGAGCTCCGTAGCTCGTAGTCGCTCCGTACTCGAAGTCGTAGGTGGTGGCGGCCCCGTTCGGGGTCACGGTGCCGGTGACCCTCGCTGTCTTCGGCGCGATTGCCGCCGGGCCGCCCGTGACTGCTGCAGGCGGGGGAGCCGCCGTGGTCGTGAACGTCTCATCGTCGCCGTTCGTCGTCCCGGCGCTGTTCGAGGCGACGATGCGGTAGTGGTAGACCGTCCCGGAGGTCAGGCCCGAGAGCGACACGGAGACGGCCCTGTCCGACGTTCCGGCGCCTGCGTTCTTCGTCCGCGACTGAGCGCCGTAGCTCGAGGTCGCGCCGTACTGGAAGAAGAACGTCGTCGGCGCGCCGCCGGCGTTGACCGTCCCGCTGAGCACGGCGGTCTTCACGGTCACATTGCTCGATGCCCCTGTCGAGACGACCGGGGGCGGGGGAGCGAGGGTCGTGAACGTCTCGTCGCTCCCGGTTGTCGTGCCGGCGCTGTTCGTCGCGACCAGGGCGTAGTGGTAGAGCGTTCCCGGAGTGAGGCCCGAGAGATTGAACGTGAACGAGATATTGCTCGCGTGCGGCCCGGCGTTTCGAGTTCTCGTCTGGGCGCCGTAGCTCGTGGTCGGGCCATATTCGAATGAGTACGTGGTCGGCGCGCCGTTCGAGCTCAACGTGCCGCCGACCGTCGCCATTTTGGTCGTCAAGGGCGTCGCCGAGCCGGTCACTGCGGTCGGCGCAGCCGGAGCAGGCTGCGCACCTGCTGCGCTCACGCAGACCGCCGTCGCCGCCAGCGCCGCGAGGCCAGCCGAGATCTTCAGTTGGAGCAAGCCGCCTCCCCAAGCGTTCCGCAGGACTCCGACGAAGCTACTTAACCACGAACATGGGGACGTTCGCGCCAGGTAAGGCGAACGTAAAAGCGGCGCGAACCGGGGCCGGGAAGGGAGGCCCGGAAGGGCTTATTCGGGCTCGATCGCCGCGAAGCGCGCACGTGCCGAAGCGATCACGCCTTCGGCCGTTGCGCGGTTGCCGAAGCCACGAGTCGTGACGGCGGCGCCTTCGAGATCCTTGTAGACCTGGAAGAAGTGCTCGATCTCGTTTCGCAGCTCGGAAGGCATGTCGTGGATGTCGACAGCCCGCATCCAGGCCGGCTCGCTGAGCGGAACGCAGATCACCTTGTCGTCGGGTCCCTTCTCGTCCTCCATGTGGAAGACGCCGATCACACGCACGCGAATGCGGCAACCGGGGAACGTCGGCTCGCCGACGAGCACGAGTGCGTCGAGCGGATCGCCGTCCTCGGCGAGGGTGTCCTCGACGAAGCCGTAGTCGGCCGGATAGCTCATCGAGGTGAAGAGCCGGCGGTCGAGCACGATCGCGCCGAGCTCGACATCGAACTCGTATTTGTTCCTCGATCCCTGGGGGATTTCGATGAAGACGACGTCGCTCATGTCCCTTGATCTTACGGACGTCGCGGCCCGGCCACGTAGGTACCCGGACTCGCGGGTGCCGGAGCGGGCTGTGAGCCTTCGATATCGGCCTTCCATTTGACGCCGAATTCGTTGCCCGCGGCGGTCAATCCGTTCGGGACCGCTCCCGCCCGCGAAGTCGTTGCCTTCGCGCCTGCGGCCTCCGGGAAATACCGGCTCGTGTGAGTGCCCGGCACGAGCTCGATCGCCGTGCTCTGCCAGCGTGGGTCGGTGATCGAGCCCTGGTAGCTGGCCGTTCCGGCCGAGATCTTCGTGAACGAGACCTGGCCGAAATCCGCGAGCGGAGTGCTTTGGCAGAAGCCGTACTGGTCGCACTCGCTCGGCGCCTCCGTGATCCATTCGGCCGAGGTCACGTCCGGCGAGAAGACCGGCAGCCTGGTCGAGTAGGCCATGCCCGTCGTCGTGTTCGCGATCCGCAGCGAGACCTGTGTCTTGCTCGCGTTCATGCGCACGGACGCTGTCATCACGTCGGCCGGGCGAACTCTCAGGCTCAGGATCACACCGGCATTCGGCGGCAGGTCGTACCAGGCGTAGTACTTCGGCTTGTTCGCGCTCGTGCAGTCCGAGGCGGCGCCGATCTGCTCGATCTTGTTCGAGTCGCTCGTGAAGCCGCCGAGGCCGACCCAGAAGGCCGCGCTTCCTGCGCCGGTGCGGCAGGTTGCCTTCGGCTGCTTCCAGGTCGCCGTGACACGCGTGAATCCTCCGGCATTGCCCGTGGGGTTCGTGACCGCGTAGCCTGACCACTGCTGGGTCGGCGTGGGCGCGACACGCGCGCTCGCCGACGCTGCAGCGGCGAAGACCCCGAGCAGAACTGAGGCAGCGATCAGCCCGGTTGCGGCAGCGACGATGCGCACGATCCGCACCCGGCAAGTGTAGCTCTGCGAGAAGGCTCTTTCGGTGCGACAAACGGGCATAGTGACCGCATGGGAAATGTCGTTCTTGCGGTCGTGATCATCGCCTCGGGCGTGATCGGACTGGTTGTGGTCGTCGCTCTCTTCGTCTGGGGTGCCGTCAAGGATGGAGAGGACAACGACGCTGCGCAGAAGCGCGTTTCCGACGGCGAGCCCGCTCCCCCCAGGTCTGCTTAGGCTGCGACTCGCTCCTCGGCGTTCGCGAGTGCGCGCTCGAGCTTTCGGTTCGCCTGGGCGAGCACGCGAGAGACATGCATCTGTGAACAGCCGACGCGACGGGCGATCTCGTCTTGCGTGAGCCCGAACCCGTGGCGCAGCATCACGACACGCCGCTCACGCTCATCGAGAGCCCTGAAACCATCGATCAGCAACGCGCGGTCCTCGGCCTGTGTGAAGCCGGGCTCGTCCGTGCCGAGTGAGACCGGCACAGCCGAAGCTTCGTCGTCGCTGGCTTCGAGAACCGAAAGGCTCTCGACCCGGTAGCTTCGGTTCGCCGCCAGTGCTTCGAGCACAGACTCCTCGTCGAGCGAGAGCGACTCGGCGATCTCTCGCACCGTCGGGGAGTGGCCGAGCGAGGCGGTGAGGGCCTCGGACTGCCGATGGACGCGGAGGCCGAGCTCCTGGAGCGTGCGCGGCACCCTGACGACTGCCGTGCAGTCCCGGAAGTGACGCTTGATCTCGCCGAGCACCGTCGGGGTTGCGTAGGTCGAGAACTCGAACCCGCGGTCGGGGTCGAAACGGTCGACCGCCTTGATCAACCCGATCATCCCGACCTGGAACAGGTCGTCGAAGCGCTCCCGGCGGCCGGCGTAACGGCGGGCGATCGACCGGACGAGGGGAATCCACTGGACGATCAGCTCCTCGCGGGCCTGCGCGTCGCCGTCACGGTGATAGCGCTGCAGCAGCCGCTTGGTCTCCGAACTTCGAATCATCTGATCTCCTTTCGCACACAAAGAGAGATGCCCGGCCGGCCAGGAACTTGCGGCGCAACCGGTAAAGCTTCTGTGAAGCTCGGTCAGCTCACAGGGGCCACCCGTTGAGCGTGAACCTCTTTCGCCGGGGCGCCATCGACGCGCACGGTCGTCGCGAACACGCCCGGTCGCAGGGTCGCCAGGGTGCTGCGAGCCCCGTCAAACGTGACCTTGGCGGACCGCGCAACCTGGATCAGGACGACGGTGCCGTCGTGCTCTTTCAGGGTCAGAGACCCCGCGGCAACGCGCGTCACGGTCCCGCGGTCGTAGATCAAGGTATGCGCCTTGTGCTTGATCATCACGTTCACCTGGGCGTGCGACCAGCCTTTCGGCAGGGTGATCGCCGAGGCAGTGGAGGCGGCGACGGCAAGGGTGACGAGGAAGAGAGCAGCCGCAACCCGGAGCGTCCCGAGTGGCGAGACGAGGGCGGTGTTCGAGACGCTCCGGGCGCGCTCCATCGGCGATCAGCCGCTGGAGAGCACAGTGGGGGACGCGGCAGCCATGCATCCAGAGTTCCCGCCGTGTGTTCGGGGAAAGGACTGTCGAATGTCAAGTCCAGGAAAAACCGGGCCCGGAAACCCGCTAACAGCTGGCGGTTGCGGCCGAGCGGTGGCGCTTTGCGTTCGCTTGTCGCGAAAGCTGACGCATCAAGAAGATGGCACAGGCTCCCAGGGTGAGCATTTGCTCGCCCATCATCACGAGCCCGGCAAGTTGCTGGTCTTTCAACGGCGAAAGCCCGAGCAGGCGGTCAGGCTGGGCAACGTAGGCCGGATAGAGCGCGGGGGACAGCAGCAAGACGCCGGTCAGCACCTGCCCGAGCCCGAAGAGCGCGCCGGCGAGGACAAGCCGGCCGGGGACGGAGAGCGCACCTCGCCGGGCCGGGTCGATCAGCTGCGACCAGACGAGCAGCCCCGCCACTATGAACGACAGATGCTCGAGGTCGTGAACGGCCGGCTGGCGCAGCGCATAGTCGTAGGCGGCAGGAACGTGCCAGGCTCCGATCGTGAGCATCCACAACGCGAAGCTCACGCCCGGGCGGAGCAGGAAGCCGAGCGCCGCGCGAAGACCGTCGACCCGCGCCAGCGGGCGTAGCGCATAGTCGGGCAGCAGGAAGAAGACGAGCGGTCCACGGACGGCGAGCAGCAGCAGCGCCGGCGAGGCGTCGCCGATCAGGACGTGCTCGAGCATGTGGGCCGAGATCAGAAACCGGTCGCCGGCGGTGTCGAGCGGCGAGATGAGCGGCGTCGTCGCAAGCACGATCCCTGCTGCGAAGAGGATCGGCCGGTCCCAGCCGGCCAGGTCGGTCCGCCCGCGCCGCCGGAGCCGAACGAACGCGTGCGCGAAGAGGAGCGTTGCGACAAACGCGCCGGCCAGGATCGGGGTCGAGAGATCCCAGGTGGTTGGAAGCCCGGTGAACGCCCCACCGATGAGCCTCACGGCTACGACTTCGCCGTGCGGAGCGTGGCGCGGCTGGGGGAGAGCGCCTCCGTCAGAGGAGGCGGGAAGTCCGGAACCGTCAAGTCGCCCGGCTCGCCACGGAGGACGCTCTCGAGCGCCGTCACGCAGCGCTCGTCGAACGCCGTCCCGGTCTCCGCGCGTAGCAGGCTCATCGCCTGCTCGTGCGACCAGGCCGGCCGGTACACGCGCGGTGAGATGAGCGCGTCGTAGACATCGCAGACCGTCAGGATCCTCGTGTCGAGGTCCAGCTCTGCCGCGGGAAGGCCGCGCGGGTAGCCGTTCCCGTCCAGCCGCTCGTGGTGGTCCTGGACCAGCCGGCGCACCGACTCGGAAAAGCCTCCGAGCTCGTCGAGGAGCTTCGTGCCCCACTCGGGATGCTTGCGGATCACCGAGTATTCGTCGTCGTCGAGCGCGGCCGGCTTCTTCAGGATGCTGTCCGGGACCGAGAGCTTGCCGATGTCGTGGACGAGCCCGCCGATCGCGAGCGAGCGGAGCCGGCTTGCGGAGAGGCCGAGTGCGACGCCGACCTGAACGGCCCGAAGCGCGACGCGCCGAGTGTGCTGCTCGGTGTACTCGTCGCGCTGGGCGAGCCGCACCGTCAACGCCGCGACGTGAGAGCCGAGGAAGACGTCCTCGGCCGTCACGAGCTCCGCGGCGTGCAGATCCCCGGCGAGCGGCCGCGACTGGACGGTCTGGGCGAGGTCGAGGGCGACGGGGATGCCGACGAGCAGGATGCCGTCGAGCTCGATCATGTGGCCCATCCACCAGCCGAGCTCGTCGTAGCTCATCGTGAGCGCCGGAACGAGCGCAGTCGCAAGCCAGACGATTCCGATCAGGACGACGAGATCGGCGATGCGCCGGGTGAGCATGTACGTCCGGGAGGTTCGGAGGGCCAGCAGGCTGAAGACGAAGAGACCGAAGATGAGGACTCCCATCGCCGACGGGCTGTTCGTCGCCGGGACCGGGGGAACGAGCGAGGGGAAGATGATTCCCGAGATTCCGAGCCCGATCACCGTCGTCAGGAGCACGGCTTGCAGGATGAGGAGCGGCTTCACGCCGCGCAGGAACCTCGGCAAGGTGAAGGTGGAGAGCGCGAGGATGGCGCCACCGACGGGGAGCGTCGTGCCGCCGGTGAACGAGACAACGCCGTTCCTGCCGAAGATCACGCCGGGCGTCGAGAGGCCGTGCAGCGCGAGGAGCGCGGCCATCACGGCGAAGGCGGTTCCGACGAGGACGGTTCGAGTGTCGCCGACGCGCGCGCCGGCATACGTGAGGGCGATGGCGGCCGCGGCCGCCGCGAGGGCGGTGAAGCCAACCGAGTAGAAGTGAATCTGGCCGTCCAGGCTCACACCGCGCTTGCCAATCAGGATCTCGAGTACAGCCGGGAGGGCCGCAGCCCCAAGGCCGATCAGAGCGACAGGGAGAAACCGTTCGCGCATGGCGAGTCCCACGAGCCTCTTATCGGCAGGAAGGCTTGGATCCTGAGCCAGGAACGCAGCAGTCTCTGATCGGCGTGTGAGCAGGGCGGACATGTGCTGTTCGGTACGCAGCGCCCAGGGCATCGGTTTGCGCTATCACCGTAGGAGGACGTGGACACGCTTCTGCTCAAACTCACGATCACACCGGTTGTGATCGCGCTGGCCAGCCTCGCCGCCCGGCGGTTCGGTCCGGCGTTCGGCGGTTGGCTGATCGGCCTGCCGGTGACCGCGGCGCCCGTGGTGCTCTTCATCGCCCTCGATCACGGGCCACGGTTCGCGACGCACGTGGCCGACGGCTTTGTTGCCGGGGTGATCGGCCAGATCGCGTTCGTGCTCGCGTATGTCGGACTGAGCCGCGGCGGGCATCGGCTGCTCGCGGCTCTCGGCGGCGGAGTGGCCGCGTTCGTCGGCACCGGGCTTGCGTTTGGCTTGCCGCACTTCTCCCT
>DASZPQ010000004.1:0-26536 GCA_035550275.1 Gaiellaceae bacterium | reverse complement strand
ATGTCGACCTCGTCTCGTCACACCGTGCGGCGCGAGACGACGTGGAAGCGCTGCTCGCGCGCTGGGAGCAGCTCTTCGAGGGAGCCGCGAGCTAACGCTCGAGCGGCGCGAGCGTGAGGCCGTAGCCCTCGAGCTGGCCGTGGTAGAGCTCGGCCTGCTCCTGCTCTCCTGACCAGACGATCGCCTGGCCGGTGCTGTGGATCGTGTTCGCGAAGCGGAGGCCGCGGTCGTAGTCGACGCCTGGGAGGACGTTCGCAAGCGCGAACGCGACGCCCTCGAAGGTGTTGTGGTCGTCGTTGCGGACGATCACCCGCCACCGGTCTCCGGTGCCCGAGCCGTTACCGCGGGAGAGGCGCTCCCTGGGAGGTGTGAGCGTGGACGTCAGGGCACATCAAAGGTAGCGATCACCGCTTCGGCGATCACCTTCAACGGTCGTCCCGAGACCTGGCTCGCCTTGCGCAGGCGACCGAAGGCGTCGTTCTCGGATAGGCCCTCCTTCTCCATCAGCAATCCTTTGGCGCGCTCGATGCTCTTGCGCGCGACGAGCGCTTCTTGCAGCGACCCGGCCTCGGCGCGGGCCGCCACGAGCTCGTCGTAGCGCGCTCTCGCGGCCTGGATCGCGGGAACGATGTCCTGCTCCCGAAACGGCTTTACGAGGTAGCCGAAGACACCGACCTCGATGGCACGGGCGACGAGCTCCTGGTCCCCGAAGGCCGAGAGCATCACGATCGGAATCGGCCGCTCCTCGAGAATCCGCCGTGCCGCCTCGATTCCGTCGAGCTCCGGCATCTTCACGTCCATCAGCGCCAGGTCCGGCTCGTGCTGGCGGGCGTATTCGACCGCCTCTGCGCCGTCGCGAGCCTCCGCCACCACGTCGTAGCCTGCGCTCTCGAGCAGTCCCCGCAGATCGAGCCTGATGATCGTCTCGTCCTCTGCAATCAAAATGCGCACCTCCCGAGTCTATTCGGTGTGACCCGGCCGCTATCATCGGCCCATGCTCCAGCTCACAGACGATGCAGTCGCGGCGATTCTCGAGCTCGCCGGCGAGGGCGGTCTTCGGTTCGCCGGCCAGGAGTCGGACGGCGAGGTCGAGCTCGACATCGAGCCCGCCGACGGCCCGCATGAGGGCGACGAGACGATCGAGCAGGGCGGTGCGCGCGTCTTCCTCGACGAGGTAGCCGCCGAGGTGCTCGACGATCAGATTCTCGGCGTCGAAGCGCACGGCGACCACGTGCACTTCGTCTTCGCCGACCAGGCCGAGTAACCCCTAGGCGGGAAATCGCACGAGAGCGAGCGTGCCGCCCTCGGCGCGTAGCTCGAGCGTCCCGCGCAGCTCGTCACGCACCAGCGCCTCCACGATCGAGAGGCCGGTTCCATGCGTCGGCTTCTCGCTGATCCCGACCCCGTCGTCGAAGATCGACATCGTCACTTCGTCCTCCGTCGAGGTGAGCCCGACGCGGATGTGCTGGCCGCCGTGCTCCAGCGCGTTCTGGAGGAGCTCCGAGAACACCAGCGCCAGAGCCGTCGCGCGCTGGCCCGCGAGCAAGACCGGCTCGAGCTCGGAGGCGACATCGCGGTCGATGCCGACGCCCTGGAGCAGCATCGCGCGCAGCCGGTCGAGCAGCTCCGCGAGATCGACATCGTCGTCGCGCTGCTCCGTGAGCACCTCATGCACCGCGGCGATCGCAAGGATGCGGCTGACCGAGTCCTCGAGCGCCTTGCGCGCGTCGACGACGCCGTCTGCCCGGGCCTGCAGCCGCAGCAGCGAGGCAACGGTCTGGAGGTTGTTCTTGACGCGGTGGTGGATCTCCTGAGCGAGCACGCCGCGCATCACCGCTCTTCCGTGCTCGAGCGCCACGGCCGCATGCTGCGCGATCGAGGCGAGCAGCTCGTGGTCGTTCTGGGTGAACGGCGTTGCCCGGTCGGCGACGAGCTCGCCGATCTGGCGGCCGCGCCAGCGAAGCGGCTGGCGGATCGCGTGCGCGTCGGCGCGGCCTTCGGGCCAGGCGATCGCCCCGTCCTCGAGCACGAGCGCCGCGCCGGTTGCCGAGAGCGCGTCCATGGTCGTCTTCACGATCGCCTCGAGCGACTCTTCGAGGTAGAGCCCTTCGGAGACCGCTTCCGAGATGCGCGCGAGCGCCTCGAGCTCGTGCACGCGCCGCTGCGCCTCGGCGTAGACCTTCGCGTGCTCGATCGACTGCGCGACCTGCGCCGCGATCGCGAGCAGCAGGTCGATCTCGTCGCTCGAGAACTCGCGCGACTCGCGAGTTCTCAGGTTCAGCGCCCCTTCGAGCCGCTCGCCACGGGCGAGGATCGGTACCGCGAGGATCGACTCGTACTCGTCCTCGGGCAGGTTCGGGAAGTTCTTGAACCGTGGATCGAGATGCGCCTGCGAGGCGATCATCACGGGCGCGCGCTCTTCGGCCGCCGAGCCGGTGATTCCCTCGCCGGGCCGCATCCGCGGCCGCTGCGTCATCTCCTCGACACCCGTTCCATGCGTCGCGCGCAAGACGAGCTCCCCCGTCCGTTCGTCGAAGAGGTAGACGAAGCACGCATCGGCATGCAGCGCGTCGGCGACCTTCGAGGCGACCTGCGAGAGCACCTCCTCCAGGTCGAGGGTCGAGTTGACCGCCTCGATCGTGTCGGTCAGGAGCTTCAGATGTCGTTCGCGCGCATCCATGTGGCCCGAAGCCTACGTCGCGGATCGATTCCGACCTCAGTTGACGTTGCCCTGTCCGCCTCGCTATAACGTACGAGTTGTTTGCCGCCAACGCGCGCGGCGCGAGGCGATGAGGCCTGACGACTCCCTAGGAGTCCTCAGGCCTTTTTTTGTTGCGTTTTCGACCATTTTTCGACGAGGGAGGATAAGGATGAGTGAGCTGAAGATGACCGACGCCCGGGTTGATCGATGACGAAGTACAAGCTGGAATACATCTGGCTCGACGGGTACGAGCCCGTCCCGAACCTCCGCGGAAAGACACAGATCAAGGAGTTCGAGAGCTTCCCGACGCTCGAGGAGCTGCCGCTCTGGGGCTTCGACGGGAGCTCGACACGCCAGGCGGAAGGCGGCAGCTCGGACTGCATGTTGCAGCCGGTCGCCGTCTACCCGGACCCGGCACGCACGAACGGCGCGCTCGTCATGTGCGAGGTGCTGATGCCCGATCTGACGCCGCACCCGAGCAACAAGCGGGCGACGATTCCGGACGATCCGGACACCTGGTTCGGCTTCGAGCAGGAGTACTTCCTCTACCGCGACGGTGTCCCGCTCGGGTTCCCGCGCGTCGGCTTCCCTGTTCCGCAGGGCGAGTACTACACCGGCGTCGGATACAAGAACGTCGGCGACATCGCGCGCGAGATCACGGAGACCCACCTCGACTACTGCCTCACGGCCGGGATCAACCACGAAGGCATCAATGCCGAAGTGGCCAAGGGCCAGTGGGAGTTCCAGATCTTCGGCAAGGGCTCGAAGAGGGCCGCCGACGAGGTCTGGATGGCGCGCTATCTGCTTCTCCGCCTCTGCGAAAAGCATCGCGTCGACGTGAACTTCCACCCCAAGCCGCTCGGCGTCGACTACGACTGGAACGGCTCCGGCATGCACGCGAACTTCTCGACGAAGTACATGCGTGAGGTCGGCGGCAAGGAGTACTTCGAGGCATTGATGGCGGCGTTCGATGAGTACAAGCACGACCACATCGCCGTCTACGGCCCCGACAACCACATGCGGCTGACCGGGCTCCACGAAACCGCTGCAATCGACCAGTTCAGCTACGGGCTGGCCGACCGCGGCGCCTCGATCCGGATCCCCCACAGCTTCATCAAGAACGGCTACAAGGGCTACCTGGAGGATCGCCGCCCGAACTCGCTCGGCGACCCGTACCAGATCGCCGGCCGCATCCTCGAGACGATCGGGACGGTGGCTTACGACGGTGCAGGCTCCTCTGCACGCGTCCCCGAGACAGCCGAGGTCTAGAGAGAAATCTGCGTGCTGACGCGGGGGAGAGCACGGCCTGCTCCCCCGCGTCGGGCACCTGGTCGCTGTCCGGGCCCGTTGCTCTACTTTTCGAGCAATGCCTTACAAACTGCTTACGAGCAACAAGGGATATTCCTTGCGTAACGGGAATAGGGTGGATGCATGAGCGCTCTCGCCGTCGATCTCAGCCACACTGCAGGCTTCCTCGTCGCCGATGCGCGAGGGAAGATCGTCGGAAAGGTCGAGTGCCCGATGTACGGCACATCGCCCGAAACGCCTGATGCGCTCTCGGTCCGGTCGGGCTTCTTCGCTCGCCGCCGCCATCTCGTGCCCGCCGAGTCGATCGAGCAGATCGACGACGGCTCGAAGGTGATCGGGCTCCGGGTCGACCGAGACTCGATCCGCACCTTCCTTTAGCCTCGCCGAGGTTGCAAACCGGCAGTTCGATGGGCTAACGTCCGCTGACGTGCTGCGCCGGAGGCGCGCACGGAGGCAATGGGGCCTCACGACGGGAGTCGTGGGCCCTTTTTTTGTGCTTCAAGAGCGGGAGGACGCATGTCGGACGAGAAGCAGTACTTGTCGAACGGATCGAACGGCGGGAAGCATTCGGCCGGGGATGCGCTCGAGTTCGGACGCAAGGCGAGCGCCAGGATGGTCGACTTGAAGTTCACCGACCTGCTCGGGACCTGGCAGCACGTCTCGCTCCCGCTGTCCGCGATCAACGAGGCAGCGTTCGAGGAGGGGCTCGGATTCGACGGCTCGTCGATCCGAGGCTGGAAGGGCATCTCCGAATCGGACATGCTCCTGATGCCCGACCCGTCGACCGCGATGCTCGATCCGTTCACCGAGGAGACCACGATGTCGCTCCTCTGCGGGATCCTCGATCCGATCACCCGCGACCCGTACGAGCGCGACCCGCGGCTGATCGCGAAGCGAGCCGAGGCCTACCTCGCCTCGACCGGGATCGCGGACACCGCCTACTTCGGCCCCGAGGCGGAGTTCTTCGTCTTCGACGACGTCAGCTACGAGCTCGCACCGAACCGTGCCTTCTACGAGGTCGACTCGGAAGAGGGCTACTGGAACTCGGGCGTTCCGGGGCTCGGCTACACGGTCCGCGAGAAGGGCGGCTACTTCCCGGTCTCGCCCCACGACACGCTCCACGACCTGCGGACGGAGATGGTGCTGACGCTCGAGCGGCTCGGGATCGCCTGCGAGTACCACCATCACGAAGTGGCGACCGCCGGGCAGTGCGAGATCGACATGCGCTTCTCGACGCTGACGCGGATGGCCGATCAGCTGATGACGTACAAGTACGTCGTCCGCAACTGCGCCAAGCGTGCCGGCAAGTCGGCGACATTCATGCCGAAGCCGGTCTTCGGCGACAACGGCTCAGGCATGCACTGCCACCAGTCCGTCTGGAAAGACGGGAAGACGCTGATGGCCGACGACTCCGGCTACGCCGGGCTCTCGGCGACGGCACGCGCATATGTCGGCGGGTTGCTCGCCCATGCGCCGGCGCTGCTCGCCTTCGCGGCACCGACGACGAACTCGTACCGGCGGCTCGTGCCGGGCTACGAGGCGCCGGTGAACCTCGTTTACTCGCAACGCAACCGCTCCGCCTGCATCCGCATTCCCGTCTACTCGCCCTCTCCGAAGGCGAAGCGGATCGAGTTCCGCTGCCCCGACGCCACGGCGAACCCCTACCTCGCCTTCTCGGCCATGCTCCTGGCCGGCATCGACGGAATCCAGAAAGGGCTCGACCCCGGCGCTCCGTCGGACTACGACCTCTTCGAGGAGGCGGGCGCGGACGTGCCGCAGGTTCCGGGCTCGCTCGCGGAGTCGCTCGATGCGCTCGAGGCCGACCACGACTTCCTGCTCGCCGGGGGCGTCTTCACCGAGGGGCTGATCAAGACCTGGATCGACTGGAAGCGCGAGCATGAGGTCGACTTCGTTGCCCTACGGCCCCACCCAGCGGAGTTCTCGCTCTATTACGACGCCTGAGCCAAGCCGAGAGATCGTCGTGCGCGCGCTCGAGCCGGCTGACTGGCCCGAGGTCGCACGGATCTATGCCGACGGGATCGCGACGGGCAATGCGACCTTCGAGACCGAGGTGCCGTCCTGGGAGAGCTGGGACGCAGGCCACCTCAGCGGGCACCGGTTCGTCGCGGTCGAGGACAGCGCCATCGTCGGCTGGATCGCGCTCACGGCCTACTCCGACCGGTGCTGCTACGGGGGAGTCGCCGATCTGAGCGTCTACGTTGCCCCCGAGGCACGCGGTCGCGGGATCGGCCGGACGCTCCTCGAGTCCGTGATCGCAACCAGCGAACGAGGCGGCATCTGGACGCTCCAGGCAGGCGTGATGGCCGAGAACGCTGCCTCGCTCGCTCTCCACCAGAGCAGCGGCTTCCGAATCGTCGGCGTCCGCGAACGCCTGGGCATGTTGAACGGCGAGTGGCGCGACGTCGTCCTGCTCGAACGCCGGTCGACGCTCTGATCCCAACCCTGGGGACAGTCCCCGGACATGGCTAGGCTGGCGGAGATGCGGTACCAGTTCGTCGATTGCCGATGGGCGCTCGGTGATCCCACTTGGGGCCGTGCGCAATACCTCGCGGGCCACATTCCAGGCGCGGTCTTCCTCGATCTCGAGCGGGACCTCTCGTCGCACCAGACGCCGGGAAGCGGCCGTCATCCTCTACCGGCAGCCGGCGACTTCGAGCGAATCGCGAGCGAAGCCGGGATCGGGCCGGGTGTCTTCGTCGTCGCCTACGGCGGCCTCGGCGGGGCGGAGCGGCTCTGGTGGCTGCTCCGCCACTTCGGCCACGACGACTGCGCGGTGATCGACTTTAGCGCGTGGCACGGGCCGCTACGGCAGGGCGAGGAGACGACGACGGCCGCACCGTTCGAACCGCGGCCTCGCACCGACGACACGATCGACGCCGCCACGCTCCTGACGCGCCTCGACGAGCTGGTGGTTGTCGACGCGCGTCTACCGCTTCGTTTCCGTGGCGAAGAGAACCCCGTCGACACGAATCCTGGCCGGATCCCCGGCGCCCTGAACACGCCGTGGAACGAGCCGCCGCCGGATCTGCCCGAGGGCGAGCTCGTTGCCTACTGCGGTTCCGGCGTCACGGCCTGCGTCGTCCTCCACCGGCTTCACCTCAACGGCCGCGACGGCCGCCTCTACCCCGGCTCGTGGTCGGAGTGGGAGCAGCGCGACGACCTGCCGCGAGAGCGGGGCTAGAACGACCGAGTTACGCCGCGGCGGCCGTTGTCGTCGTCGAGCTCGCGGCTGCATACGCCTTCAGATATCGCTCCCAGCGCTGCGGGATCTTCGGCGTCGCGAGCCGGATGAAGAGCACCGGCGCGGGCGGCCGGGGCGCATGCGGCAGCTCCATGTGGATCTCGTGCGGCAGCCGGTTTCCCTTGCGCAGATTGCACGGGGCGCAGGAGGTGACGACGTTCTCCCACACCGAGTCGCCGCCACGCGAGCGCGGGATCACGTGGTCGAGCGTCAGGCGTCCGCTGGCAGTTCCGCAGTAGACGCAGCGCCAGCCGTCACGCGCGAAGAGCGCCCGGCGGGAGATCTTGCGCTGAACCATCCGCGGCACCCGCACGTAGTTGACGAGCCGGATCACGTGTGGCCACGGAAACCGCCCCGTGGCCGAGCAGAGAGGGCGATCGAGCTGCTCGATCACCTCGGCTTTCCCTTTGAAGACGAGCACATGCGCACGTCTGAGCGAGCACACGTTGAGCGGCTCGTAACTCGCGTTCAGGACCAGGACCTGCTGCACGCTGGGCGAAATGTAGCGGTCGCGGCGGAGGGCCCGCGGATGGCCGGACACCCTATGCTCCAACGCGTGGAACCGAGCCGAAGCGCGGTCGACCGTGCGGGGAAACGCATCCGGAAGCGAAGCCAAGTCGGGCTGGCGCCACTGGAGGAGGACCTTGCAATCGTTGCGGCTTTTCGATCACTTTTCATCCCAGGCTTTTCGTTACTCGAAAGGATGTTGAAGCTCACCGTGGAGAAACTGACGACGGTTCTCGCGCCTGAAATCGACGTCACGGAAGAAGCGCTCAACATTGCCTACCGACCGAAGACATCGGACGCGATCGTTGCCAAGCTCTGTAGAAGCACAACCTCGCTCTCGACCATGCAAGACATCGCCGGCGGTCGCATCGTCGTCCCGACCGTTGCAACTCAAGAAGGTGTGACATCCGGATTTATTCAGGGAATCGCGGGTGCCACCGGCAGTCGTCCATCGGTAAAGGACACGACTGAACACGGCGATGAACTCGGGTACCGAGCGGTGCACATCGTCTTTCAGTTTGGCGGCAGGCCCGTCGAGATTCAGATCCGAACCGCACGTCAGCAGCAATGGGCTCAAACGGTCGAAAATGTCGACCAGTCGCTGGGTACCGACCTCAAACACGGCAATGGTCCTGAAGAGTGGCTCGAATGGTTACTGGAACTGAGCAAAGGTTTGAGAGAGCAAGATCTCGGGCTCTCAGCCGAGCTACCCTTACCGCCGAGCGAGTTATGAGCTTTTTCCTTCTCACCTACACGCGTGGCTCCCATCGGGAGCCTGACATCGCGGAGTTTCAGGATCCTGCCGCAGCGATGGAGCGGTTCGTGGCGGCGGAGCGCAGCCACAGAGAACACGACGACGGACGCGGCGTCGTCCTCTTGATCGCGGAAGACGAAGAGACACTCCGGCGAACCCACTCGCACTACTTCGAGAGCCTCGAAGAGACCCTGGCTGGGCTCCGCAGCTAGCGCCCCATCGCTCGCTCGACAGCTTCTCGCTCTTCCGGCGAGAGCGCCACCGATGCCTTGCCGCGGTCGAGCTCCTTCATGTAGATCCGCGCGTAGTCGCGGCCCTGAATCGCGGTCACGACGATGCCGGTCCGGCCCGAGTCCAGCAAGGCCAAAGACGCCGACTGATGACCGCCGGTGTCCTCGTACGCGTCGTAGCGGACGATCGAGCTGTTTGTGACGGCGCCGTCGATTCGGCGGTCGACACGCGAGAGGCTCGCGGCCACCTCATCAACGGCTCGGTGCAGATCGTCGATCCGCTCCTGCAGCGAGACCGCGAACTCGATCAGGTCCTTCCGGCCACCGCCGAGCAGCATTCGCTGCGCATCTCGAACGCGCCGCACCTTGACCCACGAGACCCAGGCCAGCGCGAGGCCCGCAACGGCCACGACGGCACCAACGACGGCGACCAGCCCTGCAACGTTCGCCGACACATGCATCCGTCCGTTCCTAGGCCGGCAACGAGAAGATGACCGGGAACGTCGCAGTGTTGTTCGTCAGGTTCACCTCACCCGGCACCTTCTTGACGTCGACCGTCAACTGCACCTGACGGCCGAACTGCACGGCACCGAGCCCGGTGAACGTCACGACTTGCTGATCGCCCGGATTGATCGTGACGATCGTCTTGTGCATCACGATCTCGGGCGGGCCCGTGATCGTGAGCGAAACGGGAATCTTCACTTCCTGCGAGTCGCCAGAGTCCTCGACCGTGACCGCAATCTCCAGGTCGGTCCCCGTGGTAACGGTGTTCAGCGATCCCGCCGTCAGTGTCTGCTTCGCGGTCCCCGCCACGGCCTGGACCGAGACAATGTTCGTGCCGTGAATGCCGGTGACGGTGCCCCCGGTCGTCGCGCCGTTGATCCGTTGCAGAACGAGCGACATCTGATGCGCAGAGACGCTGTCGGCGCTCGAGATCGAGTGCGACTCGGGCACGCTCACCCCGGTCACTCCGTCAGTGGCGAGCTGGTTCGATGTCGGCGTCATGAACAGGTCATCCCAGACGACATCGCTTGCGAGCAACCTGTCCCCTGCTTCCGCGAGCAGCCCTGACGCGTTCGAAGCCTTGGCATGCTCGGCGAAGGTCTTCGCCAGCCCTGCGATCCCACTCGCCCGGAGCTCGAGCGCCTCGACGAGATGGCCGTTCTCGGCTCGCAGCCGTCCCGGTGGGCTGAGACTCTCGGCCGCGACCACGTTCTGCCGCTCCTGTGATGCGAGCCCGTTCAGCTTCGTGACGAGATCGGTCAGCTTGATCCCTGGAGTCGCGAGATCGGTGGCAAGCGTCTTGCCGTTGCTCGTCGACGCACGGGCGATCGTGTCGACCTTCGTCATGTAGGCGGCGTAGGCGGAGTGCCGCGACGTGCCCGAGCACGAGGCGATGAACAGCGCGAAGAGGAGCATGAGCACGACGACGAAGACCACCAGGCCAAGCAGGCGCAGCAGCGGCGCAGCGCCACGCGGCGGCCCGGCCGGACGGCGCGGCTTCCGGCCCGGAGCCCGCGGCAGCCGCACGCGGGAAGCGCTCTGCGCGGACTCGCCCGTCTGGGGCTCGTCCTCGAAGAAATCGAACTCGATGTCGTCGTCGGGTGGGTCCATAGCGATCTCTGAATCTACCGCGTTCGTTCGGCGGGGAAAGGATTTGTCCTGGGCGCGAAGTACTGCGCAGAGTGTCCTCTGCTGCATTCGCGCACGAGCTCATCCTCGGCCGCTACCGCGCTTTGCGCCCGCTCGGCTCGGGCGGAATGGGGCAAGTGTGGCTGGCGCGAGACGAGCGAAGCGGCCTCGACGTCGCCCTGAAGATCGTCCCGCGCGAAGGGAAGACCGCCTCACGGGCCGAGCGCGAAGCGAAGGCAGCCTCGGCGCTACGGCACCCTCGGTGCCAGCGGATCTATGCACTCGCGCGCGATTCCAGCCATGTGTACATCTCCTACGAGTACGTACCCGGAAGGACGATGCGCCAAGCGCTCCAGGCCGGCGAGCTCGACGACCGGCAGGCGGTCGAGGTGGCGAGCCAGGTGCTCGAGGCGCTCGCGCACGCTCACGGACGCGGGATCATCCATCGCGACGTGAAGCCGTCGAACGTGCTGCTGGCCGAGTCGGAGGCGATCGACGCGCGGCTGCTCGACTTCGGCCTCGCCCAGATGGCCGAGTTCGACACGCTGACTGCGCTCGGCGACGTCCCCGGGACCCTTGGCTACGTCTCGCCCGAGCGCCTGCTCGGGAAGACAGCGACAGAAGCTGCCGACATCTGGGCTGTCGGCGTGATGCTCTGGGAGTCGCTCGCCGGCGAGCACCCGTTCCGTGACGGCGGCTTCCCCGAGACGTCGCGCCGCATTCAGAGCGGCCCGCCGCCGCTGGCGAGCATGCGCCCCGATCTTCCCGCAGCGCTCTGTGAGGCCGTGTCCTCTGCGCTCGTCCTGAACCCGGCGCGGCGCCCGAGTGCGCGCAAGCTGTCAGACGATCTCCGCAACCTGCCCCGGAAGCGGCGCCGGAAAGGAGGCGGCGGAGCGAGCACGGTCTCTCTACCGCGATCCCGGCCTCAGGTGCTTGCCCCGGCGAACCTCCAGAACCGGCTTCTGCCTGCCGCGCTCGCCGGTCTCGTCACCGGGTGGGTCTCCGCTGCGCTGCCGTTCTATCCGGCGGGCTGGCCGCTCGGCCTGGCGATCGCCGCGGCAACGATCAGCTTCGCGGCACCACGCGCCGGACTTGCCTTTGCGCTCGCCTCACCGCTCCTCCCGCTGGGAAACATCTCGATGGGCCTCGGCGTCGCCTATGCCGTGCTCGCAGTCGCCTGGCTCATCCTGTCGTGGAACGACGCCCGCGCCGGCCTGCTCGCCGCGATCGGGCCGCTCCTTGCGCCCTTCGGCGGCCTGGGTCTGATGCCGCTCGCGGCCCAGGTTGCACACGGGCGCGTCCGGCGGATCGCACAAGCCGGCGCCGCCGGGCTCGTGGCGGCGGTGGTCGCCGGTTTTCGCCATGTCCCGCTTCCGTTCGCAGGCTCGGCGGCACCTCAAGGACTTGGAATCGCCGGTAGCAACCGCCCCGGAGCGGTCGTCAACGCGCTCTGGCAGGCGCTCCTCGATCACCCCGCCGTCCTCGGTGGCGCGCTGATTCTCGCCTGTGCGACGGGCGCCCTGCCCTATCTGCGACACCGAGGGCCCTGGCCCGCAGCCGGATACGGCGCTGCGTTCATGGTCGCCACCGTCCTCGTGGCACCGGCGGTGGCCGTGCTCCCGCTGATCGGCGCCGCCTGGCTGACGGCCGCCGTGCTTGCGTTCGAACCGGCTAACTAGACTGGTTTCCGGGTACCCCTGGTTGAGATGAGCGTCTTACGCAGCATCGAGTCGAAGCTCGAATCCCTGTTCGAGGGAGTATTCGGCCGCGCCTTCCGGGCGAATGTCCAGCCCGTCGAGCTGGCGCGCAAGCTCGCGAAGGAGATGGACGAGCACCGAAACGTCTCGGTCTCTCGGGTCTATGTCCCGAACGAGTACACGATCTACCTCTCGACAGCCGACCGCGAGCAGTTCTCGAGCTACGAGCAGTCGCTCTGCGAGGAGCTTCAGGATTACCTCGCCGAGCACGCGCGCCGTGAGAGCTACGCGCTCCTGAGCGCACCGCAGGTGAAGCTCGAGACCGACGACGAGCTCGAGATCGGCGTCTTCGGGATCGCGACGCGGTTGACGCGGAGCGGCAAGCCGAGGTCGCCCGACGAGCCAGCAAGCCAGGCTGCGCCCGGCGAGACGATGATCTACACGCCTTCGGCGCTGCCTCCCGTGACCGAATCCGAGCCAGAGCCCGAAGCACCGACCCCGGCTCCGGCGGTGCTGACCTTCGCTGGCCAGCGCCACGAGCTGAAGGCGCCGCGAGTCGTCCTCGGCCGGTCGAAGGACTGCGACATCCCCGTTCCCGATCCGAACGTCTCGCGCCGGCACGCGGAGGTCAGGCAGGACGGCTCGGGCTACACCCTGGTCGACCTCGAATCGACGAACGGGATCGAGCTCGACGGACGCAGGGTCAAGCAGCTGAAGCTCGAGGACGGAACGAAGTTCACGATCGGCTCGACGGAGATCACCTTCTCGCGGGAGCCCCACTAAGTGGTCGCCTCGGCGCAGGTCGAGACCGCGCTCCTTGCACTCAAGATCGCCTTCCTCGTCCTGCTGTACCTCTTTATCTGGCGAATCGTCCGGTCGGCGGCGAAAGACCTCCGGCTGCCGCAGGAGTCGATGATCCTGCGGCCGGCGCAGGTCGCCGCGATGCTGCCCCAGCCGGTCGCGCGCGAGCTCGGCCGGCTTGTCGTCGTGCAGAGCCCGGCGATCGCGCCAGGGGTCACCTACCCGATCGACTCCACGGCGCTCACGATCGGCCGAGGCGGTACGAACGATGTTCAGATCGAGAGCGACGAATATGCGTCGACGCGGCACGCGCGCTTCGAGCCTCGCCGCGACGGCGTCTACGTCGACGACATCGGCTCGACCAACGGCACCTACGTGAACGGAATCCGCCTCACCCGCGAACGCCGCCTCGCGCCTGGCGACCTCGTCCGGATCGGCGAAACTGATCTGCGGTTCGAATCATGAGAGCCAGCTGCTCGGCCCCTTACCGAACGATCACGGGCGCGGCTCATACTGGAGCGCACGGGCTATGAGCATCGGCGAGCGCTACGGAGAAACGAACACCGGCCGCAAACGGCGCCGAAACGAAGACGCCTTCTCACATGGGGGAAACGACGTTTCCCCCATGACGCCCCCTTCCTCATGCCACAGCATCGCCACGCGCACAGTGGCTCTCGCCGGGCAAAGCCCGGCTCCGCCGTCACCTGAAGCCGCTCAGTCCCTCGGAGCAACACCATGAGCATCGGCGAGCGCTACGGAGAAACGAACACCGGCCGCAAACGGCGCCGAAACGAGGACGCCTTTGTGTGCGAGCCGCCGCTCTTTGCTGTGGCGGACGGGATGGGCGGGGCGCAGGCTGGCGAGATTGCCTCGTCGCTCGCGGCTGCCGCGCTCTCCGGGGCACTCAAGGAAGGCGACAACATCACCGCGCCGGCAGCCGTGATGCTCGTCGTGCAGCTGATCCAGGAGGCGAACCGGCGCGTGCACGACCGCGCCATCCACGACGCTGCGGCCTCGGGAATGGGCACGACGATGACCGTTGCGCTCGTCGGCAGCGACGGCGACGTCGCGATCGGGCACGTCGGCGACTCGCGCGCCTATCGCCTTCGCGACGGCGTTCTCGTCCAGCTCACAGACGATCACTCGCTCGTCGCCGAGCTTGTCCGCCGGGGGGAGCTGACACCGGCGGAAGCAGAGATCCACCCGCAGCGCTCCGTGATCACCCGGGCGCTCGGCACCGATTCGGAGGTCGAGATCGACGTGTTCGTCGCCGACGGCGCGCCCGGAGACGTCTTCCTGCTCTGCTCTGACGGGCTCTCGACCATGGTCGATGCCGACACGATCGCCGTGCTCGTCGATCGCAACCGGCCCGATCTTCGCGGCGCGGCGCGAGCGCTAATCGCAGCTGCCAACGACAGCGGCGGAGAAGACAACATCACCGCGGTCCTCTTCGAGCTGACGAGCGACGAGCAGACAGCGGCACCGGCGCCCTACGTGAGCGACGACGAGGACACGCTGCACCCGGAGGACGGCGTCTCGCTTCCGGCCGACGCCTGGTATCCGGAAGCCGACACGATGGTCGTCTCCGCCGACGACTGGCAGCGCGCGGTCGCCCAGGAGGAGCAACCGCTCCCACTCGCGCGGCTTGTTGCCTCAACGGCCTTGATCGTCGCGCTGCTCGCGCTGATCGCCGTCCTGTCGATCTGGGGGCTCACACGCTGACCGACCGGAATCGGGAGCTCTACTACCTGCTCGTCGTCGGCGTTCTGACGGGCATCGGCTTTGCCAGCGTCTACATCGCACGCCAGGCGGTTGTCTCGTGGGGATCGCTCCTCTACGCAGGGCTCTTCATCGCGTTGTATCTCGTCGCCCATGCGATCGCGCGGGCGACGGTACCGAACGCCGACCCGTATCTTCTGCCGATCGCAGGCCTGCTGACCGCGATCGGCCTGACCGAGATCTACCGGCTCGGGCCGAGCGACGCCTTCAAGCAGGGGCTCTGGATCGTGATCGGCGTCGTGTTGTTCGGGGTCACGCTCTTCGGCCTGCGCCGCGACTACCGGCTGCTCGAGCAGTACAAGTACCTCTTCGGCGTCGGGGCGATCGTGCTGCTCTTCCTGCCGCGCTTCCCCGGGATCGGGACGACAGTGAACGGCGCACGGCTCTGGGTGCACGTCGGCGCGTTCACGTTCCAGCCCGGCGAGCTGGCCAAAATCTTCCTGATCGTCTTCCTCGCCGCCTACCTGCGCGACAAGCGCGAGGTGCTCGCGCAGGGGCGCCTGAAGGACTTCGGGCCGCTGCTCCTGATCTGGGGCGCCACGATGCTCGTGCTCGTCGAGACCAACGATCTCGGGTCGGCGCTGCTCTATTTCGGGATCTTCCTCGCGATGCTCTACATCGCGACCGCGCGCTGGTCCTACGTCGTCGCGGGGCTCGTGCTCTTCCTGATCGGCGGAGTCGCGGCCGACAAGGAGATCGCGCACGTGCACGAGCGCGTCACGATCTGGCTCGCGCCCTGGACGACCTCGAAGGTCTACTGCCCGTCGAGCGGCACGATGACGCTCCGGCAGGACTGCCAGAGCTACCAGCTCGTGAAGTCCCTCTACTCGATCTCGAGCGGCGGCTTCGGCGGGACCGGGCTCGGGAAGGGGACGTTCACCGACGCTGCAGGCCAGCAGTTGATCCCCTACGTCAACACCGACTTCATCTACTCGGCCCTCGCGCAGGAGCTCGGCCTCGTCGGCGCCGCAGCGCTGCTGCTCGTGTTCATGCTCTTCGTGGCCCGGGGGATGAAGATCGCCCTCCAGGCCGAGGACGGCTTCTCGAAGCTCCTGGCCGCGGGGCTCACGTTCGCCTTCGCCTTCCAGACCTTCATCATCGTCGGCGGGGTGGTCCGGCTGATCCCGCTGACGGGGATCACCCTCCCGTTTGTCTCGTACGGCGGCTCGTCGATCGTCGCGAACTTCTTCGTGCTCGCGGGCCTCCTCCTCGTCTCCCACCGCGCGAACTCGCTCCCATGAACCGGCAGATCTCAACCGTCGCTCTGGCCACGCTGGTGATGCTCGCGGCGCTGATCGTGGCGACCACGTACTGGCAAACCTGGGCCGCACCGGGACTGGCTGCGCGACAGGACAACGCGATCCAGCGTGTCGCGCAGTTCGAGGTCCGGCGCGGCTTCATCTATGCCTCAGATGGAAAGACGATCCTGGCCCGGAATGTGCGCGAGAAATCAGGCGGGCAAACGCTCTACTTCCGCACCTATCCCACGAACGGCTTCGCCTCGCAGGTGATCGGCTACTCGACCCAGAGCCGCGCCCGGGCCGGCCTCGAAGAGTCAGAGAACGACTACCTGACCGGCTCGAACAAGGATCTCGGCACGTTCATCGACACCCTCGGGGACAAGCTCCAGGGAACGACGGTGCAGGGGAACAGCCTCGTCCTGACGCTGAACGTGAAGGCCCAGAAGGTCGCCGAGAGCGAGCTCGCAGGGAAATGCGGTGCGGCAGTCGTCTGGAATCCGACAACGGGCGCCGTCCTTGCAATGGCGTCATCGCCCACCTACAACCCGAACCTCGTCGAGAAGCCGAACGGCTATCAGCAGATCCTGTCGGCGAAGTCGAAGGCCTGCGCAGACGCTTCACCGCTGCTGAACCGCGCGACGCAGGGCCTCTACCCGCCAGGCTCGACGTTCAAGACGATCACGGCGGCCGCGGCGCTCGACGACGGTGTCTACACGCCGACGTCGACGTTCTACGACCCCGGCTATTGCACGGAGTACGGCAAGCAGGTCTACAACGCCGACGACCAGAGCGGCGGCCACGAAGCGTTCGGGAACGTCACCCTGGCGGAGGCGTACCAGCACTCGATCAACGCCGTCTTCTGCAACATCGGCCAGAAGCTCACCTCGGCGCGGCTCCTGAACGAGGCGAAGAAGTTCGGCTTCTACACCGTGCCGCCGCTCGAGACGCCCTCCGACGCGCGCTCCGCCTCCGGGCTCTACAAGGGCTCGAAGCTCTATGACCCGAAGGACCCCGACCGGTTCGTCGACCCGGGCCGAACCGCCTTCGGGCAGGGGCAGATGCTCGTGACGCCGCTCCAGATGGCGATGGTCGCAGGGGCGGTCGCGAACGGCGGCGTGATGATGAAGCCCTACGTGGTGAAGAAGGTCGTCTCGCCGAGCGGGTCCGTCGTCGCGCGCACGAAGTCCCACGTCCTCCGCACGCCGATCACGCCGAAGACGGCGGCAGCGCTGAACCAGATGATGGTCTCGGTGGTCACTGGCGGCACGGGCACCGAGGCTCAGATCCCGGGGGTCACCGTCGCAGGTAAAACTGGCACTGCGGAGACGAACAAGCCGGGTGTCTATGACGCCTGGTTCATCTTCTTTGCGCCGGCCGAGCATCCGACCGTCGCAGGCGCCGTCGTCGTCCAGGATGTTCCTGGCGGCTTCGGAGGCGCCATCTCCGCTCCGATCGCGAAAGCGCTCATGCAGGCGATCCTGCCCACCACGTCGAACACGAACCCGTAGAGCTACGTCCTCGAAACAATGGCCCCAGATCCTCTCATCGACAAGCTTTTCGACCACCGCTACCTGATTCGGCGCAAGCTGGGCTCGGGTGGGATGGCCGACGTCTACCTGGCCGATGACCAGGAGCTCGGCCGGCCCGTTGCGCTGAAGCTCCTGAACGAGCGCCACGCGAACGACGAGCAGTTCGTCGAGCGCTTCCGCCGCGAAGCCCAGAACGCGGCCGGGCTGAACCACCCGAACATCGTCTCGATCTTCGACCGCGGCCAGGGCGAGGACACCTACTACATCGCGATGGAGTTCCTCGACGGACGCACGTTGAAGGAGCTGCTTGTCCGCAACGGGCCGACCCCGCCGCAGATCGCGATCGACTACGCGCGCCAGATCCTCGCCGGTCTCGGCTTCGCGCACCGAAACAGCATCGTCCACCGCGACATCAAGCCGCACAACATCGTCGTCGGCCTGGACGGCCGCCTGAAGGTGACGGACTTCGGGATCGCGCGCTCGGGCGCATCGCAGATGACCGAGGCAGGCTCGATCGTGGGCACAGCGCAATACCTCTCGCCCGAGCAGGCCCGCGGCGCACCCGTCGATCCGCGCTCCGATCTCTACTCGCTCGGAATCGTGCTCTACGAGATGCTCACCGGCCAGGTGCCGTTCACCGGTGATGCGCCGGTCGAGATCGCGATGAAGCACCTCTCTGCGATCCCCGAGCCGCCGTCGAAGGTGAACCCGAATGTGCCTCACGATCTCGACGCGATCGTCATGCGCGCGCTCGCGAAGGATCCCGAGCATCGCTACCAGTCGGCAGAGGAGATGGACGCCGACCTCGCGCGCGTCGCGCGGGGCGCCGCCGTCTCGCACCGGACCGAGGACGCGATGACGCAGGTACTCGCGGGCGAAGGCCTTGCTGCCGCGCCGACGATGATCAGCCGGCCGCGCTCCGTGAGCGCGCCGGCACCTCCGGCCTACCGGCCGCCGGGCCCCTATTACGAATACGAGGAGCCTTCCCGGCGCCGCTCGTTCTGGCCGTGGCTGCTCGGCTTGCTCGCGATCGTGATCGCCGCCGGGGCCGGCTACCTGCTCTACGAGAAGATCCAGAACCAGGTCAACACGAACAAGCCGGTCAGCATCCAGGATGTCAGGCTCGAGCAGCAGGCAGGCGCGGTTCAGCAGCTGAAGGCCGAGGGCTTCAAGGTCAGCGTCGATCACGCGACCAACGACACCGTCCCCGCGGGCGAGGTGATCAGCCAGAGCCCGCCTCAGGGCACCTCGGCGCCGAAGAACTCGAACGTCACGATCACCGTCTCGACCGGCAAGCCGAAGGTGTCGGTGCAATCGGTGAAGGGCTTCACGCTGACGGCGGCCGAATCGACGCTCCAGAACCAGGGGTTGGTTCCCGACCCGCACTACATCTACTCCAGCTCACCTTCCAACACGGTCACCGCTCAATCTCCGCCTGCGGGAGCGTCCGTCGTCGTCGGCTCCAAGGTGAGGATCAACATCTCGAAGGGCCTCGAGCCGAAGCCGGTGCCGAATGTCGTCGCGCAGCCGTACACGAACGCCTACAGCACGCTGAAGTGCGCGGGCTTCAACGTCACGAAGACCACGGTCGCCTCCAGCCAGCCGGTGGGCCAGGTCGTGACGGAGACGCCCAAGGGCGGCTCACAGGAGGCCGTCGGCACGACGATCACGCTCGCGGTCTCGAACGGGCCCTCGGTCGTCCAGGTGCCCGACGTGACGGGTAACACGCCCGCGAATGCCGGCGCCCTGCTCGTGGCCGCCGGGTTCCGCTTCACCGTTCAGTCGGTGCCCGTCACCGACCCGACGCAGGGTGGCATCGTCCAGAGCCAGGCTCCGACCGGTGGAACGCCCGCCAAGCCGAATACCCAGGTGACGCTGATCGTCGGGCAGTTCACGAACCAGACGAGCTCGTCGACGACGACGTCGACCACCTCGACGCCGACGACGACCACCACGGACACGACAACAACGACGACCACGACACCGACGACGACACCCACGACGACCCCGTTTCCTTGAGCCGCCGGCGGGTTGCTGTCTTGATGGGTGGGCGCTCGAGCGAGCATGAGATCTCGCTCGCCTCAGCGCGAAGCGTGATCGACGGCCTGAACGAAGCCGGCGCCACTGTCGTGGCGATCGAGATCGACCGTTCCGGCTCCTGGGCGCTCGCCTCGGGCGCGACGCGCGAGCTCGAAGCGCCGATGGGAGAGGAGCTTGTGCGGCTGCCGGGTCACTCCGTGGCCACCACGCTTGCGGATGTCGACGTCGTCTTCCCGGTGCTGCATGGCCCGCATGGCGAAGACGGCACCGTCCAGGGCCTCCTCGAGCTCGCCGGCGTCCCCTACGTCGGCGCAGGCGTCGTGGCCTCGGCGCTCTGCATGGACAAGGACCTGTTCAAGTCCGTCCTGCGCGACAACGAGATCCCGGTGACGCGCAACATCACGCTGCGCGCCGGCGATGAGACTCGCAATCCCTTCGCATTTCCCGTCTTCGTGAAGCCTGCCCGGCTCGGTTCGTCGGTCGGAATCTCGAAGGCCCACGACGAGGCCGAGCTCCGGGCCGCCGTCGAGCTCGCGTTCACCCACGACGAGAAGGTCCTCGTCGAAGAGTTCGTCTCGGGGATCGAGGTCGAGGTGGGCGTGCTCGGAAACCGCGACCCTGTTGCCTCGCTACCGGGCGAGATCGCAGTCACGAACAACGAGTGGTACGACTACGCCGCGAAGTACGAGCAGGGCGAGATGGAGCTGATCGTCCCGGCGCGGATCTCGGAGACGCAGGCGGCTCGCGCGCAAGAGCTGGCGGTACGCGCCTTCGTCGCCACCGAGTGCGAGGGGATGGCGCGGGCCGACATGTTCGTCCGAGACGACGGTGAGGTGCTCGTGAACGAGCTGAACACGATCCCGGGGTTCACGTCGACGAGCGTCTACGCCCAGCTCTTCGCAGCGTCAGGCGTGCCATATGTGGAGCTGTTGGATCGCTTGTGCGACCTCGCGCTCGAGCGGCACGAACGCCGCAGCGGGCTGCGCTACTAGCCGAGAGTCGCTTCGAGCGACTCTTCCCAGACGCCGAGCGCCTCTTCGAGCTCGGCGTCAGTGATCACGAGCGGCGCGAGCACGCGGATGCAGTTGCCGTAGATCCCGCAGGTGATCAGCAGCAGGCCTCGCTCGAGCGCGGCCTCGACCACGGCGTCGGTGAGATCCGCCGCAGGCTCTTTCGTCTGGCGATCGGAAACGAGCTCGATTGCGAGCATCGAGCCGAGCCCGCGCACGTCGCCGATGACGTCCCAGCGCTCCTGCCAGGCGTGCATCCGCGCCCGGATCGTCTCGCCAATCGCGGCGGAGCGCTCAACGAGCCCTTCGTCTTCGATCACGTCGAGGACAGCCAGCGCAGCGGCCTGAGCAACGGGATTGCCGACGTAGGTGCCGCCGACAGCGCCAGGGCCGGGGGCGTCCATGATCGCGGCCTTCCCGAGCACCCCCGAGAGCGGCAGTCCCATTGCGATCGACTTGGCGACGACGATCAGGTCCGGCTCGACGTTCGAATGCTCGATCGCAAAGAACTTGCCGGTGCGCGCGAACCCGGTCTGCACCTCGTCGACGACCATCACGATCCCGTGCTCGTCGCAGATCCGGCGCACGCCCTCGAGAAACTCCGCGGGCGCAGGAACGAATCCCCCTTCGCCGAGCACCGGCTCGATCACGATCGCAGCGACCGTCTCAGCCGCGACCTGTGTCAGCAGCGTGTGCTCGAGCGCCGCGAGCGCGTCGGCCGTCGTGACGCCGCGGTAGTCGGAGGGATAGGCCGAGCGGTAGACCTCGGGCGCGAACGGCCCGAGCCCGGCCTTGTAGGGATGCGTCTTCGACGTGAGCGAGAGCGCCATCAGCGTCCGGCCGTGAAACGCACCGGCGAAGGCGATCACCCCTGAGCGCTTCGTATACGCGCGGGCGAATTTGACCGCGTTCTCGACCGCCTCGGCGCCTGAGTTGAAGAAGGCAGCCTTCGAGGCGCCCGTGAACGGAGCGTGCCCGAGCAGCCGCTCGGCCAGTGTCACGTACAGCTCGTACGGGACGATCGTGAAGTCGGTGTGGCTGAAGCGGTCGAGCTGCTCCTGCGCCGCCGCGACGACCTGCGGATGCGAGTGGCCGACGTTCAGGCAGCCGATCCCGCCCGAGAAGTCGATGAACCTGTTCCCGTCGGCATCGGTGATCGTGACGCCGTGCGCTTCGACCGCGATCACCAGGAACGTCAGCTTCAGCGGCGCGGCGAGGGACGCGTTCATACGCTCGATGATCTCGCGGCCCTTCGGCCCGGGAATCTCCGTTCGAAGCTCGATCGTGCGCGTCGTTGCCATGGCCCCAGCGTACCGGAGCGAGTCTGCGGAGAACTTGTCACGCTTTTGTAGCTGTACGTCGTCACAGCACTGTGACAAGACCGTGACGGAACGCGCGTGCAAGAATCGCGCTGTGGTTCTCTCCGATGTCACGATCGCGCGGCTGCTCGACGAGGGCCGCATCGAGATCGACCCCTACGACCCGTCGCTTCTGCAGCCGTCGAGCGTCGATGTCAGGGTCGACCGCTACTTCCGCGTCTTCCGCAACAACCGCTACGGCTACATCAACGTGAAGCTGGAGCAGGAGGAGCTGACCGAGCCCGTCGAAATCACGGACGACGAGCCGTTCATCCTCCACCCGGGCGAGTTCGTCCTGGGATCGACGCTCGAACGAGTACGGCTCCCCGACGATCTCGTCGCCCGCCTCGAGGGCAAGAGCTCGCTCGGCCGCCTCGGCCTCTTGATCCACTCGACCGCGGGTTTCATCGACCCGGGCTGGGACGGGCACGTGACGCTCGAGCTCTCGAACGTCGCGAACCTCCCGATCACGATCTACCACGGGATGAAGATCGGCCAGCTCTCGTTCATGCAGCTGACGGAGCCCGCAGCGTCACCGTATGGCTCGGGCAGCCTCGGCTCGAAGTACCAGGGCCAGCGCGGCCCGACCGCGAGCCGCTACTGGCAGAACTTCCCACAGGAGAACGGCAGCTGAAGATCCTCGTCACGGGGGGCACGGGCTTCGTGGGACAGAAGATCGTCCACGCGCTTCGCGCCGAGAACCGTGACGTGCGAGCACTGGTGCGCGATCCTGCACGCGCAACTCGGCTCAGTGCCTGGGGCGCCGAGCTCGCGACCGGCAATCTGGGCGACGCCGAGAGCATCCGGCGCGCCGCGGACGGCTGCACGCATGTCATCCACCTGGCGGCGATCATCCGCGGCCGGCCGGGCGACTTTCAGCGGGTGATGGTGGAGGGCTTCGACAACGTGCTCGCTGCAGCCCAGTCGGCAGCCGTCGAGCGCTTCGTCTTGATGAGCGCCATCGGCACGGACGAATCGACGAAGGACACCGTCCCGTACTACCGCGCGAAATGGCACGAGGAGCAGGGCGTCAAGAGCTCCGGTCTCGAGCACGTGATCTTCCGCCCGAGCTTCGTCTTCGGTCGCGACGGCGGCGCGCTGCCGACGTTCATTCGCCAGGTCAAGCTCTCGCCGGTCGTGACCGTGATCGGTCCGGGCCGGCAGCGCTCGCAGCCGATCTGGGTCGAAGACGTGGCCTCGTACGTCGCCCGCGGCCTCAACCTGACCGACGCCGCCAACCGCACGTTCGACCTGGGCGGGCCCGACGTGGTCGACTGGAACGAGCTCTATCGGCGGATCGCCGCCGCCCTCGGCAAGCGGCGGCCGCTCGTGCACCTGCCCTTCATCGCGGCGCGCGCGATCGCGGTCGCCACCGAGCGGCTCCCGGGCTCTCCGTTCTCGGCCGATCAGGTGACGATGCTCCAGGGCGCCGACAACGTCGCGTCCTCGAACGACGCGGTGTCGACGTTCCGGCTCCCGCTCGTCTCGCTCGACGAACAGATCCGCCGCGCCTGCTGATCGCCGCCAAGGTTTTTCTTAGCCTTTCGGGGTAGATTCAAGGAAGCGAGAGAAACGAGGGAATGCCTTGATCGCTTCCAGAGTTCCAATTGCGCTGAGCGTGCTCGCACTGGCGCTCACTGCCGGGACTCCCGCCTTGGCCGCGACGCACCGCGTGCAACACAAGACCGTCCATCACGCAGCGCGCCATCTGGTGAAGATGTCGGGAAGTTCCGCGAACTGTCCGAACCTGGGGCCGAGCTCGGCCTCGCCCGCGTCATCGAACGCGTAGCGACGACCGCTCGCTCCCGAGACCGCGGCTCCCGTTCACGACTGGGAGCCGCGGTCTCGCCGTCTTGGCCTACATGTTCGGGCAGTTCGCATTCGTGCCCGAGCTTGCCGGCGGCGGCGGCGTGGTTGTCGACGGCGTCGTTGCCGTGGCCGGCGTATCCGCCGCGGTCGTCCCCGTTGCCGATGAGGAGACAATCGCGGCGTGTGTGATCGCCGCACCACCGCCTGCTATGGCGCCGGCAACGGCGAGTGTCGCCAGGATCTTCGTCGGTGTCTGCATGTCACTAACCTCCTCTCTGTCGTTTGTTGGGTCGAATCCCAGTGAACAGCCCGCCCTTGTGAGCTCCGTGAGATTCCCCGTAAAACGACCTAAGAACTTCGCAGCCGCCCTCGCACTCGCTGCCTTCGTGCTCGTGCTGGCCGGGTGCGGCAAGGCTGCGCCGGCCAAGCTCGTCCCGATCGGCGCCGGCCTGCACGGCCCGAAAGGGCTGCACGCAAGCGTCTACGCAAGCGGAATCGTCCACGCCTCGGCGTTCGCCTTTGACCGGCAAGGCCGACTTTGGGTCGCCGCCTCTGGCTCCGACACGCATGGCTCCGACGGCATCTACCTGGTCGCCCATGCGGGCGCGACTCCCGTGAAGGTGATCTCGGGACCGAAAGGCCCGCTCGGGCTCCTCTGGTACGGCCAGGAGCTGATCGTGAGCTCGCTCGGGAAAGTCACGGCGTACTTCGGGCTCGAGGGAACGCACTTCAACGCGCAGGTGGTGCTCGTTCGCGGCCCGAAGGGAGGCGGCGAGAACAACAACATCGTTCTCGCACCCGATGGCCGGCTCCTGATGGGCATCTCGGCCTCATGTGACCACTGCGCGCCGCCGACGAAATGGTCGGGATCGGTCGTCTCGTTCAATCCGAACGGCAGCGGGCTCAAGGTGTACGCGAGCCAGATCCGGGCTCCCTTCGGGTTGGCGTTCTATCCCGGGACGAGCAACCTGCTCGTGACCATGAACCAGCGCGACGACCTCGGCGCCAAGACACCCGGCGACTGGCTTGCGCAGGCGCGCCAAGGACAGGATTGGGGCTTCCCGGACTGTTACGGGCAGTTGACGAAGGCCTGCGCAGGTTCTCCGAAGCCGATCGCCGTGCTCGGCAAGCACGCCGCCGCCGGTGGCGTCACCGTCCTGACAACCGAGCTCGACGGCAAGTTCGACGGCTCGGCGCTCGTCGCCGAGTGGAATCTCGGCAAGGTGCTGCGCGTTCCGCTGAAGCAGAGCGGCACGACCTACACGGGAGCTGCGCTCCCGTTCATCACCGGGATCGCCAATCCACTGCCCGTGATCACCAGCGGCAACGCGGTGCTGATCGGCGACTGGGCGAGCGGCACGATCTACCGGATCTCGGCAGCCGGTTAAAAAAGAACGGGCCGCCCGAAGACGGCCCGTTCCCGGTTACTAGCGGTATTTCGTAGGGTCGCTTCCGGCCGACACTGTCAGCGGCGCATGTCGCGAGTCCCCCACGCTGGCTAGGCGATTCCCCGTCAAGGTCCCGGGGACACGTCCCTACGAGCTAGTACCTCCACTGCCCGTACTGGAAATCTCCATCTACCGGACCACCTCCTTTCCGCGGTTAGTTGAATTCTAACCAGAGGGTCAAGACGGACTCGCTCGCCGATCTTGTTCGACGGCGTCGCGGACCCAGCAGGTGGCAAGGTGATCGTTCACGACACCGCAGGCCTGCATCCCGGCGTAGAGCGTCGTCGGTCCGACGAAGCGGAAACCGAGGCCGCGGAGACGTTTTGAGAGCGCGACCGACTCAGGCGTCGACGCAGCCACCTCGGCGAAGCTCGCAGGGGCAGCCTTCGGCTCAGGGGCGTACGACCAGAACAGCTCGTTCAAAGGCGTCCCTGCCTCGCGGAGGGCCAGCGTCGCCCGCGCATTTCCGATCGCCGCTTCGATCTTCCCGCGATGCCTGACGATCCCGGCGTCACCGAGCAGGCGGTCGACGTCAGGCTCGCCGAACTCGGCCACCAGCTCGGGATCGAAGCCGGCGAAGGCCGCACGAAAGGCCTCGCGCTTGCGCAGGATCGTGATCCACGAGAGACCGGACTGGAATCCCTCGAGGCAGAGCCGCTCGTACACGCCACGCTCGTCCCGGACCGGGCGCCCCCATTCCTCGTCGTGGTAGGCGAGGTAGAGCGGGTCAGTCGTCGGCCAGCAGCGGACGAGCTCAGTCAAGGTCGACTTTGACGATTCCGTCTTCGACGCGAACCGGGAAGACGCGCACCGGTTGATACGCCGGCAGGGTGAGCGCTGCGCCGGTCCGGAGATCGAAGGTCGCGCCATGGCGCGGGCAGACGACGCGGCAGTCGCTTTCGTCCCACATGCCCTCGCAGAGCGGCCCGTCGTCGTGCGAGCAGCGATCCTCGATCGCGTAGAGCTCGCCGCCGCAGTTGTAGACGCCGATCGGGATCGGCTCGGCGGCAACGATCGCGTGGGATCCGGGGGGCAGCTCCGAGAGCGGAGCGACGATCAGCTCAGTCAAAGTCGAGGCCCTGCCACTCGTCAGGCAGCGGCGTCCCCTTGGCCCGGTGGAGTGCGTCCTTCAGAACTGCGAGCCCGAGAATCGCGCACTTCAGCCGTGCCGGGTTCTGCTCGAGCGGGACGCCAAGCTCGTCGAGCAGCTCCTTCCGCGGGAGCGCCGCAACATCCGCGGCCGTTCGACCCACGACGAGCTCGGTCAGCATCGAGGTCGCCGCCTGCGAGATCGCGCAACCGCGCCCCTCGAAGCCGATCTCCTCGATCGTCTCGCCGTCGGCGCCGAAACGCAGCGACACGGAGATCTCGTCGCCGCAGAGCGGATTCTGTCCGTGGCCGTGGGCGTCGTTCGGCTCGAGCAGGCCGTA
>DASZPQ010000003.1:0-6187 GCA_035550275.1 Gaiellaceae bacterium | reverse complement strand
CCCGGCGCCGATGTACATCCCGGTCGCGATCCCGTTGACCAGCACCCCGAGCAGACAGCAGGCCCAGCGCAGCACCGTCCCGTGCGCGTTCGGGACGAGCCAGAGCGTGACGTCGATTGTCGCGCCGATCATGATCGCATTCGCCAGCGTCCCGAGCCCGGGCTTTTCGCGCAGCGGGATCCAGAAGAGCAGGACGGCGACGCCGACGATGATCGACCACGTCCCGATCGCGATTCCGGTTTGCCGCTCCAGCCCCTGGTGGAAGACATCCCACGGCACGAGACCGTGGCCGCCGATCACGAGCAGCGACGAGCTGACCCCATAGAGCACGAGCCCGACGAAGAGCTGCGTGAAGCGCAGCGGACGGTGGTCGCGCGGAACGCGGAGAACGAGCCCTCCCATCCTGCGACGCTACCGGCGCGCGTACGCTGACGCATCGTGAGCGCGCAGGATCTCGGCTTCCAGCACGTCTTCGAGCCGGGGACGAGCCCCTGGACGATCCTCTTGCTGCATGGAACGGGCGGCGACGAGCACGACCTCCTACCGCTCGGTCGCCAGCTCGCACCGGGCGCGGCGCTGCTCAGCCCGCTCGGGAAGGTACGGGAAGGGAGCGCCCCGCGCTTCTTCCGGCGCCTCGCGGTTGGCCAGCTCGACATCCCGGATCTGCTCGCGCGCACCGACGAGCTTGCGGCGTTCGTGGCCTCGGCGACCGGCGTCTATGCCCTCGACCCGGCCCGTCTCGTCGCGCTTGGGCTCTCGAACGGCGCGAACATCGCAGTCAGCCTGCTCTTCCGCCATCCTGGTCTCCTCCGCGCCGCCGGGCTCCTGCGGCCGATGCTTCCGTACGACCCCGACGATTCGCTCGAGCTCACGGGGACGGACGTGCTCGTCGATGTCGGCAGCCACGATCCCCTCACCTCGGCGGCCAACGCGGAGAGCCTCGTCCAGGCGCTCGAACGCGCTGGTGCCGGCGTCACGACGCACATCGAGCAGGGCGCCGGGCACGGGCTCACGCAGAACGATCTTGCAGTCGCTGCCCACTGGTTCGAACACCTCATTGACGCTCCTCCGCCTGCGGAGTAGGTTCGTTCGCTCAGAGAGCGTTTCGTGCGCATCGCGCACGTTCGACCCCGGGGAGGCCGCATGACCAGCGTCATTTCCGCCACCGATCTGTCGCGCGCAGTCGACGGCTTCAGCGCCGCCGTTGGCGCGAAGCACGTGCTCACCGACGACGCGAGCCTGCGCGAGTTCCGCGACCCGTTCGCCTTCGAGACCTGGGACGACTACACGGCCTCGGCGATCGTGATGCCGGATACCGTCGAGGAGATCCAGGAGATCGTGCGAGTCGCGAACGAGCACAAGATCCCCCTCTGGACGCATTCGACGGGCCGCAACAACGGCTATGGCGGCCCCGCGCCGCGCGTTCGCGGCTCCGTGATCCTCAGCCTGCGGCGCATGAACCGCGTGCTCGAGATCAACGAGGAGCTTGGCTACGCCGTCGTCGAGCCGGGCGTGCGCTGGTTCGATCTCTACGAGGCGATCCAGGCCGGCGGTCACAAGCTGTGGCTCTCCTGCGCCGATCTCGGCTGGGGCAGCGTGATCGGCAACACGCTCGACAACGGGATCACCTATCTCCCGCAGGGAATGGACATGGCCGCGCAATGCGGCATGGAGGTCGTGCTCCCGAACGGCGAGCTGATGCGCACCGGCATGGGTGCCCTCCCCGGCAGCCGGGCCTGGAACGTCTACAAGCGCGGCCTCGGCCCCACTCCGGACCAGCTCTTCATGCAGTCGAACTTCGGCATCGTGACGAAGATGGGGGTCTGGCTGATGCCCGAGCCCGAGTGCTACATGCCGCTCTGGGTCCGCGTCTGGCGCGAAGACGATCTGGCGCCGATGGCCGACACGCTGCGCCGCCTGATGATGGACGGAACCGTCCGGATGGTCCCGCAGATGATCAACACGGTGCTCTGGGCCTCGGTGCTGACGAAGCGCGACCTCTGGCATCAGGGCGACGGGCCGATCCCGGACGCGACGCTCGACAAGATGGCGCGCGAGCTCGAGGTCGGCCGCTGGATGATGCGGCTCGCGCTCTACGGCGACGAGAACGACGTCGATCTGCGGTTCGCGAAGGCCAAGGCGGCGTTCTCGCAGATTCCGCAAGCCGAGGTCTGGGGGACGAAGTTCAACGCCGACACCTACTCGCAGATCGAGAACCCCGTCGAGCGGGTCCAGGCCGGCATCCCAGGCCTCGGCCTGAACCAGATGACCGGCTGGTACGGCGGCGAGCACGGCGGCCACATCGGCTTCTCCCCCGTCGCGCCGCTCGTCGGCACCGAGGCGCTCGCGCTCCGCGACCTGCTGCGGGGGATGATCGAGCAAGAAGCCGGGCTCGACTACATGGCCGCGCTGATCGCCACGAACGCACGGAGCTTCGTGAACGTGACGCTGGTCATCTTCGACACGAAGAACGAAGCGCAGGCACGTGCCGCCTACGACACGTCCAAGCTGCTCGTGCGCGAGGCGGCGAAGCAGGGCTACGGCGAGTACCGGGCGCATCTCGACTTCATGGACCTCGCCGCCGACCAGTACAGCTTCGGAGACCATGCCTACCGGCGCTTCAACGAGACGATCAAGGACGCGCTCGACCCGAACGGGATCCTCTCACCCGGCAAGCAAGGAATCTGGCCGCGCGGGATGCGGGAGGCGAGGCCCTAGACCGTGTGCAGCGAGCGGGCGCGGAAGCCCATCGCGAGCGACGTCGCGAGGCCGACGATCGCCGCCACGACCGCCGTGCCGCAGAGCAAGAGCCCCGAGGCGAGCCCGAAGTTGATCGCCGGCCCGCTGTGGACGCCCAGGGCGAGCAGCACCGCCGCCGTTGCGCCGACGTTCGCGACGGCGCCGCCTGAGGCGATCGGGATCAGAGCCGCCGCGGCCGAGAAGCAGAGGACGACGAGCGCGAGCGTCGGCGAGAAGCCGACCCCGAGAGCTGCAAGCAGCAGCGTGCTGCCGAGCGCACGCGTGCTCCAGCAGCCAAGCAGGAAGAACCAGGCAGTGATCGCCTCACGCGTCGTTCCCCGTGGGTGATCGGCGACTCGACCGAGCAGCTTCGACACGCGTGCGTGGCGCGCGACGATCGGCAGGCGCAGCAGATGCTGTCCTCCGACGAGCAGCCCGCACGAGCCGACGCCGAAGAGCACAACGAGCAGCAGCGGGGCCCGGAAGGTCGACGAGCTCGTTGCAGTCGCCGAGATCGAGAGCGGCAGGAACGCGACCGCGTCGACGAGACCGAGCGAGATGATCGAGAGCGCGATCGCCTCCAGGCCGAGCTTCACGCCGCGCATCCGGCGCAGCGTCCCGATCTTCACGACGTAGTCGAGCCGGAACGGCAGCACGACCCCGCTCGCCGCGGCAGCGCCACAGGCGGTGAGGCAGCGCGCGCGATCGGGGCGCTCGCTGGCCGGAAAGAGCTTCTGCCAACCGAGGGCGCGGAACACGTAGCTGACGAAGTAGAAGAAGACGGAGGCGGCGACGAGGCCCATGTGAGCGCGCTGCAGCGGCCAGCTCGTATGGGTGAAGCGGTTTCCGAGCAGGATGCAGGCGCCGATCGTGACGAGCGCGAACCCGACCCCGATCGCAACCCGGAGCGGGCCGCGTCCCTTCGCGGGAGCGACATCGGCCGACCGAGGAGCGGAAACGGGCGTCACAAAGTTGTTGTCGGTCGCGCGGCCGCCGAAATGATCCCTCGATCTCTGGAAGTGCCGCGCGCCGGACACAACCAGAGTAGCGGCGCTGCCCATCCGGCCGGAACGGCCGTGATATGAACGGCCGATGCGTCCGAACCTGGCCGAGGCGACCCGCCACCTGAGCGACGTCTGCATGGGACGCGCGCCGGCCGAGCTCGTGATCACCGGCGGCAGGCTCGTGAACGTCCACACACGCGAGGTTCAGGACGGTGTCGACGTGGCGATCGCCGGCGGTCGCATCGCGATGTTCGGCGACGTCGCCCACACCCGCGGCCCGCACACCGAGATCATTGATGCAGAGGGCGCCTACCTCGTTCCCGGCCTGATCGACACGCACCTGCACATCGAGTCGGCGATGGTCACCGTCACGCGCTTCGCCGAGGCGGTGCTGCCACACGGAACGACCACGGCGGTGATCGACAACCACGAAATGGCCAACGTCTTCGGCCTCGAGGGGATCCGCTGGATGCTCGACGAGGCCCGGGAGCTGCCGTTGAACGTGCTGCTCGCCGTTCCGTCCTGCGTTCCAGCGCTTCCCGGCTTCGAGGACGCGAGCGCCGTGCTCGGCCCGGCGGAGATCCGCGAAGCACTCGGCTGGGACGGCGTCGTCGCGCTCGGCGAGATGATGAACATGCCCGGCGTGATCGAGTCGGACGAGGTCGTCCACGCGATCCTGGCCGCCACGCTCGAAAGCGGGAAGCCGGTCACCGGCCACTGGAGCCTCGCCGGCTGGCGTGACCACCGCCTCCAGGCGTACGTCGCGGCCGGGGTCGATTCCGATCACGAGAGCGTCTTTCGCGAGGACGCCCTGGCCAAGCTGCGCGCCGGGATGTGGGTTCAGTTCCGCGAGAGCTCCGCGTGGCGCAACGTCGCAGAGCTCGTGCGGGTGATCACCGAGGACGGCGTCGATCCCCGTCACTGCCTTCTCTGCACGGACGACGTGCAGCCGCAGACGCTTGTCGAGCTCGGGCACCTGAACAACGCCGTTCGCGTTGCGATCGACGCAGGGCTCGACCCGCTCATCGCGATCCAGCTCGCCACGATCAACGCGGCCGAGTACATGGGGCTGCGCCACGAGCTCGGATCGATCGCGCCAGGGCGCTGGGCCGACATTCTCTTCGTCGAGGACCTGCGGGCAATGGCGCCGCACCGCGTGCTCGCGGCGGGACAGCCCGTCGGCGAGCTTCCGGCCCACGCCTATCCGGCTCACGCCTACGAATCGATCCGGATCCCCGCGCTGTCGGCAACCGACCTCCGCATCTCCGCGACCGGCGAGACGGCCACGGTGCGCGCGATCGGGATGGTCTCCGGCGTGCTCGCGACCGAGCACCGCCTCGTCGAAGCGCCGGTCGAGGACGGCGAGGTGCGCGCCAGCGTCGCGCTCGACCTCGCGAAAGCAGCCAGCATCGAACGCCACGGCGGCGCCGGAACGATCGGGCTCGGTTTCGTCCAGGGCCTCGGCTTGCAGCGCGGCGCCGTCGCGACCACGGTCGCCCACGACAACCACAACCTCTTTGTCGCGGGCATGAGCGACGACGACATGCTCTTCGCCTGCGAGCGCCTGCGCGAAGCCGGCGGCGGGATGATCGCGGTCGCCGGCGGCGAGGTGCTCGCGTTCGTCGAACTGCCGATCGCCGGCCTGATCACCGACCGCCCCGTCGCCGAGGTCGCGGAGCGGGTCGGAGCACTCGATGCCGCGTACCGGCAGCTCGGCTGCACGCTCGAGTCCCCGTTCATGTTCCTCTCGCTGCTCTCGCTCGGAGTGATCCCCGCGCTCCGGCTCACGAACCGCGGGCTCGTCGACGGAATCGAGTTTTCGCTCGTGCCGGCAGTGGCTGTCGATTTTGCTCCTCTCCGTTCGTCTTAAGAGGACAATCGCGTGAAGGAGGAACGATGAAGTACGTGATGCTGATCTACCACGGCTCCACGCCGACACCCGGAACCGACTCGTGGGAGAGCCTTTCGGAGGACGAAAAGGGTGCGGTCTACGCGGCCTACAAGACGCTGAACGAGACGCCCGGTGTCACTCCCGGCATGGGCATGCAGCCGGCCGAGCTGGCCACGACCGTGCAGGTCAAGGACGGCAAGACGCTGACCACCGACGGCCCGTTCGTCGAGCTGAAGGAGGCGATCGGCGGCTGGTTCGTGCTCGAGGCCGACGATCTCGATGCCGCGATCGCGATCGCCGCGACGGTTCCGGCGGCCAGCATGGGCGGCGCGATCGAGATCCGCCCCGTCAAGGAGTGGTAAGCGAGCTCGACCAAGCCTTCCGCGACCAGTGGGGACGCGTGCTCGCGGCATTGATCGGCTTCCTCGGCGACTTCGACCTCGCCGAGGAAGCCGCGCAGGAAGCGTTCGCGATCGCAGCGGCTCGCTGGCCGAAGGACGGCGTCCCGGCCGACCCCGGCAGCTGGCTCGTGACCACGGCACGGAACCGCGCG
>DASZPQ010000002.1:0-34890 GCA_035550275.1 Gaiellaceae bacterium | reverse complement strand
CCCGGTCACCGAGACCGCGAGATCGGTCCCAAAACGCTCGCGCACTCCACGGGCCATGGCCGCGGCGACCTCCGGCGAGACGGCGCCATGAGCGCGAAGCATCTCCTCGGGAACGCCGAGTTCTGCGGCTTTCACCTCGTCGGCATAGGCCACCACGGCGCCCAGAAAGACGTCACTTGCCCCCGGAATCCCGGTCAACCGCTCGGCGACCATGCCGCCCGTGCACGACTCGGCCGTCGCGAGCGTCAACCCGCGGTGACGGCAGAGCGCGAGCACGATCTCCTCCACCGGCCCGCGCTCGTCGCCATGCACGTAGACGAACGCTTCGAGCGGCTTCGTCAGCGCGTCCTCGAGCGCGTCGGCGCGCCGATCCGCCCCGGCCTCGACGATCAGATCGACGTGGATCTCGAACTCACGGGCGCAGATCGTCGCCTCGACGCCGTCTCCGTCACCGCCCGCATCGGCAAGCGCCTGCGCAACGGCCGACTCGGAGACGCCGAAGTAGCGGATCACGCGCCGCTCCGGCTTCTGGACGCCCGCCAGGAGCTCCTGAAACGGCGCCGTCTCGAGCGCACGGGCCCAGAGCGCCTGCAACTCGCGCGGCGGCCCTGGCAGCGCTACTGCGAGGCAGCTTCCGGCGCGCACAACGACCGCGGGAGCGGTTCCGGCGAGGCCGGCAACGGTCGCACCCTCCGGGACTCGCGCCTGCTTCAGCACACCCTCTGCAAAGTCGGAATACGGCCTCCGCAGCCGCGCGGCGACGCTTTGCGAGCGCTCTTCGATCTGAGCGCGAAGTGGCTCATCGTTGCTGAGCGGGATCCCCGCGACGCGCGCGAGCACTTCGACGGTGCGGTCGTCGTGCGTCGGGCCGAGGCCGCCTGATGTGATCAGCACGTCGTACTGAAGCCCGATCCTGAACGCGGCTTCGAGCTCCTCCTCACGGTCGCCGACGATCGCGATCAGCGCGGGCTCGATGCCGAGGGACAGAAGCGAGGCCGCGAGATAGGGGCCGTTCAGATCATTTCGGTCGCCGCGCACGAGCTCGGAGCCCGTGACCACGATCGCGGCCCTTGGCCGTGCTAGTCCGCGTGCCAAGTGGTTGGCGTCACCGTGATGTTGCTTGGCTTGCTTCCATCGAGCTGAATCGTCTTGCCGCGCACCTTGATCTGCAGGTTCCCGGGCGTGCTGACCGTGAACCAGAAGCTCTTGCCCGTGAACCGCTCTGAATGGCCACGGGTGAGCGTGCCCTCGAAGATGATCGGGCCCGCAGGCCCACCGCGGTGGATTGCCGCGTAGGACGAGCCTCCGACCGCGGAGAACAGCAACGTCGGAACGGGCACCTTGGCCGTCTTCGTGACTGCGACCTGCGCCTTCTTGGCGGGAGCCTTGGGTGAGTTCGACGAGGAGTTCCAGGCTGTGATCACGACGATCGTCACGATCGCGATCGCCGCCAGCGCGATCAGGACGACGTTTGTCTCGAGTCGCCGGTTCCGGTCCTGCGGCCTGGCCGCCGAGCGCCGCGGACGAAAATCGGGGTCGTCGACGGCAATGAAGCGCGAGTTGTACTCATCGACGTAGAGCTGGCCGTCGAGGCCGAGATAGTCGGCGTAGGTGCGCAGGAAGCCCTTGACGTAGGTCTGCGACGGCAGCACGTCGAACTGCTCGTCCTCGAGCGCCCGCAAGTACTTGCCACGGATCTTCGTGACCTGCTCAGCCTGGGCAAATTCGATGCTGCGGCGAGCCCGGGCCTCCCGAAGGCTTTTGCCGATCTCAAACACCTCGTCAGTGTACGGACCCCGCTCGGCGAATTCGAGCGTTTTCCACGGGTTCTTCCCCGGTCGTCAACCGCTCTGTAACACGAGCAAGCCGTAGAACCCAAGCGAAATCCCGCCTGTGCAGGCGATGTAGAGCCCGGTCCAGGCCAAAAAGCGGGCCGCGCGGACAACTCGCTCGTCCGTGCGGCGAACGCTCCGCTCCAGCGAAAAACGCGCGCGACGCGAGGCGGCAACAGCGGCAAGGCCGAGCACGAACGCGATCGCAACCGCGAACTCCGACGCCTCGAGCAGCCCGATGCCCTTCAGCTGGCGCGACACAAGCGCGCCGGCGGGAATTGCCGCGAGCGCCAGCAACGCCAGCACGATCGCGGCCTTGGCTGCTCTACTGCTTGACATACGGACGACCGGCGGCGGCAGGCCCGATCGAGCGGCCGATCACGCCTGCGACTGCGATCAGCGTGAGCACGTAGGGCAGGATCTGGAACAGCGAGCCGGAGCTGAGCACCGAGACGCTGGAGTCGGTGTACGCGGCAGGCACCTGCGTCGCGAGCGCCGACGAGAAGCCAAAGAGCAGCGCCGCCGCAAACGCGCCGAAGGGGCGCCATTTGCCGAAGATCAACGCAGCCAGCGCGATGAAGCCGCGTCCTTCGGTCATGTTCTGGTTGAACGAGTGCACGAAGCCGATCGACAGGTAGGCGCCGCCCATAGCTGCCAGCATGCCTGAGACGATCACCGCGACGTACCGGGTGCGGTAGACGTCGATCCCGACGGTGTCCGCCGCGCGCGGGTGCTCCCCGACCGCGCGAAGCCTCAGGCCGAGCGACGTCTTGAACAACACGACGTACGAGAGGATCAACGCGGCGAACGAGAGCCAGATCATCAGGTTGAGGCCGCCGAGGACCTGGTCGAAGAACCCACCGCCCTGGAGGCCTGGAATGTGCACGTCGGGAATCGACTCGCCCCGGAACCAGTGGCCGTTGCTCAGATCGGGAGTGCCGTTGTTGCCGTAGATCTGGATGAAGAAGTACCCGGTGATCCCGAGCGCGAGGAAATTGATCGCGGTCCCTCCCACGATCTGGTCGGCTCGCAGATGGATCGCCCAGATCGCGTGCACGAGCGCGAAGACCCCGCCCATCCCCATCCCGATCAGGAGGCCGAGGATCCAGTTCCCCGTGGTGACCGCGCCCCAGATCCCGAAGAAGGCGCCGACGAGCATCATCCCTTCGAGCGCGATGTTCACAACGCCTGCCCGCTCCGAGAACATTCCGCCGAGCGCCGCGTAGGTGAGCGGCGTTGCGTAGACGAGCGTCGCGGCGATCAGGCCGCCCCAGCTGAAGACGAGCTTCAGGTGGTTGACGCCGGATTGGAGGGCAAGCAGGCCGAGGATGATCCCGAGCAGGCCCGATGCGACGGCGCCCCAGCCGAGGCGCAGCTTGCCATGCGTGATGCCGACGATCCCGGTGAGCACGGCGACGATCCCGAGCAAGACGGGGACCGCCCACGACCTCGACGCGACCGGAGGCAGCGTCAGCCAGAAGGCCAGGATGCCGAGCGCGATCCCGACGATCGGGACGGTGCGGTCGCTGCGCAGCCGCTGGACGGCGATCGCGGTCATTTCGTCCGTAACCTCCGCACAAGTCGCCCTGGCGATCTCCACATCGCGACCACGAGGACGTCAGCGCCGACGAAGAGCACGACGAGGCCCTGGATGATCAGCGTCAGGTTGCTCGCGAGCTGCGGGTCGAAGACGTTCGGATCGAGCTGCCGGGTGGACGTGCCGACGCTGAGCGCGCCGAAGAGAATCGCCGCGAAGAAGATCCCGACGGCGCTGTTTCGGCCCAGCAATGCTACTGCGATCCCGATGAAGCCGATCTGGGAGGTATGAACCGCCGGCGTCGACAGGCTGAACTCCCAGCCCAGGATGTCAACGGCCCCGGCGAGCCCCGCGAAGAGCCCTGAGATCGCCATCGCGGTGAAGTAGCTCCGCTTGACGCTGATCCCGCCGTAGCGTGCCGCTTCGGGGTTGAACCCGACGGCGCGCACCTCGAAGCCCAGCGTCGTCCGGTTCAGGATCAGCCAGTAGACGACCAGCATCGCGATCGCGATGAAGAAGCCGATGTGCAGGCCCTGCAGCAGCGGATCTCCCCAGAAGACCGGCAGATGGGTGTTCGCCAGGATCGGCGCCGAGCTCGGATTGAAGGCGACGCCGGTGAACGGCCCGCCCAGGCCGAAGAAGTAGTCGGCGACCCAGATCGCGATCCAGTTGAGCATGATCGTAGAGATCACCTCGTGCGCTCCGGTCGTCGCTTTCAGAAATCCTGCGATTCCGGCCCAGAAGGCGCCTGCAACCGACGCGAGCACGAGGGCGATCACGATGTGCACCGGGCCGTTCATGCCGACCCACGAGGTGGCGACGATCACCGAGACGACCTGGCCCGCCAGGTACTGGCCCTGGCCGCCGATGTTGAACATGCCGCAGCGGAACGCAAAGGCAAGCGCGAGGCCGGTGAGCATCAACGGCGTCGCCACGATCAGCGTCTGCTGCAGGTTCGACGCGTCGTCGCCGCGGTTTCCCACTCCGGGGATCAGCCACTCGAGCCCCGTGCCGTTGAAGATCGCCTTGTAGGTGTCGATCGGGTTGTGGCCGGTCGCGAGCACCACGAGGCCGCCGACGAAGAACGCCAGCACGGTGGTGCCGATGGCGCTCGCCGTCCCGGCGGTGTTCCAGCGCGCCGTCACGCGGCCCGCGAAGGTCGTCGATTCGAGCTCCTCGACCGGTGGAATTCCCGTCGGCTCGCTCATGCCGCGTGCTCCTGGGTCGTTCCGCCTGCCATTGCGAGCCCAAGCTCCTCCTCGCTCGCCTCCGGCGTGAACTCGCCGACGATCCGGCCTTCGAAGATGACGAGGATCCGGTCGGCGAGCGAGAGGATCTCCTCGAGCTCGAGCGAGAGCAGCAGGATCGCGCGCCCTCGGTCGCGCTCGTTCACGAGCCGGCGGTGGACGAACTCGATCGCGCCCACGTCGAGCCCGCGGGTCGGCTGGGCGGCGATCAGGACACGTGGATCGCGCGAGATCTCGCGCGCGAGGATCACCTTCTGCTGGTTTCCGCCGGACAGCACGCCGGCCCGCGACATCGGGCTGCCACCGCGCACGTCGAACTCCTTGATCAGCGACTTCGCCTGCGCGAGCAGCCTGCCCGGATAGAGCCAGCCGCGCCGTGAATCCGGCTCGTGGCGGTAGTCGTGCAGCGCGATGTTCTCTGCGATCGAGAAGTCGAGCACGAGCCCGCGCCGCTGGCGGTCTTCGGGGATGTGGCCGACGCCCGCGACATCCGTCATCTCACGCGGGCTTGCGCGGTGGCATTCGGTGCCGGCAACGACAACTCGCCCCGAGACGCTCGGCGCCAATCCGCAGATCGCGTCGATCAGCTGGCTCTGGCCGTTGTTGTCGACGCCCGCGATCCCGACGATCTCACCTGCGCACACGGTGAGCGAAACGCCGCGCACGGCCTCGAGCCCGCGATCGTCGAGCGCGTACAGATCGTCGACCTCCAGCAGCACCTCGCCGGGGCTTGCAGGCTCCTTCTCGACCGTCAGGAGCACCTCACGGCCAACCATCAGCTTCGCCAGCCCCTCCTCGGTCGCGCCTTCGGTGGGGATCGTGTCGACGACCTTGCCGCGGCGCAGGACGCTGACCCGGTCGGCGATGTCGAGCACCTCGTTCAGCTTGTGGCTGATGAAGATGATCGACATCCCCTCGCCCTTCAACTCACGCAGGATGCGGAAGAGGTCGACGGCTTCCTGCGGCGTCAGGACGGCTGTCGGCTCGTCCAGGATCAGGATCTCGGCCCGGCGGTAGAGCGCCTTCAAAATCTCGACGCGCTGCTGCTGCCCCACCGTCAGCCGGTCGATGCGCATTGTCGGGTCGATGTCGAAGTTGAAGTTCTCGGCCAGCTCCCGCACCCGGTTCTCGGCCGAGGCGTAGTCGAGCAGGATGCCGGTGGTCGTTGGCTCGTCGCCGAGCACGATGTTCTCGGCCACGGTCATCACCGGGATGAGCATGAAGTGCTGGTGCACCATCCCGATCCCGGCGCCGATCGCGTCCTTCGACGAATGGAACGTGACGGGCTTGCCGTTCAGCAGGATCTCGCCCTCGTCGGCCTTGTAGAGCCCGAAGAGGACGTTCATCAGCGTCGACTTGCCGGCGCCGTTCTCGCCGAGTAGCGCGAGCACCTCGCCGTCGTAGAGCTCCAGATCGACGTGATCGTTGGCGACGATCCCCGGAAAACGCTTCGTGATCCCGCGTACCTCGAGCACCGGCGCCGCTTCCATCAGCGCGACTCTAGCGTGGTCGAGCCGCCGGTTCTAGCGAACGCGAGATTAAGGTGGGGGTGGGCCGAAGCCCACCCCCACATCCGAGCCGTCTAGCAGGTCGGCTTGGGCGAGCACTGCGTCGGGGGAACGATCTTCCCCGAGGCAACCTTGCCGGCAATCGCCCGCACCTTTGCGAGCTCTGCTGCCGGAACCTTGGCGCTGACCTTGCCGAGACCGACTCCGCCGTTCTTCGCGTTGAAGACGAGGTTCGTGCCACCGGCGAAGACGTTGCGCTTCACCTGGTCGAGGATCGCGACGTAGACGGCGCGATCGACCTTCTTCTGGGCGCTCGTGAGCACCTGCGGGCCGATGTAAGCCTGGTCCGCGTCGACGCCGATGCCCCAGACGCCCTTCTCCTTCGCTGCGTCAAGCGCCCCGAGGCCGCAACCGCCGGCGACCTGGAAGACGACGACCGAGCCCTGAGCGATCTGGCTCAAGGCGACGTTCTTGCACTTGTCCTGTGCGACGAAGTCGTTCGAGTACCCGTTCAGCGTCGTGATGCCAGGATCGGCAGCCTTCGCGCCCGCCTGGAAGCCGGCGATGTAGCGCACGACGGCCGGCACGGCGATCCCGCCGACCGAGCTGACGGTGTTCTTGCCCTCACGCTTCGCCTCGAGGCCGGCGAGGTAGCCGACTTCGTACCCGACCTGCTCTTCCTTGAAGACCAGGCCTTCGAAGTTCTTCGTGATTCCGCCCTTGAAGTCGCCCGGAGCGTTCATGTCGACGCCCGCGAACTTCGTGTTCGGATATGCCGCTGCAACCTGCTGGATCGCCTGCTCCTGGAGGAAGCCGACGCCGATCACGAGGTTGTAGCCACCCTTTGCAAGCGACGAGAGGTTCGGCACGTACTGGGTGCCATCCGTCGAGGTGACGACCTTGCCCTGGATCCCGAGCAGCTTCTCGGCCCGCAGGAGGCCCACATAGGCCAGGTGGTTGAACCCGTGGTCATTCAGGCCGCCGATGTCCGTGACGAGCCCGACCTTGTAATTGATGGTGGCCGGCTTGCTGCTCTTTGCCGAAACCGCCGCTGCCGTTGTGAGCATCGCAACTGCGAGTGCACCGCCAACGAGCGCCGCAAGGCGCATCTTTTTCACTCTTTCCCTCCTAGATTGAAATGCCGTGCTTCTACTTGAGACGCGATGCTAAGGCTTCGGTTGGCGGAACGCCAGCAGAAAGATCTACGACAGGCGTTCGAGGTCGTGCTCTTTCACGAGCACGGTGCGCGGTTTCGAGCCTTCATAGGCCGAGATGATCCCGCGGCGTTCCAGCATGTCGATCAGGCGTCCGGCCCGCGTGTATCCGACCCGCAGCCGGCGCTGGAGAAGTGAAACCGAGGCGGTCTCGGCGGTGACGACGATCTCGATCGCGCGGTCGAGCAACGGATCTTCGTCCGGATCGAACTCCCCGTCCTCGTTCGAGTCGTCGTCGGCAAAGACTTGAGGGCCCTGTAGGAAGCTCTCGTCGATCACCTGCTCGCGCTGAACCTTCACCTGCTCGACGATCATCGCCACCTCATCCTCGGACACGTAGGCGCCCTGGAGGCGCTGCAGCCGTGACGTGCCGAGCGGCTTGAAGAGCATGTCGCCCTGGCCGAGCAGGCTCTCGGCGCCGTTCGAGTCGAGGATCACGCGCGAGTCGGTCTGCGACGAGACGGCAAAGGCGATCCGCGATGGGACGTTCGCCTTGATCATCCCGGTGATCACGTCGACCGAAGGGCGCTGAGTAGCGAGCACGAGGTGGATGCCGACGGCGCGCGACTTCTGCGCGAGGCGGATGATCGCGTCCTCCACCGTCTGCGCGCTGACCATCATCAGGTCGGCGAGCTCGTCGATCACGACCAGCAGATACGGCAGCTCGGGCTCGCCGCGCTTGCGCAGCGAGCGGTTCGCCTCGGGCAGGTTCCGCGCGCGCAGCTGGCTCAGATGCTCGTAGCGGCGCTCCATCTCGGTGACGACGTTCAGCAGCACCGCGTTCGCCTCTTTCGGGCTCGAGACGACAGGCGTGAGCAGGTGCGGGATCGACTCGTAGTAGTTCAGCTCGATCCGCTTCGGGTCGATCAGGATCAGCCGGACTTCGTCCGGTGTGGCGCGCAGGAGGATCGAGGTCAGGATCGTGTTGATGCAACCCGACTTGCCGGAACCGGTCGTGCCGGCGATCAGCAGATGAGGCATCCGCGCGAGATCGGTCCAGACCGCCGCGCCCGAGATGTCCTTGCCGAGCCACACCGAGACCGGGCTGGCGGTCGGAGGCAGGTCCTCATAGATGTCGCCGAGCGTGACGAGGTTCGGCGAGAGGTTTGGCACCTCGACGCCGACGGCCGACTTGCCGGGAATCGGCGCCAGGATCCGGATCTCCGTCGTTGCGAGCGCGTACGAGAGGTCGTCCCGTAGCTGCGCAACCTTTCCGACCTTCGTGCCAGGGGCGAGCTGGAGCTCGTAGCGCGTGACGCGTGGGCCCGAGATCTGGCCGATCACGGTGGCGACGACGCCGAAGTTCGCGAGGCACTGGACGAGTGCATCGGCCACGCGCTGGTTGGCGTCGGCGCTCGGGCCTCCGCCGGGCTTCGACTTCGTCAGCAGCGTGCGGTCCGGCAGCTGGTAATCGCCAGACGGCTTCGAGACCTCGAAGAGCGACTGCTGCGTGTCATCCTCGTCGAAATCGGCGTTGAACGGAACGAGCACCGGCGTCGACTCCGAGACGAGATCCGGAAAGTCCTGGGTCACGTCGACCGGCGGCTCCGGCGGCAGGCCAGGGTCGGTCAGGATCACAGGGCCGTCCAGGGTCGGCTCGGCGACCACGCGCGCGGTCACAGGTGGGCGGACGCGCGAAGAGGCGGTGCGAACCGCACGGCCCGAGCGCCGCACGATCGCGCCCAGTGACGCGCCGGTCAGCAGCAGAACGCCTGCGAGCGTCAGGACAACGCCCAGAATCGTCGAGCCGGTCGTGCCGAGGCCTTTCGCGACGAGTCGCTCGAGGATGTCCCCTGCTCCCCCACCGTGACCGGAGCCGAGCGTGAGCAGCAGCCCGAACGACGCAACCAGCAGGCCGACCCGGAACGGGCGGACGTCGACGAGGGCGCTTCGAGTCACGATCAACGCGCCAAGCGGGATGAAGATGACGGGCGCGACGTACACGGCCCAGCCGATCGCCGAGGTGACGAGGCCGGGAATGGGGCCACCGTTCAGCCCTGCCCAGAGCACACAGGCGAGGAAGACGCCGAAGGCGCAGATGCCAAGCCCGAGAAGCTCGGGATGGTGATGGCTGTGCAGTGTCCGGCGCTTGCGGCGCTTGGTGCTTCTCACGGCGGGTCTTCTGGCGGTCGTCTTCGGCCGTGGCTTCGCGGTGCGCTTACGTGGCGCCATGACGGCCACTTCGCGCCCTGGGCGCAGCTTCCTCTACCCGAGGCTGGAAATTCGCTCGATCAGGAGCCCCGCAAACGCGTTCCCGTCGATGTTCAGCCCAACCGTGGCATTCGGCTCGCGCTCCTCGCGGCCTCGCCAGTCGACGTTCGTGCGGCCGCGGCCGTCTTCCCAGTCGCAGTTCACCGAGATGAATGCGGGTCTCGTCTCCACCAGCCCGGGCCAGATCACGTGTGCGACGGCAACGGGATCGTGCATCGGCGATCCCGCCAGGTCGGGATACATGCGCGAGTGGAAGCGCGCATAGAAGTCGATCAGCTCGGCGACGAACTTCCCGACGCGGCCGGCGGCGCGCAGCTCTTCGGCCTGCGCATCGGCGATCAGCGCCTGATGCGTCACGTCGAGCCCGATCATGGTCACGTCGATCCCACTGTCGAAGACACGCTGCGCCGCTTCGGGGTCGCACCAGATGTTGAACTCGGCCGCGGGGGTGATGTTCCCCTCTCCGACCGACCCGCCCATCAACACGATCCGCTCGGGCCGCGCATCGGGCTCCTGCTCGAGCAGCAAGGCGATGTTCGTCAGCGGCCCTGTGGGAACGAGCGTGATCGCGCCTTCGCGCGCCCGGATCTGGTCGGCGAGGAACTGCACGGCGTGCTGGGCGACGGCAACTCCTCGCGGCGGCGAGAGGTCGGGGCCGTCCATCCCACTCTCACCGTGCACGTGCGCCGCCGCGTGCTGCTCACGGACGAGCGGCCGGTCGGCGCCCGCAGCGACCGAGATGTCGCCGCGCCCGGCGAATTCGAGCACCCGGATCGCATTCGCAGTCGTCTTGTCGAGCGTCTGATTCCCCGAGACGGTCGTCACACCGACGAGCTCGACTTCGGGCGAGGCCAGGGCGAGCAGAAGCGCGATCGCGTCGTCGTGGCCGGGGTCGCAGTCGATCAGGATCGGAATCGGGCTCACGCCAGCAGTTTGTCGATTTCCGCGGCGGTGGGCAACGAGGGCTGCGCGCCGCGCCGGGATGCGGCAAGCGCGCCGGCCGCACAGGCTCGGTGCAACGCTTCGTCGCGTGGGCGCCCCTCGAGCAGGGAGACGACGAGGCAAGCCGTGAAGGCATCCCCCGCCGCCGTTCCATCCACCGCCTCAACCGCAGGAGGCCTGGCTCGGGCGATCTCCTGCCCGGATTCGTAGAGCGCCGCTCCTTCTGCACCGAAGGTCACGGCGACGAGGCGGCCACGCGAAACGACTTCGTGCTCGATCTGGTTCACGACGAGCAGGTCGGGCTCGACGTCGATCACCCGGGCCGGCGCGGCGTTCAACGCGAAGAACGAGGCCGATGCAGCAGCGGCCCGGACGACGGCATCCGGCACTTCCAGCTGGCAGAGGACGGCGCCCTCGACAGCTCGAGGCGTCACGTCCGCGTTCGCGCCGGGAACGGTGACGATCTGGTTCTCACCGGCCGCGTCGACGATGATCATCGCAAGCCCGGTGGCCTTGCCGCGCTCGAGCTCGAGCGCGACGCCGGCCTCACGCAAGCCCGCCAGGGCCTCTTCTGCAAAGGAATCGGCACCGACCGCGCCGATCATCCGAACGTGGGCGCCGAGGCGCGCTGCCGCGACCGCCTGGTTCGCCCCTTTGCCCCCTGGGATGCGCAGAAGCTCGCCCCCACCAACCGTCTCACCCTGTCTGGGTATACGGTCAACCCTGGTCACCAGATCGAGATTGATCGATCCGACCACCGTCAGCGAGACTGCCATGCGCGCGAGACTAATCACCACTCTCTCGTTCCTGCCACTCGTGGTCCTGGTCGGCGTCGGGTCTGCACACGCCGGAGCCTCGCAGCGGGTCAGCCCGATCGTGTTCAGCGGCGCGTGGAAGCACTACGTCCTCTCCGGCAACCGGCCGGCCAAGTTCGTGCGCGGGACCGCGAAGCCCGGGTTCCCGGTGACGATGATCTGGCGCCACGAAGTGGCGGGAAACCTGCAGCTCACCTTCGGCGACGTGCAGCCGGGAACGGTGATCCAGGTCGCATTCTCGGAGACCGCCGAGTACCTGGCGATCGGCCGGACGAGCGACTGGTCGCACACCTACACAACGGACGAAGACGAGCCCTCGAAGGGCGGAACGTGGGTCGACAGCCCCGGCTGTCAGATCGAGAGCATCTGTGACGACGGGTACCGGGCCTTTCGGTTCGCGCGTGTCTTCGTCCTGAGCGGCTCCGCCGTGATCACCTCGGCGAAGGTGATCCTCTCGCCGGGCGTGCGCAGGCCGAGCGGCTGGTTCCTCTCCAGCGACGACCTCCTGAACCGGATCTGGTATTCGAGCGCCTACACGGCGCAGCTGATGGTTCTGCCGAACGATCCGGCGGTTCTCGATCCGCGCGGCTGTGCGATGCAAGGCGGACTGACGATGGACGTCGTCGTCGACGGCGCAAAACGCGACCGCTGCCCGTGGCTCGGCGATCAGACCGTTGTCGACCCGACGCTGTTCCTGATCGGAGGCGATCTGGGCTCGGCGATCGAGAACACACTCGGCGTCTTCGCAAGCGCGCAGTTTCCGAACGGCTACATCCCGGCGAGCCCCAGCCAGACGTACTCCTCGCAGCTCTTCGACTACCCGGCCGACTTTGCAGAGGCAGTCGACGAGCTGATGCTCTATCGCGGCAATTTGAAGCTCTTGACCACCTACTGGCCGGTGATCGTGAAGCTGCTGGACACCTGGTATCCGGCCCACACCGATTCGGCCGGGCTCGTCGAAGACCCGTTCCCGCCTGGTGATTACGCGTACATCCAGCGCGCCGGCCCCCTGGTCGCCTACTACAACGCGAACTACGTGCTGGCGCTGAAGGCAGGGGCTGCGATCGCAGACGCGCTCGGGCAGACGGATGCCGCCACGCGCTGGAGGGCGCGCGTCGCGACCGTCGCTGCCGCGTTCGGCCCGGCGTTCTGGGACTCCTCGGTTGGCGCCTTTCAGGATTCGCCAACAGGACCGGTCGTCCACCCGCAGGACGGCAACGCATTCGCCGTGCTCGCCGGCCTGGCGACCCCGGCCCAGGCGGCGTCGGCGTTTGCCTACCTCGACAAGACCACCCAGCAGCTGTGGGGCAACGCGATCGCCGACAACGACACGTGGGCAACGCCCGCCTGGGGCACGAGCCCATCGCAACGCGTCTACCCGTTCATCTCGTACTTCGACGTCGTCGCCCGCTTCCAGATGAACCAGGACAAATCAGCGCTCGACGAGCTACGGCGCACCTGGGGCTGGATGCTCGGCCCGACGCATCAGACGACCGGCACGACCTGGGAGGCAATCGGCGCCGGGGGCAACATCGACGGCTACGAGCAGGCCTTCACGAGCATGGCCTCGGGCTGGTCGACAGGCGCCGCGCCCGCGTTGACGAATTACACGCTCGGCATCCGGCCGACCGGGCCCGGGTTCTCGACCTTCGATGCGATCCCACATCCGGGCGGCCTCACCTGGGCGCAGGGGAGCATTCCGACGCCGGCCGGCTCGATCACCTTCGGGTGGAAGCAGATCAAGGGGGGCTATCTGCTGAAGCTCGTCGCGCCGAAGTCGCTTCAGGCACGCGTCGGCGCGCCGGGCGGGAAGCAAGCGCGCGTGTACGTGGACGGAAACCGGGCGCCCGACGCCGTGATCGGCAACGACGCCGTCGTCACCCTGCACGGCTCGCACGTGATCGAAGTGCTCGACTAGCTCTGCGGCTAGGCCGCGATCGCGCGGAGATCATCGAGCGCGCTTCCGAGCAGGTTTTCGCGCAGGTCGAACAGGCCTGCCCAGAGCGAGCCGCGGTTCGGCGCCGATTCCCACCTGACCGCGGCCGAGAGGCCTTCCAGCGCACGCACGAGGACAGCCAGCTCGAGATAGGCGGATGCCACGCGGTGCGCGGCGACATGCACGCCGGCGCGGTCGAGGATCGGCTCCCAGTCGACGAGCTCGGCGGTGCTCGGCTCTCCGAACCACGAGCGAGCCTCTGCGATCTCCGCCTCGAGCTCGAGCAGGTATTGCCCAAGCGGCCGCTCGAGGCCGGTGAGAGCTGTTTCGACGCGATCGGCGGCATGCCGAAGCGCGGCCTGGCGACGGCCGGGCGTGGACGGATCGGCTTCGCCGCGCGCCCAGCGCTCGAGGAGGCGGCAGAACGCGAGCGCCGAGACCTCGACGGAGACGAGCTGCGCGATCAGGCGCCGCGCGGTTACCGGCTCGGCAGCGTGCTCCGTGATCGCATCCGCCCAGTCGGGCTGAGTGCCGACGGAGCTCATCTCAGACTTCGACCACCACGGGCAGGATCATCGGGCGGCGGTGGGTGCGCTGGTACACGAGCTGGCCGATTCCGTCGTGTAGGTGCTCTTGGAGCAGCTTGATCTCGCGAATGTCGTCGGCCAGGAGCTCGCGGACGATCTCGTAGGCCTCGCTCCGCATCTCTGCGAGCAGCTCCTCGGATTCGGCGAAGCCACGGGTGATCAGCTCGGGCGGCGAGACATCCCCGCCCGAGAGCGTCGTGACAACGATCAAGACTCCGTCCTCCGAGAGGTGCCTGCGGTCGCGCAATGCAACGTCGGAGACGTCTCCGACCCGCAGACCGTCGACGAAGGTCATGCCGGCCTCGACATGATCGGCGATCCGCACGCCCTTCCCGGTCACCTCGACGACGTCGCCGTTCTCGGCGATCACGATCGAGCCGGCCGGAACCCCGGAATCCTGGGCGAGCCGTGCATGGGCAGCCTGCATCCGGTATTCGCCGTGAATCGGCATCACGGCTTTCGGGCGCACGAGCGCGAGCAGCGTGCGCATCTCCTCTGCACAGGCATGCCCGGAGACGTGCACCGGAGCGTTGTCCTCGTGGAGCACCTCGGCGCCGCTGCGCGTAAGGCGGTTGATCGAATCGTGCACGCGAAGCTCGTTGCCCGGGACCGGCCGGGCGGAGATGATCACCGTGTCTCCACGCTCGATCCGGATCGCAGGATGGTCGTTGTAGGCAATCCGCGTCAGCGCCGAGAGCGGCTCGCCTTGCGACCCGGTGCAGAGGATCAGCTGCTGGCTGGCCGGGACGTTGTCGAGCTCCTTGGGCTGCAGAATCAGGCTGTCGGGCGCCTCGATGTAGCCGAGATTGCGCGCGATGTTGAGGTTCTTGCGCATCGAGCGGCCGACGATGCTGACCTTGCGGCCGACGTCTCCGGCAACGTCGATCGCCTGCTGCATCCGGTGGATGTTCGAGGCAAAGGACGAGATCAGGATCCGGCCGTGCTTCGCCGGGATGATCTGGCGAAAGGCCTCTCCGACGACGCGCTCGGACTTCGTGTAGCCGGGCCGCTCGGCATTCGTCGAGTCGGCGAGCAGCAGGTCGATGCCGCGATTCCCGAGGTCGGCGAGCTTCCCAACGTCGGTGCGCAGGCCGTCGACCGGCGTGTGATCGAGCTTCCAGTCGCCGGTGTGAAAGACCCGCGTCCCGGCCGCCTCGACACAGATCCCGACGCAATCCGGCACCGAATGAGACATCCGGACGAACTCGAGCCGGAACGGGCCAAGCTCGAGCGGCGCGCCTTCGGGGTCGATCTCCTTCAAATCCGCGACGCGGAGCAGCCCATGCTCGTCCAGCTTGGAGTGGACGAGGCCGAGCGTCAGGCGGGTCGCCCAGATCTCCTTGACCTGCGTCTCGCGGAGGAGATACGGCAGCGAGCCGACGTGATCCTCGTGCGCATGCGTCAGGAGCACGGCCCGGATCTCCCGGTCGCGCACGTAGGAGAAGTCCGGCAGGATCAGGTCGACGCCGAGGTGCTCGTCGCGCGGAAACGCGAGGCCCGAATCGATCACGAGCGTCTCGCCACCGGCCTCGAAGACCGTCATGTTCTTCCCGACCTCACCGAGCCCGCCCAGCGGGATAACGCGCAAAACCTGGTCGCTCATTCAGTCAGTGTACGGCGAGCGAGCGAAAGCTCAGACGGAGACGAGCAGCCCGAGCCGGGCAAGGCACTCGCGAACCTGCGTGAGCTCTTCGTCCGTCGGGGGGACGAGCGGCAGCCGATACCCGCCCACGTCGTGCCCGAGCAGGTTCAGGGCCGCCTTGATCGGGATCGGGTTCGTCGTGATCTTCAACAGGTCGTAGGCGGGCGCGAGCTCCGCGTCGATCTGCCGCCACCGATCGAGATCGCCCTCGGCGAATGCTCGAGCCTGGTCGGCCAGCTGCGGGCCGACGAGATGAGCTGCGACGGAGACGACGCCGACCGCACCGAGCTCGAGAAACGAGTGAAAGAGGTTGTCGTCGCCGGCATAGAGATCGAGTCCGATCTCGACGATGTGACGGGCCTCGGCCGGGTCGGCATGCGCTTGCTTGACAGCCGCCACCCCGTCGATCTCGGCCAGACGGGACATCGTCTCTGGCTCGATATTCACGATCACACGACTCGGGACGTTGTAGACGACGATCGGCCGGTCCGTGACCGCAGCGATCGCCTCGAAGTGGGCGACGATGCCGGCCTGCGGCGGCTTGTTGTAGTACGGCGTGACCACGAGAAAGCCGTCTGCACCGAGAGCGTGCGCCTGCTCGGTCATCTCGATGGAGTGCCTCGTATCGTTCGTGCCTGTGCCGGCAACAACCGTCGCGCGATCGCCAACTGCCTCGATCGCCGCGGCGAACAAGTCGAGCCGCTCTCGATCGTCGAGCGTTGGGGACTCACCTGTCGAGCCTGCGACCACGATGCCGTCGGATCCGTTGTCGACGAGGTAATTCGCCAGACGTTGAAACGCGTCGTGATCGACGGCCCCGTCAGGACCGAACGGCGTCGCGATCGCGGTGAGGATCGTCCCGAGCATCGCGGTCATTGTACGCCGGAATGCGGCGTCAACCGCCAGACCCGGTCGGCGATCTCCTCGATCGCCCAGAGCCCACGGCCGCGTCGGAGGAACTCGTTCCCAGCGGGTCGCCCGGGCTCAGCCAAGATCACCGTTGGAGCGAGCTTCGGGAGCAGCTCGAGCAGCGGTTCGACATTCCGCCGCTCGTAGAGCACGTCCGCTGCAATCGCGACGTCGAACGTACCCTCGAACGTCCGCCAGTCCGCAACCTGTGCCTTCACCATCAGGCCATTTCTCGCCGCGTTCTCACGCAGGAGCTCGATCGCCGGCGCCGCCCAGTCGATTGCGGTCACCTCCGCTCCCCGTGCGGCCGCGATGAGCGACGGAATCCCGAGGCCACACCCCACCTCGACCACCGTCTGACCGGTGAGGCCGACCGGCAACGCTCGCGCCAGCGCGAGCGCCGACGGCCAGAGCTCCGCCCAGTACGGCAGAAACTCGTCCTGCTCGAACGCGTCCTCATCGATCAACGCCTCGGGATCGCGGGGACGAAGCAGCGCGAGCTCGACTTCTCCCAGGCGAATTGCGTGGGTCGTGAGCCCGCGGTCTCCACGCCCGTCACTTTCGGTATCAGACACGGTGACAGAACTGTCTCATCGAGCGTGGGCCCCAAGTGAAAGCCCTCCCAGTTTGAGGGGTCTCCGGGTGCTGAGTCACGCAGGACGTGGGCCGTTCAGAGCAGCTGGTCGAGCCCGACGGTGACACCCGGCGGCAGCTCGCGCAGCTTCGTCAGAGCGAGCAGCACGCCGGGGACGAACGCCTCGCGAGAGAGCGTGTCGTGGCGGATTGTGAGCAGCTCGCCGAGGCCGCCGAGGAGCACTTCCTGATGCGCGACGAGCCCCGGCAATCGCACCGAGTGGATCGGCACGTTCCCCACCATCGCCTCCGCAGTCGCTCTGGCCGTGCCGGAGGGCGCGTCGAGCTTCGTCGCGTGGTGGGCCTCGATGATCTCCGCGGCTTCGAGATGACGCGAGGCCTCGGCGGCGAACCGCATCATCAGCACGGCGCCGAGCGCGAAGTTCGGTGCATAGAAGACCGGCAGGCCCGCTTCGAGCGCGGCCGTTTGAACCGAGTCGGTGTCCCAGCTCGAGGTGCCGACGACGCACGGGACGCCGCTTCCGAGCGCGGTCAGGATGTTCTCGACGACGATGCTCGGGGCGGTGAAATCGACCATCGCGTCGGCTTCGATGACGGCGGTCACAAGCTCGTGGCCCGCTTGCTCGAGCGCCGGTCCGAGCACGAGCCCGACCTTTCCGTCGTGCCCGTTCAGGAGGATCTTCATGCCGCGCGGGCAAGCATTGGCGTCACACGCTCGACGGCCTCGAGAAACCGCTCCTCGCTCGGCCCGATTCCTGCCGCCGAGAGACGCTCGGGCGTGAGCAGCTCGGCAGCAAGCCCGCAAACGGACTCGCCATCGACCGCGTCGATCCTCGCGATCACGTCCTCGAAGGACAGGATCTCGGAATCCGTTACGAGGGACTTGCCAAGCCTGTTCATGTGGGTCGAGGTGGACTCCATCGAAAGCACGACCCGGCCCTTCAGGTTCTCCTTCGCGCGCTCGAGCTCGCGCGCTGCGACGTTGCCCGCGGCGATGTCGCCGATCTGCTCGACCGCGATCGCAAGGCCGTCCGAGAGGTTCTCCTCGCGCGTGCCGAGGTAGATCCCGATCTGCCCTGTCTCGGTGAGCTGCGACGCGAAGCTATAGACCGAATACGCCATCCCACGCTTCTCGCGGATCTCCTGGAAGAGCCGTGAAGAAGCGGAGCCGCCGAGGATCGCATCGAGGATCGACGCCGCAAACCGCAACGGATCCGAGCGCGAGATCCCGGGGGCGCCGAGGCAGACGTGGTACTGCTCGGTGTCCTTGCGCTGGAAGCGCAGACCGGGAGCCGGGACGTCCACGAGCGGCTCTCGAACATCCGGCTTGCCGGCCAGCGCGCCGGCGCGGCGGTCCGCAGCGCGCGAGACCAGCTCGGTGATCTGGTCGTGATCGACGTTTCCGGCAGCGGCGAAGACGATGTTCGCGGGCGTGTACATGGCGTGGTGATAGCCGGCGATCGCGCTGCGAGAAACAGTCGAGATCACCTCGGCGGTGCCGATCACGGGCCGTCCGAGTGGATGGGAGCCGAAGATCGCCTCGGAGATCAGATCGTGGACGAGATCCTGCGGGGTGTCCTCGTACATCGCGATCTCCTCGAGCACCACCTCCCGCTCCGCATCGAGATCGTCGAAGAGCGGCTCGAAGACCATCTCGCTCATCACGTTCAGCGCCGTCTCGACGTGCTGCGCCGGGATGTGCGCGAAGACGAGCGTGTGCTCCCGCGAGGTGGCGGCGTTCAGCTCGCTGCCGAGCCCGTCGAAGATCTCGGCGATCTCGAGCGCGCTATGGCTCGGCGTGCCCTTGAAGAGCAGATGCTCGATGAAGTGCGAGACGCCCGCCTCGGCGCGAGTCTCGTCGCGCGAGCCGGCACCGATCCAGTAGCCGAGCGCCGCCGAGCGCGTGTAGTCGAGGCGCTCGGACACCACCCGCTCGCCCGAGGCGAGCTCGGTCAGGTTCCAACTCTGCATTCGTTGATCGTACGCCGGATCGCAGGAGCGACGGTGAGGTCACCGCGCTGAAACGGCGAGGGGCGGCTCGTGGCCGCCCCTCGTCCCTACGTCATGTGCCTGAGTGGCGCTTAGCGGCGTCCGCCGCCGCCACCACGAGGACGATCGCCGCGCGGGCGCTCCTCGCGAGGCTCACGGGGCGGCGCATCCTTCGCCAGCTCGACGAGCTCCTCCGGCGAGACGAACCCACCGTCGGCGTGCTTCTGCACGAGCTTGAGGCCGATCCGGCCTCGGGCCTTGTCGACCTCCTGGACGAGCACGTCGACGATGTCCCCACGCTGCAGGACGTCCTCGATGTGATTAACCCGACCGGGGCCGACATTCGATACATGGAGCAGGCCGTCGGTGCCCTTCTTCAATTCGACGAACGCGCCGAAGTCGGTCGTCTTCACGACCTTGCCGGTGAACTCGTCGCCGACCTCGGGATCCTTCGTGAGCGACGTGATCGCCTGGATCGCGGCCGTGCCGTTCTCGCCGGAGGTCGCGTAGACGAGGATCGTGCCGTCCTCCTCGATGTCGATCTGCACGTCGTAGTCGGCCTCGAGCGAGCGGATCGTCTCGCCGCCCTTGCCGATCACCATGCCGATGTACTCGGGGTTGATCTTCACGGTCGAGATGCGAGGCGCGTGGCTGGGCAATTCCTCTCGCGGCTCGGCGATGGCTGTCAGCATCCGGTCGAGGATCGCCGAGCGGGCCTCCTTGGCCTGCTGGAGCGCCTGCTCCATGATCTGGCGGGAGACGCCGGTGATCTTGATGTCCATCTGCAGGGCGGTGATCCCGTCCCGCGTGCCGGCCACCTTGAAGTCCATGTCGCCGAGGTGGTCTTCGGCACCCTGGATGTCGGTGAGGATGACGTAGTCGTCGCCCTCCTTGACGAGGCCCATTGCGATGCCGGAGACCGGGGCCAGGATCGGCACGCCGGCGTCCATCAGCGCGAGGGTTGAGCCGCAGACGGAGCCCATCGACGACGAGCCGTTCGACTCGAGCGTCTCCGAGACGATCCGCATCGTGTACGGGAAGTCCTCGGCCGACGGGATGACTGCTTCCAGGGCTCGCTGCGCGAGCGCACCGTGGCCGATGTCGCGGCGCTTCGGCGCTCCGACGCGGCCCGTCTCGCCGACCGAGTACGGCGGGAAGTTGTAGTGGTGCATGTAGCGGCGATCCTTCTCGAGCGAGAGATCGTCGATCCGCTGGCCTTCCTTGGCAGTGCCGAGCGTGAGCAGCGACATGATCTGCGTCTGGCCGCGGGTGAAGAGACCCGAGCCGTGGACGCGCGGGCTGACGCCCACCTCGACCTGGATCGCCCGGATCTCCGACTCGGAACGGCCGTCGGGCCGGCGCTTGTCGACCGCGATCTTCTTGCGGACGAGATCCTTGTAGATCGCCCCTGCAGCGGTCTTGACGTAGCCCTTCGTGAAGCCGTCGTCGCCGTCGGGCACGGGGAAGCCGAGGTCGACGCTCTCGACGATGTGGGCGTACACCAGGCTCGACTTGGCCGACTTGAGCTCCTTCGAATCCTGCTCGGTGTCGGTCAGGCCCTTCAGCTCGGTCTCGAACTGCTCGCGCACCGGAGCCGAGACGGCTGCCGCCCGCTGCTGCTCGAGAATCGCGGACAGCGACGCGCGCGTCTGAGTCTCCTTCACGATGTCGGCTTCGCTCGAGTTGAGCGATACCGTGCCGCACTCGACCGCGACGATCTCGCCGACGATCGAGCCGGCGGCCTTCAGGCCGACGTCCTTGATCCGGGCTGCGATCGCCGCGCCGTGCTTCTCGGACAATGCTGCGGTCACGGACGGGTCGAGCCACTTGGTCTTGCCGGCCTTCGCGCGCAGCTCGTCCTGAGCCTCGCAGAGCTTCACGATCTCGCTCTGAGCAAGCTCGAGAGCCTCGAGCAGCTTCGCCTCAGGGATCTGGTTCGCCCCGGCCTCGACCATGGTCAGGCCTTCCTTCGTGCCGACGACGATCAGGTCGAGCGTCGATTCGCCAAAGGACTCCTGCAGGGTCGGGTCGACGATCAGCTCGTCATCGATCATGCCGATGCGCACGGCGCCGATCGGGCCGGAGAAGGGCATCGGGGAGATCAGCAGCGCAGCCGAGATCCCGTTGATCGAGAGAATGTCGTGCGGGGTGATCATGTCCGCCGAGAGGACCGTCGCGATGCACTGGACCTCGTTGCGGTACCCCTTCGGCCAGAGCGGCCGGATCGGGCGGTCGATCATGCGCGCGGTGAGGATTGCGCGCTCCGTCGGCCGGCCTTCGCGCTTGAAGAAGCCGCCGGGAATCTTGCCCGCCGCGTACGCGCGCTCCTCGACGTCGATCGTGAGCGGGAAGAAATCCTGCCCCTCCTTCGCCTCGCTGCGCCCTTGGGCGGTGGCGAGGACCATCGTGTCGCCCGAGCGCATGATCACTGCGCCGTCTGCCTGCTTCGCAAGCTTCCCGGTCTCAAACGTGACGGTCTTGCCGCCGATTTCAACGCTTACAGAGATAGGAGCCGGATTCGGCTCGCCTTCGATAATGCTCATTCGTCTTATTCCTCCACTGAACTCAATTTGGAGAGTGGAGGTTTGAGCCAACCCCGGAAGGTCCCTGGGGCTCGCTCAAACTTCCACCCCCAGGGGCTAGATGGAGCTAACGGCGCAGGCCGAGCTCCTTGATGAGGGCGCGATAGCCCTCGAGATCTTTCTTTTGCAGGTAGTTCAAGAACCGGCGTCGGCGCCCGACCAGCACAAGCAGGCCGCGGCGTGAGTAGTGGTCCTTTGCGTGTGTGCGCAGGTGCTCCGTGAGCTCGGTGATGCGTTCCGTCAGCATCGCAATCTGGACTTCGGGCGAGCCCGTGTCCGTCTCATGCTTGCCGAACTTCTTCGTTGCTTCCTGCTTGGCTTCCTTGGTGAGGGACATTCCAACCTCCTCGATAATGACGTCACCTACATCCCAGCAACGCCGCGCAAGGAAGACGCGCACGGCCGAGACGAGGTCGGTTGTAGGGTAGCAACCGCCGTTCGATTCGGTGTTTGAGGCGCGTTGGAGCTCGAGCTAGCTCGGCCGGGTCGCGGCGCGCGTCTGCTCGACGTCGCGCGCGATCTGGTCGATCAGCTCCTGCTCGCTGCCAAAGACCTGCTCGTCGCGGAGGCGTTGCCAGAGCTCGACGACGAGCCGCTCGCCGTAGAGGTCTCCTTCGAAGTCGAGCAGGAAGGCCTCGATCCGCCGCTCTGCGCCACCGTAATGCGGGTTCACGCCGATCGAGACCGCCGCGCGTTGCCCACGAGCTTCGCCAGCGTAGATGCCGAACTCGGGGATGAGCAGCGCCTGGTCGGTTCGCAGGTTGGCGGTCGGGAAGCCGAGCGTGCCCCCTCGAGCATCGCCGGAGACGACGATCCCCTCGACTTCGACCGGCCGGCCGAGGAGCCGCGCGGCCGCGCGGATCTCCCCCGCGCCGATCAGCCGCCGGATCTCCGTGGACGAAACGCCTTCGACGAGTGGCACCGTGCGCGTCTCGATCCCGAGTCGCTCGAGCAGCGCGAGGTCTCCCGACCGTTGGCGGCCGAACTGGAACGCCGCGCCGGCAACGACGATCTCGGCCCCGATTGCGAGGAGGAACGACTCGGCGAACACCGCGGGATCGAGCTCTGCCAGCTCCGGCGTGAACTCGACGACGAGCGTCTCCTCCACCCCCAGTTCCGCCAGCAGCTCGAGGCGGCGCTCGAGGGTCGCAAGCTGCTCGACGCGATACCCGAGCACATCCCGTGGATGAGGATGGAACGTGAGCACGGTCGGCGCCGGACCGGCCTCCACGGCTCCGCGAATCACGGCTCGGTGGCCGATGTGCACGCCGTCGAACGTCCCGATCGCGACTGCGCGCGGCTTGCGCTCGAGCTCCGCCGGCGAATGCGCGATCTTCACGCAGGCTCCTGCGTGCACGAAGCTGCCTCGGCCTGATCGCGACCCGATGCCGCCTCGAGCTCGAGCACGCCGGCGCGGATCGCCTCAGGCACCCGCTCGAGCGACGCGGCAGGCAGCCTTCCGAGCGCCTCCGCTGCCGGCATCAGGTGCTCCGAGCCCGCCTCCGCCACCGAGAACGGTCCGACGGCCGTGCGCCGCAGCGTCCGGCAGTGACCGCCGAGCGCCTCTGCGATCGCGCGGATGTAGGTCCCGGAGCTCACGTGCAGGTCGAGTCGCACGTTTTCTGGGCTATACGCGATGACGTCGAGCGCGTAAACCTGCGAGCGCCTCAGGGGCATGTCGACGACGGTGCCCCGGCGCGCCAGCTTGTAGGCGCGCTCACCGCCGATCTTGACCGCCGACGCGGCCGGAATCGGCAGCTCGATCTCACCGCGGAGGCGATCGAGCGCAGCTCGTAGCTCGGTCTCCGGCGGCGGGTCGTGCCGGTCGACGATCTCGCCCTCGGGATCGCCCGTCGACGTCCTCGCAGTGAGGTCGATATCGGTGAGGTAGCGCTTGTCCAAGCCGACAAAGCATGGAGCAATCCTAGTTGCCGCGCCGGACAACAGCACCAGGAGGCCGGTTGCAAAGGGATCAAGCGTTCCCGTGTGGCCGGTGCGTGCTCGCGTGCGGCGCCGCAGATCGGCGACGAGCGCGAATGACGACGGCCCTGCCGGCTTGTCGACGAGAGCGACGCCGACCGGTCTAAGCGCTCGCGGTGGCATTCGAGCCCCCGTTTGCCGCGGCGAATTCGCCTTCGATGAACGCGATCACCTCTTCGAGCGGCTTGTCGCTCGAGAACCCTGCAGCCTGGCGATGACCGCCGCCGTCGGACTTGCGCGCGATCGCCGAGACATCCACCTGGTCGCTGCTCGACCGCAACGACACGCGGTGCGCCGGCCCGTCATCGAACGGCCGCTCGCGGATCAAGGCGACGAGCTCTGCCCCTTCGACCTGACGCAGGTAGTCGATGATCCCTTCCGAGAACGGCTCCGTCGCGCCGGCCTGCTCGAAATCGGATCGCAGCAAGTACGAGACGACGACTCGGCCGCCGTCGAGCACTCTCGCGTGCTCGAGCGCGCGCCCGACCAGCTTCAGCTTCGCGAACTTCACGTTCTCGTACACCTGCTGGAAGATCCCGTGCACGTCGGCACCCGCTTCGATCAGCTCGGCGCCGAGCCGCAACGCCTTGGGCGTCGTATTCGAGTACTGAAACCGGCCGGTGTCGGTGACGAGGCCGACGTAGAGCGCCTCGGCCATCTCCGGCGTGAGCGGGACGTCGAGCTCCCGGATCAGGTCGCGCACGATCTCCGCGGTGGACGAGGCATCCGCGACGACGAGATTGATCGCCCCAAAGCGGCTGTTGTCGTGGTGGTGATCCACGTCGATGACGAGCTTCGCGCGCTCGAGCGGTTCCTGATTCAGCCCGATCCGGCTCTCGTTGGCGCAATCGAGCGCAAGCAGCACGCGCTCCTCCATGTCGTCCGGAAGGACGCGCACAAGATCCCCGAGCGGCAGAAATCCGTATTCGCCCGGGAGCGGCACGTCGCCGCCGAGGAACATGATCGCGTCCTTCCCGAGCGCTCGCAACGCAAGCGTCGCGCCGAGCTGGGAGCCGAGAGCGTCTCCATCGGGGTTCTCGTGCGTGATCACGACGAAACGGTCGTGCTCGCGAAGCGCCGCCACGACGGCCTGGAGGTCAGTCTGAGTCATCGGCTGGTTCGTCGGGGGCAAGCTCGTCGATCAACGCTGTCATCCGCACGCCGCGCTCGACCGTTGGATCGTATTCGAAGGTCAGCTGCGGAGTTCGCTTCATCTGCAACTGCCGGGCGACCCGCGACTGCAGCACGCCGTGCGCCGAGGCGAGGCCGGCCAGCGTCGAGCTCTTCTTCTTCTCGTTGCCGAAGACCGAGACGTACACGATCGCCTCGCGCAGGTCGGGCGTCACGCGGACGCCGGTGATCGTGACGAGCCCGATGCGGGGATCTTTGAGGTCGGCCACGGCATCGGCGACGACTGCCCGTACCGACTCGTTGACCCTGCGCATGCGCTCTCCCATGACCCCAGGCTAGTCGTCTTCGGGCGTCACGAGCGCGAGCGAGGACGAGACGAGCACCCAATCCTGCGCGCCAAGCCATCGTTCGGCACCGGCCGCGAGCTCCTCGGCCCCGCGCGCATCGCGGGCCACAAACGCGGCGGTCAGGGCCGCGCGCTGCCAGAGCTCGTGATGGTCGACCTCGGCCACCGAGGCGCCGAAGCGGTTCTGGAGCTGGGCTTTCGCGGAGAGGAGATGGCGCCGCTTTCCTTTCAGCGACTCGGCCTCCGGGAAGTGGAGCTCGACCGCGAGGATCGCGACATATCCCGGCATCAGCCGCGGCAGCCGCTACTCAGCGTCGGCGGTGGCGCCGGCGGGAGCCGGCTCGTCGAGCGACGTGCGCTCAATCTCACGCGTCTCGTACACCTCGAAGATGTCGCCTTCGCGGAGATCGTTGAAGCCCTGGAGCAGGATGCCGCACTCGAAGCCTTCGGAGACTTCGCGGGCGTCGTCCTTGAACCGCTTCAACGCGGCCACCGTTGTCTCGTAGATCCGGGTGCCGTCGCGGAAGAGGCGGACGTTGGAGCCACGGCGCACGACGCCGCTCGTGACCATGCAGCCGGCGATCGTGCCGACGCGCGAGGCCTTGAAGAGCGCTCGCACTTCGACCTCGCCGATCACGGCCTCGGTCTCGACCGGCGTGAGCAGCCCGACGAGCGCCTGCTCGATCTCGCGTGTCAGCTCGTAGATGACGCGGTACTGGCGGATCTCGATCCCCTGGCGCTCGGCGAGCGCCCGCGCCTCGGAGGACGGACGAACGTTGAACCCGACCACCATCGCATTCGAGGCAGCAGCGAGGTTGATGTCGTTCTCGGTGATCCCGCCGACACCGGTGTGGATGACGTTGACGCGGACTTCCGAGTGGTCGATCTTCGCCAGCTCGCCGACGATCGCCTCGACTGATCCCTGCACGTCGCCCTTGATCACGAGGTTCAGATCCTGGATCCCGCCGGCCTGCACCTGCTCGAAGAGCTTCTCGAGCGAGACGCCGCGGCTCGATTGCTTCGCGAGCGCTTCACGACGAAGGCGCTCACCGCGCTGCTGCGCGAGCTCGCGGGCCCGGTTCTCCTTTTCGACGACGTGCGCAAACTCACCGGCGGTCGGCGGATGGCCGAAGCCGAGGATCTCGACGGGCTCGCCGGGGCGCGCCTGCTCGATGCGCTCGCCGCGGTAGTCGTAGAGCGCGCGAACGCGGCCCCACGCATCGCCTGCGACGATCGCGTCGCCGACCCGCAAGGTGCCGCGGTGAACGAGCATCGTCGCGACCGGGCCGCGGCCGACATCCAGGCGCGACTCGATGATCGGGCCTGACGCCTCGACGTTCGGGTTCGCGGTCAGCTCGAGCTCGAGGTCGGCGACGAGCAGGATCTTCTCGAGCAGGTCGTCGATGTTCTCGCCCTGCTTTGCCGAGACCCGAGCCACCTGCGTCGTCCCGCCCCACTCTTCCGGCTGCAGGCCTTCCGTGGCGAGCTCGGTCAGCACGCGGTCGGTATTCGAGTCGGGCAGATCGATCTTGTTCACCGCGACCACCACGGGCACGTCGGCGGCGCGCGCGTGTGAGATCGACTCGCGCGTCTGCGGCATCACACCGTCGTCGGCGGCAACGACGAGGACGGCGATATCGGTGACCTTGGCGCCGCGGGCGCGCATGGCCGTGAAGGCCTCATGGCCCGGGGTGTCGAGGAAGGTGATCTTTCTTCCGTTCACATCTGTTTGATACGCGCCGATGTGCTGGGTGATCCCGCCGGCCTCGGTGGTGACGACGGAGGTCTTGCGGATCGCGTCGAGCAGCGTCGTCTTGCCGTGGTCGACGTGCCCCATGATCGTGACGACCGGCGGCCGGACTTCGAGGGCCTCCTCGGGGTCGTCGTAGTTCTCCGGCTCCTCTTCTTCCTCACCCGCGTGCTTGATCGTGACCTCGCGCTCCAGCTCGGCGGAGATCAATGCGACCTCGTCGTCGGTGAGCGACTGCGTCGCGGTCTTCATCGTGCCGAGATCCATCAGCATCTTGATCAGCTGGCCCATCGCGACGCCGAGCGCCTGCGAGAAGTCGCGGACGGTGACACCGGATTCGACCGTTACCGGCCCGGTCGGCGGAACGACTTCGCGCGGCGTCTTGGGACCACGGTCGACCGGACGGTCTCCCGGACGCTGGCGCTGGCCTGCGCCCGGCCGGCCGCCGCCGCCTTCGATGACGACACGGCGCTTCCGGTTGCCCGGCCCGCCGCCGCCACGTGGTCTGATTGGTCTACCGCCCGGCATGTGACTTAATTGTAGAGCCGCTCCAGCGACTGGTCGATGTGGACGTTCTGGCGGAGAACGCGGTTGAACGATCGCTGGGCACGCGCGCGCTCGAAGCAAACGAGGCGCGGGCAGGTGTAAGCCCCGCGTCCAGGGCCTGCCCCGGGCTCGAGATTGCTGCCGCCCGCGTGGAATCGCATGAGCTCGCGCTGAGGCGCCCGGCGACCACAGCCGGCGCAGGTGCGGACTGGCTCACTCGCTGTCCGCGTCTCCGTCGTCGGTCGCGTCACTGGCATGGACAATCGGGATCCCCTCGTCGTCCTCGGCCGGAGCCTCGACAACCTCGAGCGGAGCGCTGAGGTCGAGATCGGGTGTCAGGTCGGGGCCGTCAACCGGAGCGTCGCCCGGACCGGCAGGGAACATCTCCGGCTCGGGATTTCCGAACTCCGCAGCGTCGGCCGTGACGGAATCCGGCTCGGTGACATCCGCAATCGCCTCGAGCCCGGGCTCGTCTTCCTGGACGATCATGTTGACCTCGTCGTCGGGCTCGACCAGCGCGAGCGCCTGGTGAGCCGGCACGCCGCAGTACTTCGAACCGGGAAGCGCGGCATTCGGGCAGCGCTTGCCGTTCCCGAGCGTCGCGGAGCAGCGGCCCGAGAAGTCGTTCTCGTCGTCGCCGTCTCCACCGAAGGCCGCGGTGGCCTCCTGCTGGGCAAATTCCGTGTCGCTGACGATGTCGATCTTCCAGCCGGTGAGGCGGTGAGCGAGGCGGGCGTTCATGCCTTCCTTGCCGATCGCAAGCGCGAGCTGGTCGTCGGGGACGACGACGGTCGCTTCCTTCGCGTTGTCGTCGAGGTAGACCTCGCGTACGCGGGCCGGTGAAAGAGCCTTGGCGACGAATCGGGCCGGCTCAGGGTTCCACGGGATGATGTCGATCTTCTCGCCGCGGAGCTCCGAGACGACCATGCGCACGCGGGAACCGCGCGGGCCGACGCAGGCACCGACCGGGTCGACGCCCTGCGTGTGAGACTCGACGGCGATCTTCGAGCGATAACCAGGCTCGCGAGCGACGCCGCGGATCTCGACGAGGCCGTCGGCGATCTCGGGAACCTCGAGCTCGAAGAGCGTCTTGATCAGCTCCGGATCGCGGCGCGACAGGATCACCTGCGGCCCCTTCGTGCCGGTGCGAACTTCGGTGATCACGGCCTTGATCCGTGAGCCCTGCTCGTAGCGCTCTCCGTCGACCTGCTCGGAGCGCGGCAGCAGCGACTCGACCTTGCCGAGGTCGACCAGCACGTTGTTCCGGTCACCGGCTTGCTGGACGATGCCCGTGACGACCTCGCCGACGCGGTCGATGTACTCCTCGTACATCATCTCGCGCTCGGCTTCGCGGATCCGCTGCAGGATGACCTGCTTCGCGGTCTGCGCTGCGATGCGGCCGAAGTTGTCGGGGGTCACGTCAGCGCGCTTGATCTGCTCTTCGGGCACCTGCGACCAGTCGAGGTCGAGATCCTCGTCGGCAAGCAGCGTGTGGTTCTTCTCGCCGGTCTCCTCTTCGAGGCGCTCGAGCTCGTCGAGCGTGCGCTCGCGAGCCTCTTCGAGCAGCCGCACTTCGAGATCCTCCGGCAGTTCGATCGAGAAGACGCGGAAGTCGCCGGCGTCGTCGAGCGTGACGGCCGCGTGGCGCGAGGCGCCAGGTGTCTTCTTGTATGCCGCGAGCAGCGCGTCTTCGAGGGCCGAGATCAGGAGGCCGCTCTCGATTCCCTTCTCGCGCTCGATCTCGCGAACGGCTTCAACGATTTCCTGGCTCATGATTGCCACCCTTCGTCGATCAGATTTGCCCGCACGATGTCCTCATACGGAATTTCGGCTGGTTCGGCAGTGCCGTGCTCGAGCTGGAACGAACGCGCTCCAGCCGAGACGACCTCGCCGCGGAGGCGGCGTGCGCCGACTTTCAACTTGACCTGCTTCCCGACCGCGCGCTCGAAGTGGGCCCGGGTGCGGAGTGGACGGTCGAAACCTGGAGAAGAGACCTCGATCGAATAGCGGTCGAGATACGGCCGCATCACCTCCGACACCCGTTCGCACAATGCGTGATCGACCCCGTTGGGGTGATCGACGTAGATGCGCAGTCCCTCACGGCCTGTGAGCTCGAGTGCGAGCACCTCAACGCCTGGGACCGCTGCCGGAACCGAGTGCGAAACTTCGCGATACAGCTGCTTCTCCTTGTCGTGCGGACTGGTCACCGTCATAAAAAATGGGCGCCGCGCGCCCATTTCAAATAGCCCGAAATGTGGTCAGGAGAGAGTAGCAAACGCCACGTCCTCAGGGAGCCCGCCAAGTCCCCGTCGAGAGCTCCCTAGAGGGCTGGCGGGGAGCGCTTTGTCGTGATCGCCGTGATGTCGGTGCTGTCCTTCGTTGCACCGCCACGCTGACCGCCGATCACCAGCGCGCGGTTTCCGACCGTGACGCTCGAGGCGCCGATCAGCGGGTGCGCGAGGTGACCAACGACGCTCACATGTCCAGTGCGCGGGTTGATCCGGACGATCGAGGAGACTGCCTTGCCCTTGGTCGACGCTCCGCCGATCACGTAGAGCGAGGTACCTGCCTTGACCATCGTGACGCCGGTCACGCCCGTGGGCAGCGTTGCGAAGCGAGTCACCTTGTGCGTCGCCGGGTCGAGGACGAAGATCGCGTTACTTGCACCACTCGTCGTCTCGCCGCCGGCGACGAAGATCTTGCCGCCGTAGACCGCAACCGACGGGTTACGCAGCCCGATCGGGAGCCGCGCGACGATCTTGACACCCGATGGGGGCGCGTAGCTGAGAATCGCAGTTGCAGTCGTCCCGCCGGTCGTGCCACCGACGAGATAGGTGATGCCGTTCAACTGCACGACGCCCGAGCCCGAAAGAGGCTCGACGAAGCGGCCGGCTGGCGTGACATTGCCATTTGTCGGATCGATCCGATAGAGCGTGCTGGTCGTCCGCTTCGCGGTGCCCCCACCGACGAGCCAAACCACGGAGTTACCGGCAAGGAACGCGTCCCCGGAGGAGGTTGCGGCCCGCAGCTGCCCGATCGACTTCAGGTGCTCGGGAGTGCCGGCCAGGATCTGGGAGCTGAGGCCGGACTTCCCGGCGCCGCCGATCACCATGATCTTCCCACCCCCGAGGCCGACCACAGAGGTCTGCTCGAGCCCACGAGGCAGTGCGCCGATTCGAACGGACGCAAGCGGGCCCCAAGACGGAGTCGTTGCCTTCGCCTTCGCTGCGACAGCAGCTTTCTTCTTGGCCTTTGCCGTCACCTTGGCGATCGTCGTCGTGTTCTTCTTCGCTCCAGCCTTGGCCTTCGTCTGCTCGCTCGTGGCGAGCTTCCGGAGCTTCGCCGGGAGCTTTGCAGCCGCCTGCACCGCGAAGTAGGTCAGCGTGTCGGTATAGACGACCGCTGTGCCTGACGAGAGGACGTAGCAGTGGCCGCCGAACTGGTCGAGATAGGTGTTGGTCGGCGCGCCCGTGAAATTCGTGCAGGCGACAACGGTGACCCAGTTCTTGCCATCCTCGGAAAGCGCCGGGACGAAGCTCGTCGGCACGTTGCTGAACGTGATCGCAATCGGAGACGACAGGTTGTGAATCGCGTTGCCGTTGTCGTCGGTGATCACGATCTGGACGGCAACCGCACCGTCGCCAAGGGCTGGCACAACCGCCGGAGTGCCGGTGACCGTCACGGCGCTATTGAACGTGCCGGTCGGAATCGAGATGCCGGCCGAAACAGGAGCCGAGCTTCCTGAGCCCAGGACGGCCTGCTTCGTGACTTGCACCTCGACGGTCTGAGTCGCCCCAGTCGAAGGCGCGAGCGTCTTCGTAACGGGCGGCGCGGCCACGACCGGGGCGGCAACGATCACCGTGGTCGTGTCGCTCGAGCCCGCGAACTTCGTGTCGCCTGAGTAGACCGCCGTGATCGTGTGCGATCCCACCCCGAGTGAGCTCGTCGTGAACGTGGCGACGCCGTTATTCAGCGTGTCGCTCCCGAGCGTCACCGAGCCCTCCCTGAAGGTGACCGTTCCGGTGCCTCCCCCGCTGACCGAGGCTGTGAACGTGACGGAGTCCTTGGTCGTAATCGAGCTAGCCGATGCATCGAGCGAGGTTGACGTCTTCGTGAGCGATGCAGTGGTGACGACTGCGGCGACGACCGTCTGGGTGATCGCGCCACTTGTCGAGCCGTTGAAGCCGGAGGCGCCTGCGTACACCGCGGTGATCGAATGCGAGCCGACGGTGAGCGAGCTCGTCGTCAGCGTTGCCGCGCCGTTGCTCAGCGTTGCGCTTCCGATGCTCGTCCCGTCGCTGAAGAAGGTCACGGTCCCGGTCGCGCCGCTTCCGCCGCTCACAGTTGCCGTGAACGTCACCGGGCCGCCAACCGTGATCGAGCCGGCCGAAGTCGAAACCGACGTTGTCGTCGATGCGATCACCGGCGGCGGTGCATTGACGACCTGCGTGGTCGGGGAGCTCGTCGAGCCCGAGAAGCTCGCATCACCCGCGTACACCGCGGTGATCGAGTGCGAACCGATTGAAAGCACTGTCGTCGTGAAGGTGGCAACGCCGGCCCCGTTCAGGCTTCCAGTGCCGAGCGAGAGCACGCCATCCATGAAGGTCACAAGCCCGGTCGGCGTCCCGCCTGTACCAGACACCGTTGCCGTGAAGGTCACCGAGCCGCCAGACGTGGAAGGGCTCCCCGAAGTCACGACCACGGTCGACGTGGACGCTGCGGTCACGGTCAGGCTGTAGGTCCAGGTTCCGGCGGTATCGCCGTCGCCGTCTGAGGTCGTCCCTGACAGAACATAGGTGCCGGAGTGCAGCGCGCCAGAAGTTGTGATCGCGCCACTCGAGGAAACCGTCACACCAGTCGCAGTCACAGATGTTGAGAACGACACTTCGCCGGCTGGCCCGTTGGTCGTGATCTGACCCGCATACGGACCCGACCCCGTGGTCACCACAGAACCGGTCGTCGCTGACGTCTGGATCAACGTGACCGCGTTCACTGTCAGGTCGTACGTGATCGTGCCCGTGTCACCGAACGGATCAGACGTTGTTGCGGTCAGCGTATGAACACCGGCCGACAACGTTCCCGTGACCGTGATCGCGCCGCTGGACGACAAGGTGAAGCCTGCGCCGCCTGTCTTCGTGTACGTCACAATGCCGTTCTGACCGCTCGTCGCGAGCTGACCGGTAAACGCTGACGAACCCGTCGTCGTGACCGACCCCGTCGTCGGCGCGGTCTGCGTGATCGTCACGGCAGTCACCGTGAGCGAGTAGGTGATCGTGCCCGTGTCGCCGAACGCGTCTGCAGTGGTCGCCGTCAGCGTGTGGACGCCGCTGGACAACGTGCCCGTGATCGAGATCGCGCCACTGGAGGACAGCGTAAAGCCGGCGCCCGTGGTCTTTGTGTACGTCACCGCGCCGTTGCTTCCGGTCGTCGCGAGCTGATCAGTGAACGTCGCCGAGTTTGTTGTCGTCACCGAACCGGACGTCGGGGAGGCCTGGGTGATCGTGACCGCGTTGACCGTGAGCGTGTAGCTGAAGGTGCCTGTGTCGCCGTCTGCGTCGGCCGTCGTGCCCGTCGCGGTGTAGGTGCCACTCGAGAGGGTCCCGCCGGTCGTCGCAATCGCGCCGCTGGACGAGACGGTGATGCTCGAGCTGCCCCGCGTCTTCGTGAATGTGACCGACCCGGTGCTTCCACTCGTGTGCAGCTGATCAGCGAACGCTGCCGAGCCCGTTGTCGTCACCGAGTTCGACGACGGCGCAGTCTGCGTGATCGTCACGGCGCTCACGGTGAGGGAGTACATGAACGTCCCCGTGTCGCCACTCGTGTCGAGCGTCGTGCCGGTAGCCGTGTAGACACCAGCCGACAGCGTGCCGGTGGTCGAAACTGCGCCGGTGGATGACACGGTGATGTTCGTGCTGCCGGCCGACTGGGTGTAGGACACCGCCCCGTTCGTACCCGTGACGGCCAGCTGATCCGTGAAGCCGGCCGAAGCCGTCGTCGTTGCGGAGCCCGAGATCGGGGCAGTCTGAGTGATCGTCTCAGCGCTCACCGTCAGGTCGTAGCTGATCGTGCCGGTGTCACCAAAGGCATCCGTCGTGGTTCCGGTGAGCGTGTGCACACCTGCCGTCAGCGTGCCGGTGATGGTGATTGCTCCACTCGAAGACAGGTTGAATCCCGCGCCGCCCGTCTTCGTGTAGGTCACCGAACCGTTTTGACCGGACGTTGCGAGCTGGCCAGCGAACGTCGAAGAGTCGGTCGTTGTGGTCGTGCCCGATGTCGGAGCCGTCTGCGTGATGGTGACCGCATTCACCGTCAGCGTGTAGCTGAACGTGCCGGTATCACCGAACGCGTCGGTCGTTGTGCCGGAGATTGTGGGCGTGCCCGAATGCACGGTCCCGGTCGTCGAGATGTGGCCAGTCGAGGAGATGACCAAACTCGAGCTGCCACCCGTCTTCGTATACGTAACCGACCCGTTCTGACCTGTTGTCGCGAGTTGAGCGGTGAACGTGCTCGAGCCCGTCGTTGTGACCGACCCAGTCGTCGGCGTCGTCTGGTTGATCGTGACGCCAGTCACCGTCAGGGTGTACGTCCAGTTGCCGGCGTCGAGACTCCCGTCCGAATCTGTGCCTGAGACCACATATGTCCCGGCCGCCAACATTCCGGTCGTCGAGACCGCGCCGCTTGCCGAGACAATCACTCCATTCGCAACCGAGGTGGTCGTAAACGTCACACCATTGCCGTCGTCGTCCTCCGTGACCAGCTGGTCTGTGAAGCCTCCCGAAAGAGTTGTGGCAACCGTTGCACTCGCGGCCGAGGGTTGTGTGATCGTGTTGGCCGTGACTGTGAGCGTCCCGTACGCATACGTAATCGCGTAGTTCGCGGCTGAGAGTCCTGAGCATGCTGAGACGGCGTACCCCGTGCCCGCCGGAGAGGTGTTCGTCGCGTTGGTCGAACACGACAACGTTCCGCTCACTACCGCCGCCGTGTCCGAGTTCGCGAATGCGCTGTACGCCGGTGTGAACGTTGGGCTTCCGCGGACTGCCTGAAGACCAGCGATCGTGGCAGTGAGCGGCGCCATGTTGACGGTCTGGTCCCCGGCCACATAACTGATCGTGTAGTTCGAATCGACTGCCCCCGAGCAGCTGTTCGCACCGTTATGCCCACCGGCAGCGGTTGTCGCGGTCACCGAGGTCACGCAGGTCGGGCCGGTCGTCAGCGCCGACGAACTCTCGCCATTCACAAAGCCTGAGTAGCTCGCGGTCGGAGTCGTCGGAGCCGACCCGTACGTATTACTCCCCGACGAAGCCGTGATCTGCAACGGGGCCGGATTCACCGTCTGGTTCCCAGCCACATAAAAGATCGCGTAGTTCGAATCAACCGCGCCCGAGCAGTTGTTCGCACCGTTATGCGCACCCACCGCAGTCGTCGCAGTCACCGAGCTCACACACGTAGGTGCCGTGGCCAAATCAGCAAACGTCTCACCATTCACAAAGCCTGAGTAGCTCGCCGTCGGAGTCGTCGGAGCCGACCCATACGTCTTACTCCCCGACGACGCCGTAATCTCCAACCCCGCCGGAAGCACCGTCTGATCCCCA
>DASZPQ010000001.1:0-1861 GCA_035550275.1 Gaiellaceae bacterium | reverse complement strand
CCTCCGACGAAGGTGGCCGAGGTGACTTCGGCTGGAGCGTCGCGCTCGCGTGGGACGGCTCGACGGCGCTGATCGGCGGGCCTTCCGACACGGCGGGCACCGACGGTGCAGGAAACGCCACGAACGCCGGCGCCGCCTGGGTCTTCGCGCGTGCGGGGTCGGCGTGGAAGCAGCAAGGCGGGAAGCTGACGGGGCCCGGAGGAGTCGCTTCAGGCTTCGGTCGTACCGTCGCGCTGTCCGCAGACGGGGGCACGGCGCTGATCGGCGGCGACCAGGATGGCGGCGCGCCCGCCTTCCCGGGCGCGGTCTGGACGTTCGCACGGTCCGGCTCGGCCTGGAAAGCGGTGGGGCCGAAGCTCGTGCTCGACGACCCGGACGGGGCGACGAGCGGCTTCGGATCGACGCTCTCGCTGGCCGCGGGGGGAAGCACGGCGCTGATCGGTGGCGCGACGGCTGGGTACCGAGAGGTCTGGCAGTACGCTCGCACGTCAAGCGGTTGGAAGCAGGAGGCGCAGCTGCCGACGCTCGGCAGCATCGATTTCGGCCAGACGATGGCGCTGACCCCCGGGGGCGACACCGCCCTGATCGGAACGTCTGAAGGCACCGGCCCCGGTTCGGCCTACATCTTCCACTCGACCCTCGCGAGCGGCGCGCCGACCATCTCGCACGTTGCGGTGGCTGCCGGGCACGTGACGATTCTGGGCAAGAACCTGACCGGCGCCGCGATCGTGAAGGTCGGCTCCGCCGGCGCGACGATCACGTCGGTGTCGGCGACGAAGGTCACCGCGACGGTGTCCGCCTCAGCGACCGGTCAGGTGACCGTGATCACGGCGCACGGAACCGCGACCGGCCCGTAAGCCGGATCAGACGGTGATCGTGTGCCCGTTGCCGGACGACGGGCTGCTCGGCGACGGGCTGCTCGGTGACGGAATGCTCGGGAAGGGATCCGACGGGAACGGGTCGGCAGGGAATGGGTCGTTCGGGATCTGCGTGCCCGACGACGGGGCTCCTGATCCGCTCAGCGACACGGTGATCTTTCCCTTGTTCGAATACGTGAGCGAGACCTGGGTCTTCGCAGGGCCGCTGCCGATGGAGAGCGTCGACATCGCAAGGCCGGAAACACCGTCGATCGAGACGGGCTTTCCGTGCAGCAGCTGCAGAGCGAGCTTCTGAGCGATCGTGCGCGCCTTCGAGCACGCCACCCCTTCCGCGCCGAGCTGGACGACCTTGTAGCTCGCGTTCTTCCCGGCCGAGAACGCGAGCCCCTTCGTGCTGCACGAGGTCGCGGCGCGCTGGCCCGCGAAGGCAAACGAGCAGCTCGCCAGGAGTCCGACCGAGATCACCGCTGCGAGGGTGCCCGTGCGCAGGAACATGCTGCGATTGTAGATCGACCGGCTCGCTCGTGCAGCGGTCCATAAAGTGATCTCAATGTCTGCGGTCAGCATCAGCGGCGCCCTGCCCGTCGCGTGCGAGCGGGCCGTCGTCCTCGAACGGGTCAGCGTCTGGAAACACGTCGGGGGCGAGCAGCGGTTTCTCCTGCGCGAGATCGACTGGACGGTCGGCCAGGGCGAGCAGTGGGGTGTGATCGGGCCGAATGGAGCGGGGAAGACGACCCTGCTTCGGATCGCCTCGGCGCAGAACCGCCCGAGCAGCGGGAGCGCGACGATCCTCGGCGGGCGGCTCGGCAGGACGCCGATGCAGGCGCTGCGGGAGCGGATCGGGCTCGTGGACGCGTCGCTGGGGCGTCGGTTCTATCCCGAGCAGCGGGTGATCGACGTGGCGCTCACCGGGCTCGGCGGCACGATCCTCGTCACCGAGGAGATCGGCGCAGCTGAGATCGAGCGCGCGCGGTCGCTGCGCG